>JAJRZX010000041.1 GCA_024275045.1 Deltaproteobacteria bacterium
GAAAGACGCATACACCAAAGGGCATTCGCACAGGGTCTCGGCCTACAGCGCGGTTGTGGCAGAGAAGATGGGGTGGGGAAATACCAGAGTAGAGGGCATAAAGGTAGCGGGGCTTCTCCACGACATAGGCAAGATTACGGTGGATAAGACCATAATCAACAAGGCCAGCCCCCTTACAAGCATGGAGTCAAGAGAGCTGAACTCACACCCCGTAGTGGGTTATGAGATACTCTCGAAGATTCATTTCCCCTGGAAGGGTGTTGCCATGATGACGCGTAACCACCATGAGAAGGTTGACGGCTCCGGGTACCCGGACAGGCTTGAGCGTGATGAGATACCGGCAGGGGCCAGAGTAATGGCCCTTATGGACGCCTTTGACGCCATGACCACGGACAGGCCCTACAGACCGCGTCTCAGCTTCAACGCGGCTATCACCGAGATTAAGACCCATACAGGCACTCAGTTTGAGCCCGCCGCTGTGGTGGCCTTTATGAACGTAATCCTTGATGAGGTTAACGGCGAGGCCGAGCGGCCCACTATTATGCCGCTCCTTGCAGAGCGCCTTGATTTACAGGAGGTTAGAAACCTTGTAGGGGACTTTGCCGCACGTCTGTGATTTTTTTTACTAATATGATGATACAAAAAAAGGGCCCTTTAGGGTCCTTTTTTTGTCTTCATGGCACTTTTTTGGCGCAGGCTCTCCCCTGTTGTTCTTTCTATACCTGCGCGGCGCAAAAAAACATTGTGGCGGTTTTACAGGCTCACGCCAATCCCATCCTCATTTTTCCAATCATCCCTTGACCGCGTAAACCTTTCTATATAGAATAATAACTCGGCTTTTCAGCATTTTTGCACGCCCTTCTCAAGACGGTTTTTGGGGCCTATGTGTTATGTATGGGCCGACCTCCACGGGTTGACCTCTTACCTTTCTTTATTGTAATGTTGGTTTTTTCTTTTATTTTAAAAATCTTCTCTTAAATGCGCGGGGTATTTTATGGCTATGAAAAAACGCTGGAAAATAACTCCCCTTGATAAGGCCCTGCAGGATAAGCTGGTTAAGGACCTTGAGATACTTCCCCTTACGGCACGGATACTCATTAACAGAGGTCTTGGTGACATCGAGAGGGCTTCTGCTTTTTTACGTCCCGGCCTTGAGGACCTTCACGACCCCTTTCTCTTTAAAGATATGGATAAGGCCGTCCGCCGCGTGGAGCAGGCCCTTGCAAAAGGCGAGGGCATCGCTGTATGGGGCGATTATGATGTTGACGGCACGAGCTCGGCGGCCCTTATATACCTCTTCTTTAAATCAATTGGGCACGAGATTCTTACCTATATCCCGGAGAGAAAGTCCGAGGGGTATGGCCTGAACATTGAGGGACTGAAGGGCCTTGGGGCAAAGGGCGTTAAGGTTGTTATTACAGTGGATTGCGGCACCTCCAACCACGAGGAAATCATTGCCGCAGCAGAGCTTGGTATTGATATTATCGTAACCGACCACCATGAGCCCACCTCGCGCGCCCTGCCTGCCTATGCCTTTATAAACCCGCGTCAAGACGGCTGCGCCTTTCCATTTAAGTCCCTTGCAGGCGTTGGTGTGGCCTTTAATTTTATCATGGCCTTAAGATCAAGGCTTAGAGAGAGCGGTCTCATAGCGGGCAAGGGACCGAACCTCAAGAGGTTTTTTGATCTTGTGGCCATAGGCACTGTATCTGATATGGTGCCACTTATTGATGAGAACAGGATATTCGTGCGCTACGGGCTTATTGAACTTGGAGAGACAAAAAAACCCGGTCTCATAGCCCTTAAGAACGTATCCGGGCTGCGCCCCGGGACCCTTGAGACACATCACATTGGTTTTAAGCTTGCCCCTCGAATTAACGCGGCAGGGCGCATCGCACGGGCCGATAGGGCGCTGCGTATGCTTATAACTGAAAATACCGCCGAGGCCGAGGCAATAGCCCAGGCCATTGATGAGGCCAATACCTCGCGTCGGGAGATGGAGAGTCACATCCTTGATGAGGCCCTGCTCATGGCCGAGGGCATTCTAAAGGCCGATACAGGGGAGAGGCGCGCAATGGTCCTTGCCTCAGAAAACTGGCATGAGGGTGTTATCGGCATTGTTGCCTCAAGGCTTACTGAATCTCTGGGCCTTCCCGTTGTAATGATAGCCCTTGACGGAGAGATGGGACGCGGCTCTGCAAGGGGTGTTAAGGCATTTAATATTCTTGAGGGCATAAAACATTCATCAGCCTCGCTTATACGGTACGGCGGGCACAGGGCTGCCGCCGGGTTTTCTCTTTCCCGCGATAAGGTGGGTACCTTTACAGAGCAATTTCTCTCCTATGCCGGAGAGACCCTTACCGCAGAGGACCTTGTCCCGGAGGTAGAGCTTGACGCCGCTGTCTCGTTAAAAGAGATGAGCCTTCAGGCCATAGCAGAGATAGAGCGTCTTGCCCCTTTTGGCATGGCCAACCGCGAGCCCCTCTTATGTCTTCGCGGTACCACTGTTATGGATACAAAAGTAGTGGGGGGCAGGCACCTCAGTTTCAGGCTTACCGAGGACGGTGCCCGGGCCCGCGGCATAGGTTTTGGCATGGCAGGCATGCAGGGGCTTGGTGGTGCGGGTTTTTCTCTTGCCTTCTCGCCCTACAGGGATACCTGGGGAGGGGCCGTAAAGCCGGGTTTCAGGATACGCGAGGTATCAAAGACCTCTGATGTTTTTTCCACATAGGCGGCCTGGGGCGTGAGAAAGTCCTGGTGTGCATCATGGGGGGGTGCGAGTATAAAAGACCCCTCAGATGTTTTCTCTTAAAAACAAGGGACAAAAAAACACCGCGCCTGCCATACTGCTGAGGCAAGAAAAAGACCTCCTTTTAAGAGGATTTTACAGCGATAAAACAGATTTCGTCAATGAGTAATAAAAAATAGGTTGCGCTCTTTATCCTGCTGATATATATTAGATAATATCCAAGTGTGCCGACTCCACCCGTAAAGGCTGAGACTGAATATCCTTATCTTTGCCTATTTGGTGGACGGATAACTTGTTATCCCTTATATAGCTCTTGTGAATTATGTTGAAAAGAACCGGTATCGGGATTATGGCCGGTAAGTTTATTATCTGGAGGAAGAGTTGAAGAAAGAAATGTCTATGCAGGAACCCTTTCTGGGAGGAGGGCAGTCATTAGAGATAGAGAGCATCAAGAAGGTCTACGCGGCTTATTCCAGTGTATATGATATGCTTTTTAAGAGATTTTTTTACCCCAGGATTAGCAACGCAATTACTACAATGGATATAAAACCCGGCGAGCGCATACTTGATGTAGGCGTGGGAACGGGGCTCTCCATGTCAGTATACCCCAGGCATTGCAAGGTCGTAGGCATAGACCTATCAAGGGAGATGCTTAAAAAAGCCAAGAAAAAAATAGACGATAACCGCCTTGATAATATAAACGTTCTCAGCATGGACGCCATGAGCGTTGGTTTTGCCGATAACTCTTTTGACAAGGTCTTTATCTCACATGTGGTAAGCGTTGTTCCCGACCCATATCGTGTTATGGAAGAGGTAAAGAGGGTCTGCAAAAAAGACGGCGTAGTTGTTGTGGTGAACCACTTTAAGAGCAAGAATCCTTTTATTGAGATGTGCGAGAAGTGGATGAACCCGCTCTGTAAGAAGATTGGCTGGAGGTCAGACCTCTCCCTTAACGAGTTTGTGAGAAACGCGGGGCTTAAGGTAACAAAACAGTATATGCTGAAAAAGCTCGACTTCTGGCATATAGTCTTCGCCACAAACGAGAAGTAAGACGCGCCCTCCTGGCAGGTTTCGGGGCTGATGGTATGGTGGGGTGATAGGGTAATCTTGCAGGGGCTCTGTTTTCGGGGCTGTACCGCATGGTGCATGCGCGGTCTTAGAGGGAGATTTTCTCCTGCGGAGTACTCCGGGGGGGTCTAAGCGGGCCTTTTTTTAAAGGAGTTTTTTTCTTCTTACCTCTTCAGGGCTCTTCTGTGTTGAGGGTTTTTTCCCTCTCACGGTCTTGACTGAATAATTTTTTAATGGCGGGCTCCGGCGCCGTTCTTTCCCTTACTCCGACTGCACCCTCCCTGTAATGGCCGGAGGTCCTCAGAAACCTTGCAAACCCAAGAGCCTGCAAAATCACTTAAATACAGACTTAAGCTAATGACCACGGCGGACCTTGACGAGGTTCTCGTTATTGAGAAGGCATCTTTTGCCATGCCGTGGACAAGGGACCAGTTTGAGAGAGAGATAGAGAACCCCATATCCTATCCCTACGCCCTTCATGTTGAGGGTGAGAACGGCACGAGCTGTATTGGCGCTTATGTGATTTTCTGGATAGTATACGACGAGGCCCATATACTGGACCTTGCCGTTGCCCCGGGGCTGAGGCGGCGCGGCATAGCCACGTGGCTCTTTAAGAGAGTCATTGATATGTTTCACGAGGCATATGTGGCAGGGGCCTTTCTTGAGGTTAGAAAGTCCAATACCGCGGCCATACGGCTTTACAGGAACTTTGGTTTTAAGGAATCCTATGAGCGAAAGCGCTATTACGGCGATGAGGACGCCCTTGTGATGACCCTTGTATTTTAACTCTTTTGTCTGTGTATGAGGTATTAGACTGAATATGAAGGCTTTTTCAAGGGCTACGGTCCTTTATAACAGAGAGTCAGAGTGCGGAGCCCGCAGGCTTGGCCTTAAGCTTAAGGCGGATGGGCTGCGGCCGGGGCATTTTTTTATGCTGCGAAGCCCCAATACCATTGACCCGCTGCTTAGCCGTCCGCTTGGCCTGTATCGCGTTCTTGATGCCGCGGGAGAGGTTCTTCCCGTGAAGAGGCAGAGCCCTTTTTCGGGCGAGGGTATTGAGTTTCTCTATAACGTCGTGGGCAGAGGCACTACGCTCCTCTCAGAGAAGCAGCCAGGTGATGAGTTGCAGCTCCTGGGCCCTCTTGGTAATGGTTTTCCCCTGCCGCAGGATTTGGGTACAGACAAAGCCATTATGGTAGGCGGGGGCATGGGTATTGTGCCCTTTTACCTTATGGCCGCGCTCTTAAAGGACGGTCTTTTTTTATTCGGGGCAAGAGGCGCCGCAGATGCCGCTCTTGCTGAAGATTTCTCCGGACTCCCCTGCAGGGTGGAGGTCTCTACGGAAGACGGGAGCGTGGGCGCAAAGGGGCTTGTAACGGCTCTGCTTGCCAGAGAGTTAACCCCTGACTCACTTGTATATGCCTGCGGCCCTCCGGCTATGCTTAAGGCCGTTGCCGCAATGGCCGCCAGTGCGGGGGCCAGGTCTTACGTATCCCTGGAAAAGACAATGGCCTGCGGGATAGGGGTATGCCTTGGGTGCGCCGTGAAGATAAAAGCAGAGCACGCCGGGGCGCGGGGACAATTGAAAATGGTCTGCTCAGAGGGCCCTGTATTTGATAGCGTCACCATTGACTGGGATGATATTTGCTGAGTAAGAGTAAGTGAGTGAGTGAAAAAAACTTGCATATAAAAGAGAACAAAATCGACTCCTCCGTCTCCCTTGGGGGACTGAACCTGAAGAACCCGGTAATGACGGCATCGGGCACCTTTGGTTACGGCCTTGAGTTTACACCTTTCATGGACCTGGCCTCTCTTGGGGCAATAATAGTAAAGGGACTTTCCTTAAAACCGCGCTGCGGCAACCCTGCACCAAGGATAGCCGAGACGCCATGCGGTATGCTAAACGCCATAGGGCTGCAGAACATCGGCGTAGATGCTTTTATCAGCGACAAACTGCCCCTTCTCGCAGATATTGATACCCATGTCATAGCCAATATCTTTGGCGAGACCGTAGAGCAGTACTGCGAAGTTGCCCGCAGGCTTGAAGACTGCGAGACCGTTAAGGCTGTTGAGATAAATATATCATGCCCAAATGTAAAGAGAGGCGGAATCGTCTTCGGGGTAGACCCTGTGGAGGCCGCAAAGGTGGTAAGTACCGTCAAAAAATCTGTAAAGCGCCTTCATGTAATGACCAAACTCTCGCCTAATGTAACGGACATAAAGGTAATGGTGCGGGCCGTGGAAGAGGCTGGCACAGACTCCATATCTCTTATAAACACCCTCTCGGGCATGGCCGTTGATGTTGAGAAGCGAAGCCCACGCCTTGGTACTGTTACGGGCGGTTTGTCAGGCCCTGCCATACGCCCCGTTGCCCTTAAGATGCTCTGGGAGGCCGCAGGCGTTGCCGCCGTGCCTTTAATCGGGGTAGGCGGTATTACCACTACCCGCGATGCCCTTGAGTTTATCATCGCAGGGGCCGCTGCCGTGCAGGTTGGTACGGCAAGTTTTATGGACCCCTCTGCCTCGCAATCAGTTGCGCACGGCATAGATGATTACCTTAAGAGGCACTCCATGACCCTCTCCGAGCTTCGGGGCTCACTCTCTACCCCCTGAAGCACCCCCCCCCTCACATCTCACCTTCCCCCACTTTCTTGTACTTGACAGAGGGGGGCTTTATGATAGGCTTTAATTATTAAAAATACAGGAGGTTTTTCTATGAGCGAGCCGGTTATTTTTGCGAAGAAAGCCGTTGTTTTGGAACTTGATAAAGGTACTTACTACTGGTGCAGCTGCGGCCGCTCTGCGACTCAGCCTTTTTGCGACGGTACTCATAAGGAGCGTGGTGAGTTTGAGCCTGTAGTATTTGAGATAGAAGAGAAAAAAAAGGTGCCGCTCTGTAACTGCAAAAAAACAGAGGCCCCGCCTTTTTGCGACGGCGCGCATAAAGACCTCTGAGAATGGGTTTTTTTACCCTCCAGGCTGCGGAGCAGGACAGCTCTGTCCTGCTACTTTTATCTTTGGCTTTTTTTAAAAAACACCTATCAGCTTTTTGTTATCATAAGGCTGTCGTGCTTTAAGATTTTCTGGTTGTATGTCATTAGCAGGGCGCTCTTTTTAAGTATGCCCAGCACCTTCTTTGGATTATCGCGGCTTACTACGGGCAGCGTTGATATCTGCTTACCCTCGAATATATTAAAGGCCCTCTCGAAGTTATCAAAGGGGCCGATAGTCTCAACATCTCGTGTCATTATCTCACCTGCCACTACAAGCTCGCAGAGGTCTTTCATCTCAGCCATAATAGGCCTGAGGTCGCTTACGGATAACATGCCGGTAAGCTCTCTTGCCTCGTTAAATACAAGAAAATGCGGGTAATCGCTCTCCTCTATTCTTAAAATAATCTCCCCAAGCGGTGTTGACTCCATAAGGCTTGGAAAGCTCTTTTCCATGTAATCACCTACACGTATGGAGCGCAGTATGTTTATGTCCCTGCCGCGTACAAGTTTTATCCCCTTTTTGATGAGTTTCGCCTCGTATATGGAGTGACCCTGTATGGATTGTACGATTACAAGGCTCGCTATGCAGCTTGTCATAAGGGGCAGTATTATCTGAAAGTCATAGGTAAGCTCGAATATGGTGAATATGGCTGTTATTGGCGCTAATGTGCTGCCGGCCACAACCGCGCCCATGCCCACAAGGGCGTAGGCCGCAAATGGGGCTACTGTGCCGGGAAATAACGTGTGAGAGAGGATTCCGAAGGCCCCTCCAAGCATGCTTCCAAGGACAAGCGAGGGCGCGAAGATGCCCCCTGATAGCCCTGAGCCAACAGAGAGGCATGTTGCCAGAAGTTTAAAGATTATCATAAGCAGCATGAGCCCCAGCGCGGCCTTTGCCGTAAATACAAGGTTCACGGACTCGTACCCCACGCCAAGGACATGGGGCAGCCAGAGGGCGATGAGCCCCACGGCAAAACCTCCAATGGCAGGGCGTATATATATGGGAATACGAAAGCGGCTGAAGGTGTCCTCAACCCCGGAGGTAAGGCGGATAAAGGCTATGGAGACCCCTCCTGCCATGATGCCGAGGATAATATAAAGGGGTATCTCCCAGTAGCTTACAAGGGTGTACTCAGGGACTTGAAACGCAGGCAGTACGCCAAGAAAGTGATATGAGATTACTGTTGCCGTTATGGAGGATATGGCTATGTGACTGAGGTAGCTTACCTGAAAATCAACGAGGATTATCTCGGCGGCAAAGAGCATGCCCGCCATTGGGGCGTTAAAGGTGGCGGCTATGCCCGCGGCTGCGCCGCAGGCCAGAAAGACCCGTTTCCACTCAGTGGGCAGCCTGATTATCTGCGCCAGCGAGGAGCCCACGGAGGCCCCTATGTGTACAATGGGCCCCTCGCGGCCAACAGAGGCGCCCGTGCCGATGGATATAACTGTGGAGAGCATCTTAAAGAGCGTGGTGCGGTGCCTGATTACCCCCTCATGGACAATAACCGTCTCTATTACCTCGGGCACACCGGCTCCGCGCGTCTCAGGGGCGAGGAAGGCTATTATGGGGCCTACAAGCAGCCCGCCGCCGGCAGGTATGAGAAGTTTGAGGTACCAGGGCATGGCATAGGCGGCCTCGATAATATTTGAAGAATCTCCCCAGAAGAGCCCTACCGCGCCTATGAGCAGATAACGAAAACCCACGGCAAGGCACCCTGTCACCACCCCTATGAGAACGGCAATGAGGAGCAGGGCCACGATGTTGTCCCTGGGGAATCTTATCTTCAGCATTGAGGCAGCCTTAAAGAAGTTTTTTTGTTGTCCTGTGCCTTGTATGGTTAAGAAGCGTTAATTCTTATTCCCCTTGTATGGAATGTGGTTGTGTATGGAGTCTCTCATATTTGCTGTACATGGCCGTGAAATAAAAAAACAGCCCCATTATACAAGAGGGCCGCTTTTCTTCAGGATTATATTCGACCCGCTGCTCTATGCCAGATCAAGTACGCTTATTTTTCCTGCCAGTGCGCAGGCGATATCCTTAAATGTCTTTGCCTGCTCTGAGTCCGGCTCCAGAAGCACTATGGGTTTACCGCAGTCACCGCCCTCGCGCGTCTTAACGTCAAGGGGGAGCTTGCCAAGGAGCGGCACATCGTACCTCTCGCTTGTCTTCTCTCCGCCGCCGTGGCTGAATATCTCCGTACTCTCACCGCAGTGGGGGCAGACAAAGAGGCTCATGTTCTCGATAATGCCAAGCACCGGCACCTTGACCTCGGCGAACATCTTTAAGGCGCGCCGCGCGTCAAGGAGCGCTATGTCCTGAGGCGTAGTGACGATAACCGTCCCTGTAAGCGGGATGGTCTGAACAAGGGTGAGCTGAACATCTCCCGTGCCCGGCGGAAGGTCTATAATAAGGTAATCAAGCTCGCCCCACTGCACGCCGTTAAGAAACTGCTGAATTAGCTGCATAACAAGGGGGCCCCGCCATATAAGAGGGGTCTCCTCATCAAGCATAAAACCCACGGAGATGAGCTTTACTCCGTGATTTTCTATTGGTATTAGCTTCTCATCCTCTGTTGCCTCAGGGGCCCGGTGTATGCCCATCATAAGCGGGATGCTGGGGCCGTAGACATCGGCGTCAAGAAGACCCACTTTCGCTCCTGTACCTGCCAACGCAAGAGCAAGGTTTACGGCTACCGTGGATTTACCTACGCCGCCCTTTCCGCTGGCAACGGCGATAGTGTTTTTTATCCCGGGTATAGGTGTCTTATCAGGCATTTTTCTGGACTGAGGCACATCGGCGGTTACGTCTATTTTTACCTCTTTTACGCCCTCTATTCCAAGGGCGGCAGCACGCGCCTGCTCTTCAAGTTCTTTTTTGAGCGGGCAGGCCGAGGTGGTAAGCACGAGTTTGAAGCTCACGGCAGAGCCGCTAATCTTTATCTCCCGTATCATATTGGCGGATACAAGGTCTTTATTAAGTTCAGGGTCCATTACAGAGCTCAGCGCCCCAAGGACCATATCTTCTGTTATATTCTTATCTGTCACAGTATAGACCTCTTGTCTGAGGGTTTTTGTAGTTTATATATATCAAATCGGAGGGGGTAGGGGTGAACTTCACGCAGGACCCATCCTCTGTCCTGTGCCTGTATTCACTTACGAAACCGCCACCGCCCTCTCGGCAGTACCTTCAGAGGGCCTCGTTAATCTCTCTCATAAGGGCCTCAATATCAGCCCCGTCACGAAGCGCAGCTTCCTCGATGCTGACGGCGCCGCCGCAGCACGAATCTATATTGAACCTTGTAAAGACTCCGATGGTGGAGGGGTGGAGCCTGATACAATCATTTACCGTAAGGTCGCGCCGCACCACTGTGTCATCACTCATAACCTTAAGTCCTCTTGTTTTTTGGGGACGCAACTACCTCGTTGAGCTCTTTCAGCACCTCTGCCATGTCTACATTATGTATGGTAGAGCCGAAGTAGATGTCTTCCTTCTCCGCTCCCGGGCAGGTAAAGCACCCGGCGCCAAAGTGTTTTATAAACACCCTGCGCGTCTCGGGATACTTTTCATTACCTCGCCTATGAGCATGTCTTTTGTAATGCTTGCCATGTTTTTTATCTCTGATCCTCCGGCCTGGACTTGTGTCTGAGTCCCTTACTTGTTGTCTTCAGGTTTTGGTACCTCACCGGTACCGGGCTCTGCGGCAGGAGCAGAAGCCTGCACGGGCTTACTCTCTGTGCCGGCAGCGGCCTCAGCCTTAGGCGGAGTTGTATCCGCTTCTTTTGGAGCCGAGGTTTTTTCTGTTTTTGTTGCTCCCGAAGACGCAGCAGAAGAGGTCTCTGGTTTGCTCTCTTTTTTTGCCGCCTTCTTTGCCGTTGGCCTGGCCTTGCTTTTTGCCTTTGCAGCCGGTTTACCGGCCTTTGTTCCTGTTTTATCGGTACTCCTTTCCGTGCTCTTAACCTCTGTCTTTGCCGAAGACTCTGTTTTTTTCGTCTCCGCGGCCGCGGCGGCGGCAGGGGCTGCCTTTACCGGCGGTTTAGGCTTAGGTCTTACCGGCGGCCTTGGCGGCACCGGTGGCGCGGCCTTTACGGTCTTAAACATATTTACCGCAAAGAAGAGTATGGATACACCCTCTATAAGTGAGAATATATACAGTATATATCCTCCTCCGCCGGCGGAGCCGATGATTAACCAGCCAAAGACCATGCCGATAAGGCCGATATTGGCAAGGTAAAAATGCCACGTGGATAGTCTCTCGCTCCAGAGCGGCTGGCCGCTGAATCTCGGCAGTATGTGATAGGCCACTCCGTATATCATCATGGACATCCAGCCCAGGAGGTTGAAGTGTACGTGCATGGGTATGGATGGATAGGCTGCCCCTGTCCAGCTCATGCGTATACCCAGCAGCATGGCGAGGACAAAGTAAATCATAGCGGCCCTTATGAACGCTACAGTAATCTTGCTCATTTCTCACTTCCTTTTAGCGGTATTTGCTATTAACCTTCAGAGGCCGGCTGGCATGCGTCAACAGGACATACCTCGGCACAGGCACCGCATTCGGTACAGAGCGCCGCGTCTATGATATAGGGCTCACCCTCGGAGATAGCCCCCTCGGGGCACTCCGGCAAACATGTTCCGCAGGAAACACATTCTTCTGTTATATGATATGCCATAATAATCCTTCTCGCTTTAGTTTGAGTTTACATCTTAATGAAGAGGGCCCTGGCTGGGTTTTCTCCATAGAAGCACCTTTGCAGGTATGCGCTCAGGCACCCCTCAGGACTCTCTTTACAAGACAGCGTGGAAGGGGCGTCTGAGTTCGCCGCTTCGTACTCCGTCCCTCTCTTAAAACTCCCATATCGAGACAGCGACCCTGCTTCGTACTCTGTCCGGTTGCAAAGCCTGCTGACTCTTATTTATGAGGAGCGAACTTCTTTTATCTCGGGGACCTTCTCTTTAATGGCCCTCTCAACGCCCATGGCAAGTGTAATCTGCGCGCTGGGACAACCTGAGCATGCGCCCTGGAGCTCTACCGTAACTATACCGTTCTCTTCGTCCAGGTCAACAAGCTCTACGTCTCCGCCGTCTGCCTGCAGGGCCGGACGAATGCCGCTGAGCGCCTCTTCTACTCTCTCTCTTAACATGGTATATACCTCCATTTATTTTATACTTAAGTTTATATCATAGAATATGACGCTTTCAAGCCTTTTAATATGATTTCTGTCATGGTACTCAATATAAATTTTCATTATTATCCTTTATTTTTAATGCGCTCTGGTCTCTCCGGCCGTGATGATAAGGCCGCTCGTCTTGACACGGCAGGTATGGCGATGTAAAATAAGCTATGTGGCAGAAAAGAAAGTTCTTGACAAGTGAACTCCGAGACTGTATCTTTCACGGAAACACTCATTTTAATTTAGCATCTAAAAAGGAGGCATTATTATGCGCAAATTGATCGGGGTTGGTGTAGTTGCATTAGGTCTTGTCTTTGCCGGTTCAGCTATGGCTAATGACGGGGCTTCGTTATATAAGTCTAAATGTCTTCCCTGCCATGGCGCTGCCGGAGCAGGTACGGCAATGGCTCCCGGCTTTCAGGGCAGTGCTTTTCTTAAAGGCGCCTCAAAGGCCGATATCGCCGCTGTTATAAAAGACGGCCGCGCAGGAGCACAGAAGAAGTACAAGAAGTTCGCCCTCTCCATGCCTCCGTGGAAGGCCTCTCTCAAGGACGCTCAGATAGACGCCATCGCTGATTATCTGAAGACCCTCGCTAGCAAGTAAGACTTCTCATATCATAAGAGTTGCAAAAAACCCGGCCTTGGCCGGGTTTTTTGCTTCTTTTCCCTTACCTGAGCCTTAACCTTTGCCGCTGCACCGCATCATCTTCTATCTCTTCCATGCGCTAAAGCCCCTCAGAAAGCACCTTGCTGCAGGCAGAAAATATGATTACTTCATTGACAAAGGCGGTAAAATCGATAATAATTATTTTTCAATACAATAAAGTGGATATTCAGGACTTTGCCCGTCTTGAATGTGGCGTTTTTTTCTATGTAAAATTTTATATCAGCACAAATACAAAGGCGCCATAAAAGCCCTTTAATATAAATATAACCAGATGAGCAGTAAGCCACTCCGCGGGAGGCATGATTTGAGTAAGAAAGATATTATCTATGTAGGTATGGATGTAGGCTCAGTAAGCGCCGACACTGTTATACTTGATGAGAATAGAAACATTCTTGAAGAACATTATACCAGGACCGAGGGCGAGCCCCTTGAGACATCGCTCACCCTTTTAAAGGACATTATCTCACGGTACGGTGAGGGCAATATTGCCCTTGTATCCGTTACCGGCGCAGGCGGCAAGCTCATTGCCCCGCTCATCGGCGCAACCTTTACCAACGAGGTTATAGCCCAGGCCAGGGCCGTTGAGACATATCACCCAGATGTGAGGACTGTAATCGAGATAGGCGGTCAGGACGCCAAGCTCATATTTTTGCGCTCTGAAGGCGGCAAGCTCAGCATAGAGGACTTTCAGATGAACTCTGTCTGCGCCGCGGGCACGGGCAGCTTTCTTGACCAGCAGGCCATACGCATGGGGCTTACCATTGAAGATTTCGGCCTCCTTGCCCTTAAGAGCAAGAACCCGCCGCGTGTAGCCGGACGTTGCAGCGTATTCGCCAAGAGCGATATGATACACCTGCAGCAGATAGCCACCCCTGATTACGATATTATCGCGGGGCTCTGTTACGCTGTTGCCCGTAACTTTAAATCCACAATAGGCAGAGGTAAGGAGTTTTTCCCTCCTGTATCATTTCAGGGCGGAGTTGCCGCCAACCTTGGCGTAAGAAAGGCCTTTAAAGAGATACTCGAGCTTAGCGATGAGCAGTATATAATCCCCAAGCATTTTGCCTCCATGGGCGCCCTTGGCGCGGTCTTTAATAACCTTGATAAGCAAAAGGGGCTGGGCGACTTTAAGGGCGTTGCGGCGCTTGAAGAGTTTATCCGGGGCGGACGCACAAGCGATAAATCCCTTGACAGGCTTGAGAGGCCAACGGGCCACCCCTCCGAGGATACTACAAAGACGGGTTATAAGCTTACCCCCGGAGAGCGCGTGCCTGCGTACATGGGCATAGACGTTGGCTCTACTTCTACGAACGTCATCCTTATAGACAAGGACATGAAGCTAATCACAAAGAGCTACCTGCCAACGGCGGGCCGGCCCCTTGATGCCATAAAGAACGGTTTTAATGAGGTATATGAAGAAGTAGGCGACCGCGTCGAGGTTATGGGCGTGGGCACCACGGGATCGGGTCGCTACCTTGCAGGTGACTTTGTTGGCGCGGATTGTATGCGTAACGAGATTACGGCTCAGGCCGTTGCCGCCGCCGTAATAGACCCGAAGGTGGATACCATCTTCGAGATAGGCGGTCAGGATTCCAAGTACATAGCCCTTGACGACAGCGTGGTAGTGGACTTTGAGATGAACAAGGTCTGCGCCGCGGGCACGGGCAGCTTTCTTGAAGAACAGGCCGAGAGGCTTGGCATAAGCATTAAGGGCGAGTTCAGCGATATGGCCCTTGACTGCACGGCTCCGCCCTCCATGGGAGAGAGATGCACGGTATTTATCGAGTCTGATATGGTGAACCATCAGCAAAAAGGCGTTGGAAAAGACGGCCTTGTTGCAGGGCTTGCATACTCCATTGTCCTTAACTACCTTAACAGGGTTGTAGGGGACAGGCGTATCGGCAACCACATATTCTTCCAGGGCGGCACGGCGGCAAACCTGGCTGTAGTAGCGGCCTTTGAGAAGGTTACGGGAAAGAAGATTACCGTTCCCGAGCATCACGATGTTACAGGGGCCATAGGTGTAGCCATACTTGCGCTGCAGGAGATGAAAGAGGGGCAGCGTACGAAGTTCAGCGGTTTTGACCTTGGAAGTAAAAAACACACCATTGATACCTTTGATTGTACGGATTGCTCTAATGTATGTAATATCCGTAAAGTCGTAGTAGACGGGTCCAATCCCATTTATTACGGCGGAAGGTGTGATAAGTACGATGTAAAGGACGGGTCCGAGAAAAAGATAGACCTGCCGGACCTTTATAAGGAGAGGGAAAAGTTCCTCTACGGCACGTACAGGGGAAAGATAGCCGCAAAGGACGCTCCCGTAATTGGTCTACCCAGAATACTCATGATGCACGAGCTCTATCCTTTCTGGAAGGCATTCTTTGATACGCTGGGTTTCAGGGTGCAGCTAAGCTCGCCTACGAGTAAAGATATTATAAAAAACGGTCTTGAGAAGGTAGTCTCTGAGACCTGTTTTCCCGTTAAGGTTTCTCACGGCCATGTTACGGATCTTCTTGAAAAAGGTCTTAAGAAGATATTCCTTCCAAGCCTTGTTAATATGCCTCCCGCGAGAGAGGGCGATAACCATACGGTCCTCTGCCCTTACATTCAGGCCCTGCCCTATTACATGGAGTCTGCCTTTAAGTTCGGGGACCTTGACGGCGTGGAGGTAATAAAACCTGTTATTCATTTTAATCAGAGCATGTCCGGCATTAAGAAGGAGTTCGCGGCCCTTGGGCGCACCCTTGGTAAGTCCAGACGTGATGTGGACAAGGCACTTAAGGCTGCCTTTGGCGCATGGGACGAGTTCCGTGGAAGCCTCATAGCGCGCGGCAAAGAGGTCATGGACAGCCTTGATAAAGACACCGTGGCACTTGTCATTGTGGGCAGAGCCTACAATACGGCGGACTCTGGCATTAACCTTGAGCTGCCCAAGAAACTTCGCGAGATGGGCACCCTTGCCATACCCTTTGATATGCTGCCCCTTGATTCCGTAATGGATGATGTTATTGCAAAGGATATGTACTGGAAGAGCGGGCAGAGGATTATGGGGGTACAGAAGATAACAAGGGATGATAACCGTCTCTTCTCCGTATACCTTACGAATTTTGGCTGCGGCCCGGATTCCCTTATTACGCATTTTTACCGCGACGCCTCAAAGGGTAAACCCTTCCTTCAGCTTGAGATAGATGAGCACTCAGCAGACGCCGGGGCCATCACCCGCTGCGAGGCCTACCTTGACAGCATCAGAAACGTGAGGGACAAGATTCAGAAAGACACAAAGGTTCGCACTGTCCTTGAGAGGACGAATATTAAGAAAAAAATATTCCTTCCCTACATGGCTGATGGGGCCTACGGCATAGCCGCTGCCTTTGAGGCCTGCGGCGTGGAGGCCGAGGTAATGCCCATGCCAGATGAGGAGAGCCTTACCTGGGGCCGCCGCTATACCTCTGGGCGTGAGTGTTTTCCCTGTATCGTTACCACAGGCGACATGATGAAGGTCTTGAAGAGAGATGACTTTGACCCCAAGAAGAGCGCCTTTTTTATGCCCTCGGGCAACGGCCCCTGCAGGTTCGGTCAGTACAACCGTTATCAGCGCCTTATCCTTGATGAGGTAGGTTCAAAGGAGGTTCCAATCTACGCCCCGGATCAGGACGGCACCTTTTATAAGGAGCTGGGCATGGTTGGCGGAAATTTCCCGCGCCTTGCATGGTGGGGCATAGTAGCCGTAGATCTCCTTGAAAAACTCCTTCGTGAGACAAGGCCATACGAGCAGCACGCAGGAGAGACGGAGAAGGTCTACTGGAGCTCTGTCTGGCGGGTATGCGACGCCATACGTGCCAAGCGTTTCCCTGATAAGGAGATGAAGATAGCAAGAGACGCCTTCAGGATGGTGGCGGTAAAAGACCCCGGCACAAGACCTGTTGTAGGTGTGGTAGGTGAGATATATGTGAGAAATAACCGCTTCAGCAACGAGGACCTTGTGCTTAAACTCGAGGCCCTTGGCGCAGAGGTCATGCTTCCCACGGTCTCGGAGTGGATATTCTACACAAACTTCACCTCCAAGAGAAATACCCTGAAGAGAAAAGACTACGGCGACTTTTTGCGTACGGTAACTAATAACTTCTTCCAGCACAAGGACGAGAGAAAGCTTGAGAAGATAATCGTGGGAGACCTCAGGAGCGGCCATGAGGCAGGCACTGAGGAGATTATCAAGAACGCCGAGCCTTATATACACGATTCCTTTGAGGGCGAGGCCGTCTTAAGCGTGGGCAAAGCCATTGATTATATCTCTCACGGCGTAAGCGGCATTGTTAATGCCATGCCATTTACCTGTATGCCGGGCACTGTTGTTAACGCCATGCTCAAAAAACTTCGTGAAGATAACCATAACATTCCGTACCTGAATATGGTCTACGAGGGCATGGAGACGGCCAATACCATTACGCGTATGGAGGCCTTTGTTCATCAAGCCCATGACTTTAAGTCAAGAGTAGGTGAGAGGGGCAAGAAAGACCACGGTGTAAACAAGGCCGCCGGCTGATAAAGGTTTCTTTTTTTAAAAGTTTAGCTGGGCGCAAGGTGTATGTTCAGTGAATCTGCACTTGTTCCCACATTGGTTTTCTTTGTCTTACTTTCTTTTTTCTAAAAGAAAGTAAGAGGATTAAGTATATGAGGGGCGTTAGATGAGGATTTTCTCTCTAACGCCCTTCTCTTATAAAGGGGTCTAATGGATTTATTGGTTTATCTCTTGGCGGGGCTTTTTCTCGTTGTGCTTTTTATCATTGTCTTTTTTATCGGTAAAAGCCGTTCCTCTAATAGTGCTGAGCGTTATGAGGCATTAAGGAGCGAGCTTAACACCACCCTTGTATCTCAGATGAGCGAGTTATCAAAGACCGTAAATACTCAGCTCTCTTCTGTAACAAGCCAGTTAAACAGCCATTCGGGTCAGATTAGCAGCCGCATGGATAATGCCACTCGTATTATGGGTGATGTGAAGCACGACCTTGGCGCGTTATCACGTGTTACATCGGAGCTATCGGATATAGGCCGTGATATCTCAGGGCTTGGCGATATCCTCGGCGCACCAAAACCCAGGGGCGGACTTGGTGAGTTTATGCTGGCGGATTTGCTGGCAAGTTGCCTGCCCGCTAAATCCTTTGGCCTTCAGTTTACCTTTAGAAGCGGACGCAGAGTTGATGCCGTGGTAAGACTCTCAGGCGGGCTGCTGCCCGTGGACTCCAAGTTTCCTCTTGAGAATTTTTCAAGGATTCTCAGTGCCGATAATGATGATGAGAAGAATCGTGCCAAAAAGAAATTTGTCTCTGACTGCCGCTCTCATATTGATACCATAGCCGCCGCTTATATCCTGCCAGAGGAGGGCACGCTGGACTTTGCACTTATGTACGTGCCTGCCGAGAATGTTTATTACGAGATGATACTCAGCGGCGGACTTACAGAGTACGCCTTTGGGAAAAAAGTAATACCTGTATCTCCAAATACCTTTTATCTCTATTTGCAGACCATACTCATGGGGCTTAAGGGTGTGGAGATAAGTAAGCGTACAAGAGAGATACGAGAGGGCCTTGCGCGCCTTGGCAATGATTTTGAGGACCTTATCCCTGATTTTGATCTTCTTGGCCGCCACCTTCGTAACGCCGCCGTAAAACACGATGACATGGGGCGCAAGGTGCGGGGTTTTGGTAGCGCCATTAGAGACCTCTCCATGGGAGGTGAAGAAGGCGAGAAGGAGCCCCATGAAGATAACGGCGATGGAAGACCTTGACCGGATAACCTGTTTATCTTAAGATAAAGAAAACCAATAGCTTGTAGGGCGGGCTATGCCAACCATAAATATTATCTAACGGGCCTTGTGAAAGCCGTGTAGCTTGGTAGTCTTGTAGGGTGGGCACGGCCCACCAAAAAAAATATCCAATCGGCCTTGTCAAAGCCTTGTAGGTTGGGTAGTGCGTAGCGCAACCCATCAATAATAGCAATCATTTAAAACCACGGAGAATATCAAAAACGTGAAAAAAGAAAAATACAACATCGCCGTTGTGGGCGCTACGGGCATGGTAGGTAAGGAAATAGTCAAGATACTCGAAGAGAGGAAATTCCCAGTAGGCGAGCTTCGGCTGCTGGCCTCAACTCGAAGCGCCGGAACTGATGCCTACTTTAACGGGAAAAAAGTCTCCGTAAAACTCCTTGATGACGAGACCTTTGAGGATATTGATATAGGGCTATTTAGCCCTGGGGCGAGCGTATCAAAAATATTCGCACCAAAGGCCGCCGCCGCGGGCTGTGTTGTAGTGGATAATACGAGCCAGTTCCGCATGGACGCTGACGTACCTCTTGTGGTGCCCGAGGTCAACCCCGAGGATATTGCCCTCTATACAAAGAAAAATATCATCGCCAACCCCAACTGCTCTACCATACAGATGGTTACGGCCCTAAAACCCATTCATGACCAATTCGTCATTAAGCGCGTGGTGGTGGCCACGTATCAGGCCGTCTCAGGCGCGGGCAAAGACGCCATGAAGGAGTTATCAGGACAGGTGCGCAGCCTCTTTAGCATGAAGAGCCCTGAGACAAAAATTTTCTCTCAGCAGATTGCCTTTAATTGTCTGCCCCATATAGACGTCTTTCTTGAGGACGGCTCCACAAAAGAAGAAGAGAAGATGGTGGAGGAGACAAAAAAGATACTTGATAAAAAAATAAAACTAACGGCCACGGCCGTGCGTGTGCCTGTATTCGTTGGCCACTCCGAGGCCGTAAATATAGAGACGAAAAAACCCGTCACCGTGGAAGAGGCCCGCAGCGTGCTTGCCGCGGCTCCCGGTGTAAAGGTAGTTGACGAGGTTGCCAAGAATGTCTACCCAACGGCCATTGAGGCCTCCGAGGAGGACGAGGTCTTTGTAGGTAGAATCCGCATAGACCCTACCGTGAAGAACGGCCTTAATATGTGGATAGTCTCTGATAACCTCAGAAAGGGCGCGGCCCTTAACGCCGTTCAGATTGCCGAGATACTAATAAAGGATTATCTTTAAAGGTTTAGCGGGGCGCATATCGCAAGTTCAGCGTGGGAACATCTGCCCCTTTTGGTTTTCTTTGCAGATATTTTTTAAGTGTTAATTTATTCTCTTACCTGCGCTATATCCCATAAGAGCAGAGGAAGACTGCAGCCCGATCAAAAAACTTTCTTTTTTCCAAAAGAAAGTAAGGGGGTGAGTCTTTAAAAAAACATGCGTAATATCAGACTTGATTTAGAGTACGAGGGCACACGTTACGTGGGGTGGCAGTATCAGCTTAACGGCCCCTCGGTGCAGGCCGAGGTAATGAGTGTCCTTAAAAAGATTACCGGCGAGGACGTAAAACTTACGGGGGCGTCTCGCACTGACAGCGGGGTGCATGCCGCGGGGCAGGTGGCCAACTTTTTTACAACCTCGAAGATGCCTGCTCTTGAACTGCGGCGCGGCCTTAACGCGCTCCTGCCCGATGATATCGCCGTTCTTGACGCCGCTGACGTGCCTGCTGATTTTGACGCCAGAAGCGCCTCATCAAAGACATATGTTTACTCTGTGCTTGCAAGGGTAGCGCCTTCGCCCTTAATGAGGCGATTCTCGTGGCATGTTCCATGGCCCATTGATCTATCCGCCATGAACGAGGGTGGGGCTTATATGTTGGGACGTAAAGATTTTTCCTCTTTCAGGGCCGCCCGCTCAGATGCCTATCATTCCGTAAGAGAGGTCTTGTCCGTAAGGATAACTTCAGGGGCCAATGAAGTTATCGCCATAGAGGTGCGGGGCAGGGCGTTCTTGCGTCATATGGTTAGGATAATGGCCGGGACCCTGGTGGACGTTGGGCTTGGCCGCATACCCCCCTCGGATGTAGAGGCGATAATCTCGGCAAAAGACCGCTCAGCTGCTCCTCGTACTGCCCCTGCCTGCGGTCTGCTACTTAAAAATATCCGCTACATATAGATTTTTAACGGCCTTGAATCACCCCTTTTTGGTAGAATAGACTTGAGTTTACAGGTGTGCTGTTGCATACTAAAGGGTCTAAGAGACTATTGATTTAAGGGGTAAAGATGGAACTTACACTGGGGCCCATACTCTTTGAGTGGAAGAGGGGCGATGTGCTTCGCTTCTACGAGGAGGCGGCACGGATGGACGTTAATACCGTCTATCTCGGAGAGGTGGTCTGCGATAAAAAGAGGGGTCTTTCCCTTGATGATATAAAGGAGACGGCGGCAATGCTTACAGAGGCCGGTAAGAAGGTGGTTTTATCAAGCCTTGCCGTTATCTCCAATGAGAGAGAGCTTGATATGGCCCGTGGGCTCCTGAGTCTGCCTTATGCCATTGAGGCCAATGATATGAGTGTATTTAATATGACCGCCGCTAATGAGAGAGAGCTTTACTGCGGCCCTCATATTACGAGTTATAATGTGCCAAGTATGGAGTTTCTGAGCTCCCTTGGTGTAAAGCGCGTGACCTTTCCCGTGGAGCTATCGGCTGAGTCCGTGAGCTACAATGTAAAGCACACCTCAATGGAGACCGAGGTCTTTGCCTGGGGCCGAGTACCGCTGGCCTTTTCCTGGAGGTGTTATACCTCAAGGTCCCATGGATTAAGTAAGACCGAGTGTCAGCATAACTGTGTGGATTACCCCGATGGCCTTATGATACGCACCATGGATGGTAAACCCATCTTTACCATTAACGGTACCTCAATACTCAGCGCAGCCACGTTATCGCTTGCCGGCATGACAGAGGAGCTTGGCGCGATGGGTGTGAGCGCGCTTCGTATCTCACCTCAGTCTGAGGGTACGGCAGAGGTGGTAAAGGTTTTTCGGGAGAGGCTAAATGGTGAGTCTACGGCGACGGAGGCTGAGAAGAGGCTGGAAAAACTCTGCTCAGAGGGCTCGCTCTGCAGCGGCTGGTATCACGGAGGGGCGGGCATGGCCCCGTTAATACCGCAGAGCGGCTGATTTTTTACCTGTCCTGCTGAGGCGGGGTATGTGCAGGCTTTTGCCTATCCCGTGATTTTTTGTAGGCGCACGAGGCGGGGGAGGGGTTAATTATAAATGAGGAGGTTTTGTAATGACAGATATGCTCGATAAGGTCCTGCTTGTTGGCATGGGCCTTGATAAGAAGATAAAAGAGGTTCTTGAGGACCTGCAAAAACGCGGCGAGAGTGAGGGGAGTGATAATGGGGAGAGCAAAGGCGGGGATAAGGGCGATGAGGGACTTACTCCGAGGCAGACCGTTGAGAATAAGATAGTTGATGAGGGCACTGCCGTAGTCAAGGAGCTGCTCTCTGTTGTGGATAGCGCCAAGACTCGCATTGAGGAGGAGCTCTCGGCCAATTCAGGCAAGATTCGCGGTAAGCTCAATGTTGCCGGGGTTGAGGAGATAGAGGTAGTGAAAGAGATGGCTCGTCTTGCAAGGGAAAAAGTAGATAGCCTGGAAAAGAGGGTTGAAAAACTTGAGTCTCTCTTAAAGAAGAAATAAGAGCATGGAGCGCGTGTAAGGTATGGCCACGCAGAGGATAAAAAATATAAGACGGCTTGTGAGTATAGTTTTTGTACTCGTGCGGTATGGTTTTGGCGGTATCGCGGGACGCATGAGGATAATTCCCTTTATTAACGTCTTTACGAGGATATTTTTTACAGGTAAAGGCATGGATGCCCTCTCTGTGCCAAAGAGGATAAGGCTTGTTCTTGAGGACCTTGGCCCCACCTTTGTAAAGCTTGGTCAGATTGCCTCTACACGGGCCGATGTCTTTCCACCGGAGTGGATAGATGAGTTCAAGAACCTTCAGGATAAGGTGGCACCTGTGCCTTATTCCGCGGTAAAGGCCGCCGTGGAGAGTGCCCTTGGCGCGCCACTTGAGGATAAGTTCGCCTCTTTTACCGAGACCCCCGTGGCCTCGGCCTCCATTGCGCAGGTACACCTTGCCACTCTCCGTGACGGAACCGAAGTGGCCGTTAAGGTAAAACGGCCCGGCATAGGTCCTGTGATTGATGCGGATATGTCTGTCATGCACACCCTTGCTCATCTTATGGAGAGGTATGTGCAGGGCGCGCGCATGTTCCGTCCCGTGGAGGTAGTGACGGAGTTTGAGAGGGTGATTACAAAGGAGCAGGACCTTTCCATAGAAGGGGCGAGCATGGAGCGCTTCTCCGCCATCTTCAAGGGCAACAGCGATGTGCAGATACCGCGTGTGTACTGGGATTACTCCAATGCAGACGTGCTTACAATGGAGAGGATTTACGGGACGCCCATTGACGAGGTGGAGATACTGAGGTCAAAGGGCGTGGATATAAAGAAGGTTGCCGTAAAGGGCGTGGAGCTCTTTTTCAAGCAGGTCTTTGAGCACGGGATTTTTCACGCGGATCTTCATCCCGGCAATATCTTTGTCCGTGACGACGGCGTTATTATTTATCTGGACTTTGGCATTGTGGGCCGCCTTGACAGGGGCCTTCGAAAGTACCTGGCAAGCATTCTTTATTATATAGTGCGTAAAGACTACCGCGGCATGGCGCAAGTGCACAGGGACATGGGCCTTATAAGCGACAGGGTGAGCCTTGAGGAGTTTGAGGATACGCTGGCTGAGATAACAGAGCCCATATTCGGTAAAACCCTGGAGCGTATCAATGTCTCGGGACTGCTTATGAAACTTATTGAGACGGCGCGTCGTTTTGATATGACCCTGCAGCCAAACCTGCTGCTGCTGCAAAAATCCATGGTTATTATCGAGGGTGTGGGCAGACAGCTTTACCCTGATGTGAATATGTGGGACGTTGCACGCCCACTGGTATACCGCTGGATGATACGTGAAAAATTTTCACCCGGCAAGATCGCGGCAAAGGGCGGCCGTGTTGGTGAGGAGATATTAAAGTCAACCCTTGAGCTCCCGGTAAAGCTTAATGACCTGCTCTCAAAGACAGCAGAAGGCGGGCTTAATGTTGGCTTTACCCATCACGGTCTTGAAGACCTTGTAGGGGGCGTAGAGGGCGCGGGCAGACTCATAGCCGGAGGCATTGTCGTAGCCTCTCTTGTTATGGCGGGGGCCCTGCTTGCGGCTTTTTCCGGCCCCGGCGCGATACGTATCCTTGGGCTGCCACTTGGCAGCGGAGTGCTTTTTGTTGTCGCCATAGCAGCGGCCTTCAGGTTTTTTAGAAGGTCCTCCTGCGGGTAGCAATAGCGGCTGTGCTATAATAAAAAAAGGGCCTTATAAAAATATGGAAGATAAGAGAGTGGAAAAGACAACTCATTTCGGTACTCGTATAGTGCCTGAAGCAGAGAAAGAAGGGCTTGTACGCGAGGTCTTTGATACTGTGGCAGGTAAATACGACCTTATGAACGACCTCATGAGCATGGGTACTCACAGGCTCTGGAAGAGGGGCCTTGCCGCTGAGACACTTCTTCGCCCCGGCCAGAGCGCACTTGATGTTGCCGGCGGCACCGGTGATATTGCCCTGCTAATGGCCGGTCAGGTAGGGGCCTCGGGGCACGTGGTAGTCTATGATATTAACGGAGAGATGCTTAAAGAGGGCAAAAAAAAGTGCATTGACAGAGGTTTTTTAAAGGGGCTGGATTTTGTCCAGGGCAACGGCGAGTCCATCTCTTTTCCTGATAATACCTTTCACGCCGTTACCGTGGGGTTTGGCATACGCAATGTAACTCACCTTGAGAGGGCCTTTGCCGAGATGACCCGTGTGGTAAAACCCGGCGGAAGGGTCATATGCCTTGAGTTCTCGCATGTGAAAAACCCGCTCTTGAAAAAGCTCTATGATGTTTATTCCTTCTCATTTATCCCGGCTGTGGGTGAGTCCATTACAGGTAACCGCGATGCGTATGTTTATCTCCCTGAATCAATAAGGCAGTTTCCAACTCAAGAGCGTCTGCGTGAGATAATGCTCTCCGCAGGGCTCTGGAAGGTACGGTACAAGAATATATTCGGCGGTATAGCCGCCCTGCATATAGGCATAAAAGTATGAAGAGGTTTTTTTCATGGATGAAGCCGTAAATAATAAGAAGGCCGTGGAAGAGAGGCTTAAAAAGACCTGCAAAAAGGCGACGAGGCTTTTATTAAAGGCCACGCCCCTTGTCTTTGAGGGCCTTGCCGTTGGTGCGGTATTATCGGCTATGATAACGCGTAACCCCGAGCTTGGCGCCCGTCTTGGCGAACTTGACGGCAAGGTCTTTTTTTTCGAGGCCACGGATATCGGCAGAGGGTTTTTTCTCCATATAACTGATGGGCAGATAAAGGTGGTGCTTCATATGAGCGGCGCGCCTGATGTTACCATGAGAGGGGATGTTACGGTGCTCATGGATGTGCTTGCGGGGCGCGTAGACCCTGATACTGTTTTTTTCTCACGGAAACTGGAGATAGAGGGAGATACGGCTACGGCCATACACTTTAAGAATATACTGGCAAGTTTTTATTGAGAGGGGGGCTTTGTGCCTGTGCTTCTCACCCAGCCACTCATCTGTGCTTAATTGTTTTTTTACGGCATTTATCTTGTTCTTTTCTCTTTGGACCTCTCCCTGATGGTTTTATATGTTGGCAATAAAAGCGTGAAGTCCGCTCTCTTTGGCGGCGCCTGTATAGGCGGCTTTGCACCAAATAAATTCTTGACCTTAAGAAGGAAAAGACATTAAATAACAAGAGGTGAGCTCTTGAAGGCCCGGGTAATAAAAAGGCTTCGCAGCGCCTCTTCTCCGCTATTTATGACAGGGGCGGGGATAAGCGCCGAGAGCGGTCTGCCCACTTTTAGAGGTAAGGACGGGCTATGGAGAGGGGCAAGCCCTGAGGAGTTGGCAACACCGCAGGCCTTTGGCCGAGACCCTCTGCGTGTCTGGCAGTGGTATGACTGGAGACGGGGGCTTATATCAAGAGTATCTCCAACGGCGGCCCATATGGCCATGGCCGGGTTTCGAACACGGGCGGGCCGTGAGGTCCCCGTAATCACGCAGAACGTAGACGGCCTGCATCAGAGCGCGGGGAGTTCACATGTTTTAGAGCTGCACGGCTCCATATGGAGACTTCGGTGTGTACGCTGCGGAGTTGAGGTGCAGGACAGGGTTACGGGGTTAAGTGAGGTGCCGCTCTGTGAGTGCGGAGGTTTGCTGAGGCCCGCTGTGGTCTGGTTTGGCGAGTTGCTTCCGGAGGACGTTTTTTCAGAGGCTCTGGAACTTGCGAGAGGGTCTGATTTTGTAATGGTAGTTGGCACATCAGGGGTGGTTCAGCCGGCTGCCTCGCTTGTGAATATCGCAAGGGAGGGCAACGCCTTTATCGTAGAGGTAAACCCCGAGGAGACGTGTCTTGGCAGATTAGCGGATATATCTTTTCATGAGGCGGCAGGGGATATTGTTGCCGAACTTTTACAGGTGTAGCGGGGATTAATAATTACTAACTTTGCATAGTACAGAGAGGAGGGAGCTGTGAAGGTTTTTTCAGAGTCCATCAGAATTACTACAAGCCGTCTGCGTGAGGACATTAATATTACAGAGCGTGTTGCTGATATTGTTAAGGAGAGCGGCATTCGCGACGGCATGGCCCTTATCTCAGTACCTCATACTACTGTGAGTATTTATATAAATTACGGAGACAAAGGTCTTGAAGAGGACCTTAATAATATTCTTGATGAGATGGCCCCGGGTGACAGGTCTTATAAACACGGCACCGGTGGTTACGGCAGTAACGCGCCTGCGCATATCAAGTCTCTGCTCCTTGGCCGCGGAATAACTCTCCCGGTTACAAGAGGCGTCTGCGCCCTTGGTCAGTGGCAGACCATATATTTTTCAGAGTTCGGCGGTCCAAGGCCGAGGCTCATATCCGTAAAAGTCATGGGCCTTACAGGCTCGTAGGTTTTGTTTCGTAGGAGACAAGTGGTATGTGTAATGCACTGACACTCGTCCCCATATGGGTTTTCTTTATCTTACTTTCTTTTTTCCAAAAGAAAGTAAGGGGGTTTTGTTTATGAGGGTTGTAGCCGGGTCTTTAAGGGGCCGTCCTTTAAAGGGTTTTAAGGGAAGCCTCATAAGGCCCACCTCTGACAGGGTAAAGGAGGCGATATTCAACGTCCTATCGTCTCGCGGTTTTTTTTCCTCTTCGCCTCATGTCTTGGATCTTTACGCGGGAACCGGCGCCCTTGGCATAGAGGCACTCAGCCGCGCCGCGGCTGAGGTTGTTTTTGTAGACTCAAGCCATATGGCGGTAAGGCTTATAAGGAAAAACACTGATAAGCTCGGGGTTCTTGATAAGGCTGTAATTATACATGACGAATCGGTACGCGCCATAAAGGGTCTTGTAAGAAGAGGCGCACTCTTTGATATTATATTCATGGACCCGCCCTATGATTCGGCATTGATCGAATCTACACTTGGTGCGGCTGCCCCGGTTCTTGCTCCAGGTGGCCTGATTGTGGCCGAGGCACCAAAGGGCCTTGTTGTTGAGGCAGGCAGGAGCGGTTTTACGGAGTTGGACAGGAGGGTATACGGAGATACCTCTGTATTTTATTTTGAGAAGGATGAAGGCAGGGATGAGGGAGATGCGTGAGAGGTAAGATAGCCATATATCCGGGGACCTTTGACCCTGTGACGCTGGGTCATATTGATCTGATAAAGAGGGGGCTGAGGCTCTTTGATGGTCTTATCGTGGCCGTAGCCGGCAACTCCACAAAGGATACTCTTTTTAATGCAGAGGAGCGCCTTGCCATGCTTCGGGCTGAGACAGAGGGATTAAGCGGCGTAGAGGTTGAGTCCTTTAACAGCCTGCTTGTGGATTACGCGCAAGAGCGCGGGGTGGGTACGATTATCCGCGGTTTAAGGGTAATCTCTGACTTTGAGTACGAGTTTCAGATGGCCCTTACCAACAGAAAGCTTGCCGCAAAGGTAGAGACGGTATTTATGATGACATCAGAGAATTACGCTTCAATAAGTTCGAGGTTTATAAAAGACATAGCCAGGCTCGGCGGAGATGTCTCCCACTTTGTCACCCCTGCGGTGGCGGCGAGGTTAAAGGAAAAATACAGCCTATGAAGATAAAGATATCAGATAGAATAGCAGGTCTCAGCGAGTCCGTTACCCTTGCCATTACCGCGAGGGCAAAGGCCATGAAGGCAGCAGGCAAGGACGTAATCGGTTTTGGCGCAGGAGAGCCTGATTTTGATACCCCCGCCAATATCAGCGCCGCCGCGGTAAGGGCCATAAACGAGGGGCGTACAAGATACACCCCTGTTGGCGGCATACCTGAGCTGAAGTGCGCTATCATAAATAAATTCAGCCTTGATAACGCCTTGAACTACAGCCCCGATGAGGTGGTGGTATCCTGCGGGGCCAAGCACTCTCTGTATAATTTATTCCAGAGTATTCTCAACCCCGGAGATGAGGTGGTCATACCCTCGCCATACTGGGTTAGCTACCCGGCTGTCGTCTCTCTTACCGGGGCAAAGCCTGTAATACTACGCACCTCGGCAGAGAGGGGTTTTAAGGTAAACCCTGATGAGCTTCGCTCTGTTGTTACGGATAAGACAAGGGCCTTTATCATCAACAGCCCCTCAAACCCCACGGGCTGCCTTTATACAGAGGCAGAACTCCGCGGCCTTGCGGAGGTGGCGTGTGAGAAGGATATACTCATAGTCTCAGATGAGATATACGAGAAACTCTGCTACGGGGGCAGTGCCGCTCCTTCCATTGCCTCAGTATCGGCAGAGGTAAAGGCACGCACCGTGGTTGTGAACGGCGTATCAAAGGCCTATGCCATGACGGGCTGGCGCATAGGTTATGCCGCAGGGCCGGTGGAGATAATAAAGGCCATGTCAAAACTTCAGTCCCAGTCCACCTCCAACCCCGCCTCCATCAGCCAGTGGGCTGCGGTAGAGGCCATAAGCGGGGGCCAGGATACGGTTGATGTCATGGTGGCTGAGTTTACAAAGAGAAGGGACGTTATTGTAGAGGGGCTTCGGGCCATACCCGGCATTACCTGCAACTCCCCTGAAGGGGCTTTTTATGTATTCGCGGATTTTTCAGGTCTTTACGGCAGAAGCTCGGGAGACGGGCCCATAAACAACTCCCTTGATATGGCGGGATACCTCCTGGAAGACGCGGGCCTTGCCCTTGTGCCGGGCTCTGCTTTTGGCGAAGACAAGTTCCTGAGGCTCTCCTTCGCTACCTCCATGGATAATATCACAGGGGGCCTGAAGAGGCTTGGCGCGGCTCTTGGCAAGCTAAGCTGAGAAAGGGGCGCACGGCCTATGGGTTTTAGGAGTGCGGCAGGGGTTTGTCCTTGAAGTTGGGGTCATGGACCTGATGTAATAAGACCCTGTGAGCGGGGCTCTTGTTTTACGATTTTTTTGTGCGCCCTTATAATATCTTTCTCTATACGTTACTTGTCGTTCTACCGTTAAACTTTCTCGCTGAAAATATCCGCCTCAAAGATGAATATATTAACGTCCTCAGTCCAGCAGCCAGGCGCAAGCCCTGCCTTCATGCAGGTATGCTCAAGGAATGTCTCACGGTCAAAGTTATTTTCCGTTGCAACCTGCGGCAGCAGCACCCCTCTTGCGTAACCCTTCTCTATAAAAATTCCGTGGCGTCCAACCTCTATCTCGCTTACATCTTTAATCTTCCTCATGGCACTGAGTACGGATATCTCAATGTGAATATTCGGCAGCTCTTCAAGCGTGAGAGGCGTAAAGCGGGGGTCGCTGAAGGCGGCGGAGTGTGCCATCTCTATTATATTCTCATAGAGGGGCAGCTCTGATGTGAAGTTGCCGATGCAACCCCTTAAGTGGTGGTTCTTATGCAGGGTGACAAATAGGCCGAGGCGTGCCTGCAGTGCGCTGCCCTCAGGTATTTTTACGGCTTTATAGTCCTCGCCGTTTAATGCGCTTGAAATCGCGGTTCTGGCAATAGAGAGCGCCAGTCTTTTCTCGTCTTCAGTAAGGGGCATCTTTAAAAATCCTTTGAGTTTTTTATGTCCATAGATTATCATATAATATTACATCAAAACAGCCTTTATAAGGAGTGCGGACCGTGAGAGAGGGCGTAGAAGAACTGATTGGGGAGATTAAGGCCCTTCTAAAAGAAAAAAACGCCTTAATGCTCGCCCATAATTATCAGAGAGACGAGATACAGGCCATAGCTGATATTACCGGTGATTCACTTGCCTTAAGTCAGGCCGCGGCGGACTCAGATGCCGATATAATAGTCTTTTGCGGCGTACACTTTATGGCTGAGAGCGCCGCTATACTGGCGCCTGAAAAAAAGGTCATTCTGCCCCGTTACGACGCTGGGTGCCCAATGGCGGATATGATAACCGCGGAGCAGCTTCAGGTGGAGATAGACAAGAGGCCGGGCGTTCCTGTTGTGGCCTATGTAAATACAAGCGCAGCGGTAAAGGCCCTCAGTTACATATGCTGCACCTCTGCCAATGCCGCTCATGTAGTTGATTCCCTTACCGCCGAGTCTGTGTATATGATACCCGACAGAAACCTCAGCGAGTACGTATCGCATCATACGAAGAAAAAAATGGAGTGGTGGGACGGGTACTGCCCCACACATGAGAGGCTCACCCTTGCCCATATACTGCAAGTAAGAGCGGAGAACCCGGGAAGCGTATTTGTCTGCCACCCCGAGTGCACCCCTGAGGTCATTGATAACGCTGATTACGTCTGCTCCACCTCGGGCATGTACAAGTTCGCACGCGAGACTGAGGCAAAGACCATTATCGTTGGTACGGAGCTGGGCATACTTTACAGACTTAAAAAAGAAAACCCCGGGAAAAAATTCATCATCCCCTCAGAGGGTCTCATATGCCCCAATATGAAGCTCACCAACCTTGAGGACGTGCTGGAGAGCCTCTCTGAGGAAAAAAACATAGTCACCGTGCCGGAAGAGGTGAGAGTTAAGGCAATAGCGTCCCTTGAGAGGATGTTGGCCGTACCGCGCGATTATTGATCCTTTAGCAGACAGATACATACGGGAGCAAGAGGTGCAGATATGGCCAAGACAACAATAACCTACCGGAACACTCTTGACCTTAAGAGCAAAGGCAGGTGGCAGCCCGTTAAGGGCCTTGAGGGTATGGTGGAAGAGCTCACCCTTGGTATGGATGATAAAACAGGCGAGTATACGCGTTTGACGCGTTTTGAACCAGGCGCCGATACCGCGGCCTTTGGCGGCAAGAGCCATACTTATCCCGAAGAGGTCTTTATTGTGAGCGGACGCCTCTATGACAGGGCCTTTCAGATGTGGCTTGAGACAGGTTGTTACGCGTCCCGTCCCCCCGGCGAGGTGCATGGCCCGTTCAGGATAGAGCAGGGCTGTGTTGTACTTGAAGTTTCTTTTCCAAATAAGACCAACGAGTAGTCATGGCCGCCGCCTCATGCGCCCATGAGGGTGTGCTTTGAAATCTTGCCTCTATCCCAGCTTTATGTTATATATTTAAAGTTACATGTAAGTCCGTTCTTCTTTGAGCTTACCTTTTTAAAAGATAAATTGTTCCCTGTCTCTTGAGAGTGATATGCACCTTGCGCCTTTTTACGGACGCGCCATGTCATCTTATATTGTAAAATACAGAGACCCTCTCGGCAATTGACGTAATAAGCGAGGATTAATAGAGTTGGCAACCGCTCTTAAAGATTTTTTTGTGAGGATTACAGGGCCCAAGAGTCCTCTGTCTTTTATCTCTTCATCGGCTAAATCCATGCTCGTGCTCTCGGCCATCGTGGGCGTTGGCGCAGGGCTTGCCGCTGTTTTCTTCCGCTGGATGCTGGATTTTTTCCACGTCTTTTTTTTCGTCACCCTGTACGGCTGGCTCTCTTTTATGGGGCCCTATGCCGTTATTATCATCCCAGCCATCGGTGCGGTGCTCTTTGGCCCCATTATATACTTCTTTGCCCGTGAGGCAAAGGGCCACGGCGTGCCGGAGGTAATGCTGGCCATGGAGCGCGACGGCGGCAGGATAAGGCCAAGGGTGGCCCTTGTAAAGTCACTTGCCTCATCACTCTGCATAGGTTCGGGAGGTTCTGCCGGCAGAGAAGGCCCTGTTGTGCAGCTGGGCTCCGCGCTGGGCTCAACCCTTGGGCAAATCTTTCACCTTAAAGACGAGAAGGTGAAAAACCTCGTGGCATGCGGTGCGGCAGCGGGCATTGCCGCCACCTTTAACGCTCCCATAGGCGGGCTTTTCTTCGCGCTGGAGGTAATCCTCAGAGATTTTTCTACACGCAGAATCGGCAACGTCGTCATCGCATCGGTGACCGCAAGCGTTGTGGCAAAGATACTGCTTGGCAGCGAACACTTCATAACAGCCCCGGCCTACTCCATAAACAGCCCCGTGGAGCTGCTCTTTTATATTGCCCTCGGTCTTATTATCGCTCCCATTGCCATTCTTTTTGTACGGTCTTTATACAAGTTCGAGGACATCTTCGATAGCCTGAAAACGCACGACCTTGTTAAACCCGTTATCGGCGCCCTTGCCCTTGGAGTTATCGGGCTCTTTTTCCCGCAGGTCTTCGGCGTTGGTTATGAGAACATCGAGGGGGCCGTAAACGCCACTATGCTTTTTCATGTAATTCTCATCCTCGTCCCCCTTAAGATGTTGGCCGTATGTTTCACCCTTGGCAGCGGCGGATCAGGCGGGGTCTTTGCCCCTTCTCTTGTTATGGGCTCCCTTGTTGGCGGGGCCTTTGGCATGATACTCTCCTTTGTCTTTCCCGGCCTCGGCATAGAGCCAGGTGCCTATGCACTTGTGGGCATGGCGGCTTTTTTTGCAGGCTCGGCCCATGCGCCCATGGCGGCATTCCTTATTATGTTTGAGCTTACAGGTGATTATCTCATAATACTGCCACTCATGTTGGCCGTTACCATTACCACGGCGTTTTCCGAGAAGCTTCACCGTGAGTCCATATACACGCTTAAACTCATAAGGCGCGGCATCAATATAAAGAAAGAACGGGTGCGCGATATTATGGAGAGTATTAAGATAGGGGAAATCCTCGGCAAGATGGGGGCCTCAGTGCTGCCCTCGGCCCCTATTGATGAGATTATTGAGCTTGTGGAAAAAGAAAATCGCGCAAGTCTTACCGTTGTTGACAGTGACGGAGAGTATCACGGCCTTATAACCATTGACGCTATTATAACGCTGCTTCGGCACAGCGAGTCTCTGCAGTATGTTGTGGTTGCAGGGGATATCGCCAAAAATGTACCCTGTATCGCAGAGTCGGCCTCTCTTAAAGAGGCGATGAAGAGCCTTGTGGAGAGCGGCATGGATATCCTGCCGGTTGTAAGAAAGGTGGATGACGGGACAAAACTTACGGGCACCATCTCCAAACACGATCTGCTAAGCGCGTACAGGCGAGAGGTCTCTGTGCGAAGAGGGTAGTCATCTGCCGCCCCCCCCCCCTCTGTATCTCCCTGCTATTATACATGCGCAGTTCCCGTGCAGGTGCTGCGGATAAATACTTTACTCTTAAGGTAAAGGAGACGCGCCGCCTCCCCCTCTAAAGCTTCATTATAAAATCAATTCTATTCTTGACAAAGGCATTGATATTTTATATCATCCCACAAACAGTTATACTTTTTATGATTTAATGCCTTGCCGTTGCACTCCTTTTCCATAGTCCGCAAAAAATTAGCGGAAGGGAGAATCGTCTGCGAAACTCATCGTAGGGCTTTTAGTTATCGCAGGGTTGTATTGCAGCATGAGGCAAGGGTAAGGATAGACTCTTATAACTCTATTTAAGAAGCTACGTCCATGATCCTGAAAAAACTCGTCATATTGGCGGCAGTATTTTTCGTGGCCTTTGTCATAGGCTACGGCATTGATGCCGCTCTTCGCACGGATCTTGATCCTGTGCAGCCCATAAAATTCAGCCATAAGATACATGCAGGCACAAACGAGATACCGTGTCAGTTCTGCCATATTTACGCCGAGAGGTCCCGTGTCTCCGGTGTGCCTAATGTGCAGCGCTGCATGGGGTGCCACAAGATTATTAAGACAGAGAGCCCTGAGATAAAGAAACTCACGGCATACTGGGATAAAAGAGAACCAATTCCGTGGACAAAAGTACATAATCTCCCCGATTATGTCTACTTCCCCCACAAAAGGCATATAAGGGCAGGGCGTAAATGCGCTGATTGCCACGGCGACATCGCTTCCATGGACAGGGTAAGACGCGTCTCCTCTTTGCAGATGGGGTGGTGCCTGCAATGCCACAAGAAGTACGATGTTAAGAACGGTCAGGCATGCTGGACCTGTCACATATAAGGCGTGGGGGGTAGTTGCGGGTGCGGGGAGCCTTGTCTAAGACGGGCAGCTAAAGGGGCCGGGGCGATACGGTTGGGGATGAGTTAGCAAGGGGAGTGAGGATCAGGGGAGGCTTTAAGGTCTGTCTGTAACGGGTCAGTGAGAGAGAAGGGCCTTTAAATATACAGTTTTTTATCGGACAAAAGATGAAACGTAGAGATTTTCTAAAATATATCGGAGTGGGCGGCGCAGGCGTAGTTCTCGGCGGGGTTTTTGGCAAGATCTCAAGGCCGCCGGGTGCAAAGCTTATCCCCTACCTTATCCCGCCTGAGGATATTATCCCCGGCGTGGGGGCATGGTATTCCAGCCTCTGCACGCAGTGCCCTGCGGGCTGCGGCACCGTGGTAAAGGTCATGGACGGCAGGGCCAAGAAGGTAGAGGGCAACCCTCTGCATCCGGTGAACAAGGGAAAGCTCTGCGCAAGGGGGCAGGCAGGTCTTCAGGCCCTATATAACCCGGATCGCATAAAGGCGCCCATGAAGAGAAAGGGCACCCGCGGTAACGGCAAGCCCGGAGAATTTGAAGAAATATCATGGGAGCGGGCATTAAAGATTCTTTCCGCCAATATTAAGGACCTCTCAGATAAGGGCGAGGCAGAGGGGGTTTATCTCCGTACCAATACAGTTCGCGGTCATCTGGATAAGCTTTTTGGCGGATTCATGGAGAGCCTTGGTTCACCCAATTACAGCCAGTACGAGCTCTATGATTACAGGAGCCTGCGTTTTGCCAATAAGGCGGCCTTTGCCATTGACGCCATACCTCATTACGATATTGCCAACGCCTCCATGGTACTCTCCTTTGGGGCTGATTTTAACAGCACCTGGATATCTCCGGTTAACTACGGTTATGCTTACGGCGAGATGCGCCAGGGCAGCGGAGTAAGAGGCAGGCTCGTTCATGTGGAGCCGCGTATGTCCCTCACCGGCGCCAATGCCGATGAGTGGGTGCCCATAAGGCCGGGTACAGAGGGCATCTTCGCCCTCTCCATAGCATACGCGATTCTGGACGCCGGGCTTTATTCCGGTAAGGACGTGGCAAAGTGGAAGACAGCCCTTGCGGGTTTTTCCCCATCAGCTACGGCAAGGACAACAGATGTGGCCGCAGCAAGGACGCTTAAGCTTGCAAAGGAGTTTGCCGCAGCTGAGAGGCCCCTTGCCATAGGCGGAGAGGTTGTTGCAGGTTATGATAACGGCGTAAGCAGCCTGCTTGCCGTAAATATATTAAATTACCTCGGCGGCGGCACCGGCGCTAAAGGCGGTATCATACCTAACCCTGATGAGCTCTTTTTTGCCGACGGCACTCAAGAGATGGACTTTGAGAGAGGCATCGCGGGTTTTGTTAAAGACGCGGCCTCCTCAAAAGTTAAAGTCCTTATGCTTCATAACACAAATCCGCTCTTTACCACCTCGCCGAAACTCGGCCTGGAGCTTGCGCTTAAAAAAGTGCCCTTTATATGCGCCATGACATCTTTTATGGATGAGACCTCGGCCATGGCCGACCTTATCCTGCCCCTGCATACCTCTTTTGAGGAGTGGGGCGATGACTTTACCAATCCTGCCGTGGGCGCGCCTGTGGCTACTCTCATGCAGCCCGTTGTAAGCCCTGTCTTTAATACCAGGGGGGCGGGAGACATCTTCGTGGCGCTTGCCAGCGCTATTGGCGGTAAAGTGGCCGAGGACCACCACTGGATGAGTTATGCCGAGTATCTCCGTGCGGCCTGGAATGATTTATATGATAAGAACGCTGAGATCTCACGCGGAACCCTTACCTTTGACGGGTTCTGGAACAAGCTTCTGCAGGAGGGCGGCTGGTGGAAGAAGGCCGTTAATCCGTCTGGAGTTAAGGCCCTTTCAACTACGCCTAAAAAGGTGGGCAAGGGGCTCTTCGCCAAACCTGCCAAGTTTGCCGGCAAGATGTCTGATTATCCCCTCTACCTTATGCTCTACCCTCAGGCAGGGCACCTTGACGGGCGCGGGGCTAACCTGCCCTGGCTCCAGGAGCTGCCCGACCCCATTACCACGGTGGTTTGGGGAAGCTGGGTAGAGATAAACCCCGTAACAGCAAAGCAGCTTGGCTTTAAAGAAGGCGATAAGGTAAGGATTGAGTCCCCCTATGGTTCCATCAAGGCATTTGTCTTTCCATACGCCGGGATCAGGCCCGATACAGTGGCCCTCCCCATAGGGCAGGGACACAAGCTCTACGGCAGGTACGCCAAGGGCCGCGGTGTTAACCCCATTGAGATAATTCCCGCTGTGGCGGATAAAGACTCCGGTGCCATGGCCCTTAACTGCACACGCGTGAAGGTAGAGCACTCCGGAGGCTCGGGACGCCTTGTTAAGATTGAGCCCACGGCCAAGGAGCACGGCAAGCCCACTCAGCACGGCAGGCCCATTGTGCAGACTATTACCAGCCGCGAGTATAAAAGACTTAAAAAGGAGACTACATAAGTGTCCGGTGTGATAGATAAGATAAAAGAGCGCCTCAAGGACTTCAGGAGGCCCGGTTATTATAAGGAGTTCGATCACCACTACGCCATTGTCATTGACGTGGACAGGTGCAACGGATGCGAGGCATGCGTGGTATCCTGTTACGCAGAGAACAACCTGCCCGTTGTAGGCGAGCAGGGCTGTGAGGACAACAGGGTATTTAACTGGCTCCGGATAGAGCGCTACATTGAGGGCGAGTACCCTGATGTGAAGGTCAAATTCATCCCCGTAATGTGCCAGCAGTGCGACGCCGCTCCATGTGAGATAGGTTGCCCGGTTTACGCCACCTATCACAATCAGGACGGGCTTAATGTGCAGGTCTACAACCGCTGCGTGGGTACCTTTACCTGCGCCACATACTGCCCTTATGATGTGAGGCGTTTTAACTGGTTCAGCTACAAATGGGATAAACCCCTTGATGAGCAGCTGAACCCCGATGTTACGGTACGCGAGATGGGTGTTATGGAAAAATGCACCTTCTGCATCCAGAGAATAAGAGGCGTCAACGATAAGGCCAAGGACGGGAAGAGAAAGGTAAAGGACGGCGAGATTCAGACCGCGTGCGCCCAGTCCTGTCCCACCGGGGCCATTACATTTGGAGATTTAATGGACCCCGAGAGTAAGGTCTCAAAACTGGCGGCAAGCAAGCGCGGGTATAAGCTCTTTGAGAACCTTGAGACCAAACCATCTGTCATCTACCTGAAAAGGGTAATGGATTAATGTCTAATAACGAGTCCAAGAGGGTTATACCATACAGCGAAGTTAACGACGACGTACTTCGCACCATGACCAAGACAGGCCCGGGCTACTACGTGGCCCTTGTGGTCTGCTTTTTACTTGCCGCAGGGCTCTGGGGCGGCGCGTGGTTTTATCAGATTTACGTAGGTCAGGGAGTCTCCGGGCTGCAGACCCCGGCTTTCTGGGGCATCTATATCGCCAACTTCATCTTCTGGATAGGTATCAGCCATTCGGGCACCCTGCTATCTGCCATTCTATTCATAACGCAGACCCCGTGGCGTAGATCTATTTACCGAAGCGCCGAGGCCATGACGTTTTTCTCCGTTATGACGGCGGCTATCTTTATCTTTGTTCATATGGGCAGACCCTGGAATTTTTACTGGACCATGCCGTATCCCAACCAGCGGCTCCTCTGGGTGAACTTCCTCTCTCCCCTTATGTTTGATGTTCTTGCCATCAGCACATATGCCACGTCTTCCATGATATTCCTTTACTTCGGTTCAATACCGGATCTTGCCGCCGTAAGGGACAGGACCACAGGCTGGAGAAGAGAGTTCTACGGATGGCTCTCTCTGGGCTGGAGAGGTACGGACGCGGAGTGGCACTGGCTTAATAAGGCATACGGCTTCTTCGCAGTCTTTATTATCCCACTTGCCGTATCCGTGCACTCCATTGTCTCATGGGACCTTGCCCTCTCCATGGTGCCGGCCCTTAATAAGACGATATTCGCCCCGTACTTTGTTGTTGGAGCCATATACTCGGGCTCCGCGGCTATTGTTACCCTTATGATATTTGTGAGAAAGTTCCTTAAGGTGGAGAAATACATCACCATCGACCACCTCTCAAAGCTCTGCATGCTCCTTCTTGTAATGTCCCTTATATGGAGCTATATCAACGTCATGGAGGTCTTTACGGGTTGGTACGCCAATACCAATTATGAGAATGAGGCCATGATCTACCGTATGTTCAAGAGCCCCATTGCTATTATATACTGGCTCATGATAGCGACAAACACTGTTGCGCCTCTCTTCCTTATGTTTAGAAGCATAAGAAGGTGCGTGCCTATAATATTTTTCATATCCATCGGTATAAACGTGGGCATGTGGATAGAGAGGTATCTTCTCGTTGTATCCACTCTGCCGAGAAAGTACTTCCCCTTCATGTGGAACAGTTATCTGCCGAGCCTTGCGGAAATATCCATGACAGTGGGCTCGTTCTTTTTCTTTGCCGTATTATTTCTGCTCTTTATTAAACTATGGCCCAGTATCTCTATCTACGAGGTTAAGGAAGATATAGGGATACCCAGGAAAAAGCCTCATACAAAGGAAATGGATCATGAAGATGGCTCCCCTACTTGGTATATATAAGCACGCCGATACCATGATGGAAGCGGCCGACAAGCTGCAGAACACGGGGTATGAGGTGACGCTGTTCTCGCCTGTGCCGCTGGGCCATGAGCCCGAGTACAGCGCCGTTCAGCAGCGCCATAATTATGTGCGCTACTTTACCCTCTTCGGCGGGGTAGCAGGTTTTATCTTCGGTATTTTGCTTACTCTGGGCACGGCCGTTATGTATATACTTCCAAGGGGCGGAAAACCGGTCTTTGCCATGACACCAACCCTGCTTATCTCTTACGAGACAGCCATACTCTTTGGTGTTCTCTGGACCTTAATGGGTTTTCTTGTTATCGCAAAGCTACCCTATTACGGGAAAGACAGGCTGTACGACCCTGTGGTTAATGTAGATGGTTTTGGTCTTCTTGTTGATGGAATCCGTGATGATATGTACGATGTGGTCGAGGGGGTACTCAGAGAATTCGGGGCCCACGAGGTTAGACTCCTTACACGCGGGATAGAAGAAGAGGCTTGATGAAAACTCTAAGGATAATTATATTGGGCACTCTTATGGCCCTTATTGCGCCGGCCATGGCTCATGCATGGCCCTGGTCCTGGGATATGTACCACCAGAAAAATCACAGGGCACAGGAAGAGCCGGCGCCCAAGCAGCCCGAGGGTATTGTAAACACAGAGGGTAAACCCTTCTTTGCCAATGACAGGGTGGAGTCCTCGGCCATTAAAAGTCCCGTTGCACCTGATGCCGCCTCCATAAAAAGAGGACGTAAAATGTACAGGACATATTGCCTGCCCTGTCACGGCGCAACAGGGCACGGAGACGGGCTTGTAGGTATAAAGTACATACCTCCAACGGACCTTACCATGGATTATGTTCAGAATAAACTGGACGGAGATATCTTCTATACCATTACCAACGGCGGTCTGGCTGTCATGCCTTCTTACAGGGACTCAGTATCAAAGACGGACAGGTGGCATATAATAAATTATATCAAGCACGGTCTAACCAGCGAAAAGACGGCGAAGAAAGATGAATAAATACGGCTTCAGGTCCATGTTACTACCGGTCCTCCTTATAATTCTGGCAAATGCTATCTTTACCTTTGCCTATGTGGCCTCAACCAATAGCGAGAGTCAGACCCTCTGGGGGCTGCTGGCTGTTAATTATCTCTTTTTTCTCGGCCTTACTCAGACAGGCATTATCTTCTCCACTATCATGCGTGTGGCAAAATCCACATGGGCCACTTATTTCAACCGTCTCGGAGAGATACTCACGCTTGCCACTTTGCCTGTTGCCGTTATAGGCTTTCTGGTGCTTTTTTACGGCGGAGCAGAGCATCTTTTCTACTGGATGGGCGCTCACGGCGGCGAGGCCGCAGGTCACGGAGGCGGCGAGATGAGCCCCTGGCTTAACAAAAACTTTTTCCTCTGGAGATACGTAGCCACAATGGTGCCGTTTTATTTCCTGAGCTACCTGTACTTTCGCGGCAGCCGCGCTGAAGAGACTCACAGAGAGGTGCCGAATTGTCTTAGAGTAAAGATGAGTTTTCTCGGCGGTTTTATTATGTTCTTCTACGTCTTTGCCAATACCAATCTGGCCTGGGACTTTGCCATGATGAACATCCCCCACTGGGAGAGCACAATATTTCCCGGTTACTACTGGGTGGGTAATCTCCTCGTAGGCCCGGCTTTTCTCTTTATACTTGCCCGTGTATTTATCGGCAGAAGACCCGGCGTACCTTTTGACCTTGATTACATCGAGCCTATGGGTAAGCTGCTCATGGGTTTCACCCTGACGTGGATATACATGTTCTGGTCTCAGCACATAGTCATGTGGTACCCTGAGCTCTCGCACAGGTACGGCCCTCTCCTTGAGAGGATGAGCGGAAACTATCTCCTTGTTTTCGTGGCCATGATGCTGGCCTTATTTATCATTCCATTCTTTATGCTTGTATTCCGCAGGATAAAACTTACTGTCTTCGGCCTTACCACAGTGGCTGTTATATTATGTTTTGGTATGTGGCTGAACCGTTACCTCATGATTATACCCACCTACTCCGACGGCTCTACACCAACGCTTGGGACTTATGTCAATATATCCCTTGCCCTGGGTTTTATTTCCGCGGCCCTGCTCTCTCTTATATGTTTTTTCAGGCTTTTTCCCGACGTTACCATAAGAGCGAAAGGCGCAGCCCCATCCAAGGGGCATTGAAGAGTGCGTACTTTACGGGAGTCTGAAGGCTGTACTATCTGTATTTTACAGCTCTGATTACAGCGCGGCGTGAGCAGAGTGGGATGAATTAATACCTTTTAAAATAAAGAGGCCGTACTTCGCAGGCACTCTTCAAAGGGTTGTAATAAAAACCCCTGAAATAAGGCGAAATGGCCTTAATAAGTCTTGACACCAAAGTTAGCTTTTAGTAATATTTAGCCTCATAAAACAATATCAACCCTCTCTACGACAGAGATGGTGCGGAAACCTTAAGGAGGGAAAATCTGTTATGAAAAAGAGTTTAATATTTTTACCGGCACTGGCCCTTTTAACGCTCGTACTCGTACCTGATGTATGGGCCGAGGGAGCCGAAGGCGCGCATCAGGCCGCGGGTAACGCAAAGATACTGTTCTTTACAGGCGTAGGCATGGCCGCGGCAATAGGTATGGCCATTGCTTCCTTTGGTACCGGTCTTGGTAAGGGTAACGCCGTAAGAGGCGCTGTTGAAGGAATCGCAAGAAACCCCGGCGCATCGGGTAAGATTCTCTCAACACTGCTTATCGGTCTTGCCATGATAGAGTCCCTTGCCATATACACTCTCGTCATAGCCCTCATACTTCTCTTCGCTAACCCTTTCCTCGGATTAATCGGCTAAAGGCCGCAGATGAACGGGTGAGTCAAGGTGTATGAGTCAAAGGGGGAGTGAGGGAAAACGGGGAGTGAGGGAAAAGGGGGAGCAGTAGAAGGTAATATAAGGCGTTTTGTGGTGGGGGGAGGGGAGCAAGGATGTACAGGGGCATTGGTACACTCACTCAAGGGTGGGGGCAAAGCCGAACGAGTCATCGCTCTCTTAACACAGCGCTCTGATTATCAGTACCACATACTTTGTTCTGTTTTTTTTGAAAATATATGAGAAGGCTCTGTCATCTGAGGCAGGGCCTTTTTTTAGTGGCCTTTAAGCAGGACTTCCTCTATCTCTGTCTCCCGCTCACTGTCTACGGCAACCTTATGATTAAACTCCAGAAAACTCTCTCTGGTTATCTTAAGTCTGTATATGCCGGGCTTTAAGTAAAGGCGCTGCGGGCTAAGCCCGTAGTATATACCGTTAAGGTAGATCTTTGCCCTTTCAGGCTCAGTCGTGATACTTAGTACTCCCCTTGAAATCTTCTGATGATTATCCGCTCTTGTCTCTATCGCAAAACTCTTATTGCCGTATGAACTTTGCCCTGACTCTCTATCTCTTAAGGCAAGCTCAGTACGGGTGAGGGCTTTTTTTATAACTTTTTCAAGAGACGCGGAGATATATTTTTTGATGCTCCTTCTGGAATCACCGGATACGCCTGCGTATCTGCTCTCTGATATATCGACAATTCCGCTACAAATATTTACGTTACTGCCAACCCTCTTAAACTCCATGTACAGAGTTATATTAATCCTGTCTTTTGAGGCAATCTCAAGGTGAAACTTTTGCAGCTCTGTCTTTAGTTCATACTCGATTTTTTTTTTACCAGAGCTCTCTGCCACGGTGAATCCACCACGGGTAAACCCGGCAATCATGGCCTCGTGTACTGCCACGGCAGGGTTTTCTGATAAGATAAGCTCATTACCTGATATATTAACTACCGTGGAGCGAAGTTCGCCTATCTTATTTATATTATTTATTGCACCGCGGCTGTCTTGCACCGGTGCGATGTATATGGAGAGTCCGTTTTTATTCTCAGGCACGGGTGCGTTCTTTGAAGGTGTATAGGCATACTGCAGCGGTGCGCCGCAGCCGAATGCAAGGGCGCTTAAGATGATTAAGAGGTAAATATTGCTGTATACTCTGTTTTTCATTCTCTTCCCAAAAGCTATGTTAGTGCCAGTAAGAAGGGGACAGGCCGAGGCGCTTACATGAAACTCTTGCCTCTATCTGTCCCCCTTTTTTCTTTTCCCCTTCAACCCTTTGCCCCAATTCTCTTAAAGAGCCTAAGCGCCCCTTTTGTCCATATTACCCTTGCTTTTAAGTACCCATTGCCTCTTTGAACCTGCCCTGTACCTTAAAAGGCAGCGAAGATCATTAAGGTTGTAAGCTGGTCTCCGTTGGCCAATTCGTTATTGGCAGGGATATCAAAGAAGTCACCTGAGTTAAAGCTGTGGTTTACCTGCAGCTCGAAGTTCTGTGCCAGCAGGAAGGTTGCGCCCACTGTTACGGCGGACTCTGTGCTTGGACCTATGGCCCCGGAGTTACCATCGCGGTAACCCGCTGCAACGGTGACTCTTCCCGGCAGTACACCAACCTCGGCAAGTACAGACCAGGCTCTCTTGTCACCGGGGTTGCTGTTGAAAATATTCATGGGTTCGTTTGCTGTTGAGCCCTGGGCCTCGGCATAGTTAAGATAGATACCAATTGGCAGGCTCAGTATAGAGCCCTGGGCCTGCGCGTCCAAGGCCCAGCCTCTGGCGCTCTCGCGTGTGCCGTTGCCGAGTTTTGTTGTGCCCAGAAAGAGCTGACCTCCTGCGGCAAGGTCCCAGCCCGCAAGTGTACGTGTGCCCACAAGGCGCAGGTACTGGAGGAAGGGCCCTGAGTCAGAGGTGCCCGCCTCAGGCTGCCATGGAGTAAAACTAAAGTAGCCCGTGTTGTGAGAGGCCACAAAGGCTACGCCCTGCGCCGCGTGTTTCAGACCTACGTATTGAATGGCTGAGATCTCGGCCTTATGTTCAAGGACGCGTATATTGGCTACTGCCCCGGTGTTGAGCAGCTCAAAGGCAAACTGCGGGCCAAGACCGGCCGTGGCAAAGGGGACAACGCTAAAGTGAGCGCTCTTTACATCAAAGCCTATAGGTGCCTTGAAGTTAGCGAACATGGAGCTGCCGGAGTCTGCCATCTGCCCCTCAAGGAGAAAGCCGATGCGTTCGCCGATGCGCCCGGCGAGAAAGAGCGCGGCCTCATCTGGAAACTGTAACTCACCCTTATTGGTACCCGAGTCGTTCACGTCTCCATTGGTCTTCTGAAAACGTACCTTTGTAACTATGGAAGCGTTCAGAGTTGCCGGCAGGGAGAGGAGATCGCCTTCCACAAGGCTCTGGCCCCCTACCATGGTAAAGCCGTTTGCCTTAAAGACCCTGCCAAAGGCGTTAAGGCTCGGGTAGTGCTGGTAGTGACAGGTATTGCATGCCATACCCGTCTGTCTTGCAAAAGAAGGGATAGCCCAGGAGACATCAGGCCATAGAGATAGGATCGTCAGCATAATCGCGGTGAAGGTAAAAAAGATGAACTTTTTCATGATACCTCCTTGTTCATATGTGTCTCTCTTGACGGTAGGTGTCTGGCGGGCTGTGGATGCGAAAAGTTGTTGGGACTAAATGGCACAAAGGTCATGCCATACTTAATATTAATATAAATATCGGTTCTTTTGAGAAGGACTTTAATTATGAATGCTCTCGCTGGGCCTAACCTTAGATATTGACAGTATGGTGGTTTTTTGTTTTGATATAAGTCCAGCAGGAAACCACCTCGCTCTCTTTTATATTGCCCGAGTGGCGGAACTGGTAGACGCACGGGACTTAAAATCCCGAGTCTTAACGGACGTGCCGGTTCGACCCCGGCCTCGGGCACCATCTTTTCTTAATACTTTATACAGACCTGCAAAGTGATTGAAGGTTGCTCTTGCTTGCGCAGCTTGCACAGTGGCAGCGGCTCACGTCATGCGTACCTGTTCACTATTTCGGTTTAAAATAATTAAAAGCTTATAAATAACAATTCGTTAGCTGCTAAAGTATCTCCTTCGTCAGGCACCCTCCGGTCTCTTGAAAATCCATACCGATTGAGCCCGTGCACAAGCTCCCGGCATTGGGCGCTTATATTGCATTAAATTGTTTTCTTATATCAGGGCATGTGCTGTTACACATGCATAGATAGCTTGCGCTAAAAGCTTTAATCTGGTAATATAAAAAACACGTATCCTCTTGTGGGGTACGTAGCTGTATATCTTCTTGTAACCCTAAATACCTCAAACAACAATCAGGTGCCTTACCTCCGTAGTTTTTCCCTCACCGGATATTAACTGCCGATATTCCTGTACAGGCGATGAGCTGTTGTGAAAATTATGCCGGTGCCGGTCATGGAAGTTAATCACATAAGACATCTTTAAATATTTTCAGTGGTTTTAACGAACAGGCAACCTTGATGAGGTCTTCCCTTGGCCATTGCAAAATCCGTAGAAAAACTTCTGGTACGGTATAAGAGTTTTTTTCCCTATATACATGCGCTCATGTTTCTTGTTTTCGGGGCATTGATCTTTATCCCTGCCTTTCTGCCCTTTCCGGGAGATGAGGCCACGATTGGGAATAATTTTACACTCTTCGCCAGATTTGCCGTCTGGGGGCTATGGTTCCCCTTGATGCTGGTCTCGGTTATATTCTTTGGCAGGCTCTGGTGCGGGCTTTTATGTCCGCAGGGAGCGCTTAGCGAGTTTATGAGCCGATGGGGGCTAAACAGGCACGTGCCAAAGTGGATGCGTAGGGCATGGATACCCATAGCGGCATTTTTGGTAATAACCATTACCGGCAAGCTTCTTGGTGTAGACGAGTTTCCGCTGGGTACCTTTGAGATACTCGGGACCACTATGGTGCTCGCGGCCATTGTGGGGTTTTTATATGTAAGGGGCATGAGGCCCTGGTGCCGCTATCTCTGTCCCATTGGGGCGCTGCTTGGAGTGTTCTCACGTATGGGAGCGGTAAGTTTTGAGAGAACTGAAGACCATGGTGAGGCCGCAGCAGAGAGACGAAGAGAGGGATGGGATAGAAGGGGCAAGAGTGAGAATTCTTACAGAGGGCCTGAGCGGCGAAAGTGTCATAGAAGAACCAATATATGTCCCACATTTATAAACCCCAATACAAAGGCTGCCAGTTCACACTGCATTGAATGTTTTAAATGCGTTAATAAGGATAACCAACCGTACTCACTTCACCTTAAGCTCAGGCGCCCGGGTGTGGAGATTGAGGAGATAGAGAAAAGGGATCCCAACAGGTGGGAGGTTATATTCCTCTTCGCGGCTACTGGTCTGGGGCTTGGTGATTTTCACAGCGAGGCGGGCACTTTCTTTGCAAAGTACACGGCTGCGCTGGGCACGCTCCTTGGCAAACTTGGCCTTGCCGAACTCATGGGCAGAAGCGGGCCGCGGTGGCTCATGATGAATTACCCTGAATACGGCGAGGTGCTCACGTGGTCAGACTCTGTAGCTTTAATAACATTCATCACCGCGTTCATGCTTGGCGTACTGTTTATCTTATACGCACTTACCGCTACCTCGGCCTTTATCCTTGATAAGTACAGGGATAACCTGGCCCTGGGTTATCTTTACGCTCCCATTGCTCTGGTCTCCCTTGTGGTGGGTGTTGGCGGGGTAATCTTCAGTACCCCCGATGTTTTTGGTTTAAGCGAGAGCGTGGTCCACGTTGCGGAGGCTGCAACCTTTGCGCTTGGAGGGCTGTGGAGTCTATACCTTGCCCTTAAGCTTACGGCCCATGCCTCTGCGGCACGTCAGGCCATGGCAATGGCTCCAAACCTCCTTGGCATCACGGTGGTAGCTTTTCTGTGGTTTCAGGTACTTTTTTAGGTCTATAATCTTACTCCTTTTAAACTCTGCTGTAGGTGCGCATGCGTGCCTTCTCCTTTTGTAAAGTGCCCGAGACCATGGTCTCGGGCACTTTAACTCTCACCCCCTTTTTTACCTGCAAATGCCCACTTCTTCGTAAGACAGAACACTCTGCCAGACAGTGGTAAAATAAAAAAATCCGTGTAAAAACACCGGTGCTTTACGGATTATAAGACCTTGAAGTAATCCTCCTGGATTTTTTTCTCCTCTTTTACGCAGGGCTTGCTGCGTTTTTTTCCGGCATAAACAAAGGTCCTGTAAGTATATGATATTTCAGGTGAAACCCCGTGGCCATCTCTGCTTATGCCCGGTTTTTTAAATAAAAACAGTACTTTTAAGAGCCAACTTGTCTTAAATTATCACCTTTTATTTTGTTTTTTTCCTCTCCAAACCTTGCTATAATTCAAAGTACAGAATTAGGGCAATGTACAAAAGCATATATCTTGAATTGTATGCTTCAGGGGGTACGGGGTTTTTGGCGGCATGTACGGGGCCTGAACTCTCTCGCAAAGGCTCTCAAAGGGTACTGAGTTTTATCTCCCTGTATTATGAGGTTCTGTGGTACCGCAGGTGGTGCGAGGTTTTTTAAGCATAAGGAGGGGGATCATATGGCTGAGTGTAAAGACAAACCCGTTGAATCTGTAGATAAGAGCTTGAGTAATAAGTTGGAAAAAAATATGACGAGGCGTAGTTTTATTAAGAGCACCGTGGTTGCCGGGCTCGCAGTTGCCGGCGGAGCCGCGGTAGCTAAAAAAACAATGCAGGCGGTTCTGAAGGAGGACACCAAAAAACTCTACAGAGCGGATGAGCTGGGTGTTGAGCGTACCTGGAAAGACAGAAAGTTTGAACTCATGAGCAAGAACGAGAAGGCAGAGATGGTCTCCGCTCTTATTGACTCTTATGAATCGGTAAAAAAATAAGCGCGTTTTCTGTAATATCAATAATATCAGCGGAAGAGGTTTTCATGACAAAAGAGAATAAAAAGGGACCAGAGACTGATTCTCCAGGGGCAGGGAAACGCCGTAAGTTCCTTAAGGATATGGGTAAAGTTGGTATTGCCGCGGCCATACTCGGAGCCACCGAGGGGCTCTCGGCAAAGGAAGCCGATGCGCGTACAACATGGGCCGAGTACTTTCAGAAGAACTACAGGCTTATGACGGATGATGAGAAGAAAGAGGCCATCGCACGGCTTGAGGAAAGGTACACTGAGGAGTTCAAAAAAAATGTCACTGTAGACGATACTCCGGCCATGGAAGGGGTGCTCTTTGGCATGGCCCTTAATATCCAGAAGTGCATTGGGTGCAGAAGGTGCGTTTACGGCTGTGTTAAGGAGAACAACCAGTCACGCTCTGAGAAACAGATTCAGTGGATAAGGGTTATTGAGATGGAGAAGGGGAGCTTTTCTCCCAAAAAGCTGCAGGATGGAAATATTCAGACAGGGGCCTTTGCCGGAGAGAATGCCGGTGTTACCCTTGAGGGAGAGCACTACTACGAGCCTCCCCGTGTCCCGGAAAAAGGGCATTTTTACTTCCCCATAGCCTGTATGCAGTGTGAAAAACCCCCCTGTGTCAAGGTCTGTCCGGCGCGCACAACATACCGTGAGCCCGACGGCGTAGTTGTTATCGACTACAACTGGTGTATTGGTTGCAGGATGTGCATTACCGCATGTCCGTACTGGGCAAGGCGCTTTAACTGGGGTACGCCTGAACTGCCCACAGAAGAGCTTAATCCCGTGACCCACTATCTGGGAAACCGTCCAAGGATGATGGGGGTAGCAGAGAAGTGCACCTTCTGTCTACAGAGGACAAGAAAAGGCAGGTTCACGGCATGCGTTGAGGCCTGTCCCGTGGGAGCCCGCAAGTTTGGCAACCTTCTCGACCCTGAGAGCGAGGTGCGCAAAGTTATAGAGAAAAAGAGGGTCTTCAGGCTGAAAGCTGAGCTAAATACATACCCTAAATTCTTTTATTTTATAGATTAAGAGGTGTAAGTGAGAAATATTCTTAGATTCGCCGTAGATGTTTTGCTCTATGCCTTCACGGGCGGCTCAAAGCTCTTTTACATATGGCTTGGCTTTCTCTCTGTTCTGGCCCTGATGATGATTTACGGTTCCTACCTGCAGACCGTAAACGGCATGGTGGTTACCAACTACAACGACCAGGTCAGCTGGGGCATATACGAAGCGCAGTTTATCTTTCTTGTAGGTGTGGCCGCCGCCGCCGTGACGATAATCTTCCCGGCATATGTCTATAAACACAAGTATATGAAAAATCTTGTGATTATAGGCGAGCTGCTGGCCATCTCATCTATCTACATGGTCCTGCTTTTTATCATGCTTCACATGGGCAGACCTGACAGGCTCTGGCACATGATGCCTATTGTGGGTATCTTTAATTTTCCAAACTCCATACTCGCATGGGACGTAATGGTAGTTAACGGCTACTTTTTTATCAATGTCACAGCCGCATTCTACTACCTCTATACAAAGTACCGGGGCAGGGAACTGAATATGACCTTTTACAAACCCCTTGTCTACCTCTCCATTGTCTGGGCCGTCTCTATTCATACGGTTACGGCATTTCTCATAAGCACGCTGCCGGCCAGACCCATGTGGTACAACTCCATAATGCCCATAAAGTTTATAACCACGGCCTTTGCTGCCGGCCCGTCCATGATAATCATCGCCTTTCTTATCATCAGAAAGGTAACAAGGCTGAAGATCGAGGACAAGGCTATTGATATGCTCTCCCAGATTATAGCCTGGTCCTTAACTATAGTTATTTTTCTGGGGCTATCGGAGGTTGTTACAGAGCTCTATCATGTTACAGAGCACTCTTTCTCTCTGCAGTATCTGATATTCGGACATGAGAGTTTCAGAGGTCTGGTGCTGTGGTACAGGTCTGCCGTAATCCTGCTGCTCTTCTCTTTTGTGATATTTATTATTCCACAGCTCAGGAAGAGCCGTACCTTCTGGCTGCCCATCGCCTGCGTGGCCACATTCGTGGGTATCTGGATAGATAAGGGCATGGGCCTTGTGGTGCCTGCCTTCATACCAAGCCCTATCGGTGAGTTCTCGGAGTATACGCCTTCAATGATAGAGATAATCAATGTCCTTGGTGTCTGGGCAACGGGGTTATTTCTCTTTACCGTTATGACGAGGGTGGCCATAGGCATTGCCTCGGGGGATCTGAGACACCAGCCCAGGGAAATGTGGCGCCTCTCGTCTCAATGGAAGAGCAGGGGCAAGGCGCTGTATAAAAACCTTGTGGTGGCCGCTGTTCTTTTTTCTGCCGCCTGCTTTGCCTTGCCTGCGATAGCTACCGCTAAGCATGGAGACGCAGAGTCCATTGTGACTGAAGAGCCCTCGGAGTGTTTTGAGAGCAGAGAGGTCTACTCAACAAGGCAGAGAAGAGAGATAGCCCCCGGTGTCTCAAATATAAAGTGCTCGAAGACCACAGGGGCGGTGCTCTGGTTCGGAGACCCTTTTGACGGTACTGTGCCCATGGGAGATATGCCCGTAGAGGGCGCCTACTCGCATGAAGAGGCGGTGATTAAGCCAAGGACAAAGCAGCTCCACTGGTACATGCCCTGTACCAGCTGCCACAATGGTGAGGCCGTTCCTTATCCCAAGAGTAAGGAGCCTCGTCTGCTCACCATGCACACTGATATAGTGGGCAACTCCCTGAGCCTGCAGCACGGCAGGGGGGCCATATGGTGTCTGGATTGTCATAACGCCAGGAACAGGGATTACCTTATTGATCACCGCGGTAAGAAAATAAGTTTTAACCAGCCTCAGAGGCTCTGCGGAAAGTGTCACGGTCAGATCTACGGCGACTGGAGGCTGGGAATACACGGTAAAAGGATAGGCGAGTGGTCCAGCGGGGCCAAGAAGAGATGGTGGGTCTGTACGGAATGTCATAACCCGCATCTGGTGCAGGTAAAGAGGTTTGAGCCCATTAAACCCGAGCCCAGACCGGATTACCCGCGTACAAGGACCAAGGCCGATTATGAGAACGGCAAACATTGACCGCGCCTCCATATCGGGAAAGGGCTTCTTTGATTCCCCGGTTAAGAGGTGTATACGGTTGTGTGCTGTTTTTTGCGTGAAGGCCGTTATTTTCTAATACTTTCGTCTGATTGAGTTGTTTTCAAGACATGATTGACAGCTGACGGCTTAAGGTTATATCCGAACTTGCCGTCTCTGCTTCTCTGCATTTATGTATAACTCTTACATTTATATCCTGTGATAACCCCAGAGGGCTCCGTGCAAACCGCGGAGCCCTCTGAGGTTATATGAACAAAGTCACTTCACAAAGAGCGGGTATTCAGCTACACTATGAGCTGTTGAGGTGCGGGGTGAGACGGCTGTGAATCTTGGCACGGAAGACTAACTGTGGCTGCTGCGGGTTATCTGATTTCGCTAAAACGTCTAACGCCCCTTGAAATCGAGTATGAGGTCTTGAAAGTATTATGAAAAAGAGCGGTTACAGGTTTTATGAGATTGATTTTTTGCGTTTTTTCGCAGCGCTCATGGTTGTATTTTTTCATTATACATTTAGAGGTTATGCCGCGGATAGCAAGTCTGTGCTGTATTTTCCCTACCTGGGAGAGGTATTTCGCTACGGATATCTTGGTGTCTCATTATTCTTCATGATTAGCGGTTATGTCATCCTCATGTCTGCCTATAACAAAAAAAGTTCGGAGTTCATTATATCCAGAATCGTCCGTTTGTATCCTGCCTATTGGTTTGCCGTTACACTTACATTTATCAGCATTATGGTTATTGGCGGCGTAAGATATCGTGCTGATCTATACCAGTACATATTGAACCTCACAATGATGCACAGGTACATAGGCGTTACCTCGTTAGACGGTGTGTACTGGACGCTTATGGTTGAGATGAAGTTTTATCTCCTCATAGCCATTATTATTTTCATGAAGCAGATTCATAATATAAAGTCGTTTCTCGGTTTATGGATGGTCTTAACGCTTGTCCTCATAAAGTACAATATCAGTTATCTGGGAATATTCTTAATTCCCGCGTCCAGTTCTCTTTTTATTGCAGGGGCGTATTTTTATCTCATATACAGAGAGGGGATAAGTCTGTACAAAGTATCCATAATCGCTGTCTCTTTTATTGTAACGGCTTACATTGGTTTATGGGAGATGCGAAGATTTTACATGCACTATCATGTGGTGCTGAATGCCTATGTGATTCTCTCAATAATAGCGTCATTTTATCTTATCTTTTTCATGATCGCTCTCAGGAAAACCCAATTTATCAATAGCAGAAAATTTGTTGTATTAGGGGTGCTGACATACCCTCTGTACTTAATTCACCAGAATATTGGTTTTATGATCTTTAATTATCTTGGTCCCTACGGGCTTAATAAATATGTGATACTCTCTCTGGTCTTGGCGCTTATGCTGGCAGCGGCGCATGTGATTCATAAGCAGATTGAGAAAAGATACTCAGCGCCTCTTGCCGGGTCTTTGTTTAAATTAGTAGGCGGAGCGAGTAAGGTTAGGGGCGGCACCGGCTGAGCTGAAGAGGTATCCCTGAGGCCGAGGCAGTGTGTATATAGCCTGCGCTGCGTAATACCGCACTCATCCTGTATAAGAGTGTGAACGGGTTTTATACATATCTGCCATCTATTATCTATCGCATGTCTTTGTGTGGTTTTTTTAAGTCTGAAAGACCGTCACAAATAAGCTCTCTTTTTTTTCTTTATTGCTTCTTCGTACCCCCCCCCTATCTTAACTCAATTTTACACGTAACTTTTTTATACCTTGAATTCATCTGCCTGAGAACCGCGCTCTTTTACGGCCCTGCGAAACGTCCCACGCTTACAGGGGGGTGAATTTTTGCGTCTTCAGGGGGTTAAGGATTGGATGTAAGGCGGGGAGCTGGCATAATTTTTGCTATTTATTAAAGTTTATGCGCTTGCCTGCGTAATAGTATTTAGGGGCTGAGTATTTAAAATTTTTAGAATAAAAGGGGTGAGAAGTTAAATATTGTAAATGGAGAGGATAATGTTACGGAATGAGAGAGGCTTTACCCTTGTGGAGCTTGCCATTGTGCTGGTCATAATCGGGCTGCTTCTGGGCGGAATATTAAAAGGGCAGGAGCTTATCAAGAACGCGAGGATTAAGAAGGTTTACTCGGCGCAGAGCGAGGTTGTTGCCGCGCTTTATACCTATGTTGACAGGTACGGAAAAGAGCCCGGTGATGACAACAGGGCAAGTGCCCGCTGGAACGGGGCGGTCAACGGCAACGATGACGGCAGGATAAATGTTCTTACTACCAACTGCGGCGGCAGCTCAAAGGATGAGTCCTGTCAGGCATGGCAGCACATGCGTCTTGCAGGCATACTTGCCGGAGACCCCAACGTGGCCATAAACCCAGATAACGCCTTTGGAGGTAAGATTGCCATAGGCCATCTTACAGTACAGGGACTCAACGCGCTCTGGGTGGGCATGACGAACATACCCTTTGATATTGCCCGCATACTTGATGATAAGTACGATGACGGCAATTATAAGACCGGGCCTATCAGGGGCTCAGGTGATTATACCTCTGCAAAGACCGGAACCTTTACGGTTTACTTTCAGTTTTAAGCAAAGCGGTTAAGGCATCCGGATTTAAAACAAAGGTGTGGCCTAAATACATGTGGCAAGGGTGATGGGGGTAGGGGTAGAGCTTAAGGTTGTATAAGCGGTCTGGGCGGGTTGAGTCTGACCATAGTCTAAGGGCGGTAGTGGGAGAGAGACCAATGGCAAGTGATGAGTTTTTACCGGATGTATAAAATATTTCTCCGCGAATACGCAGTGTTTGTCTTTGGCAAGGGCAGGAAGTATGGGGGAATAATGATTTTTAAGAATAATGACACAAGGGGGTTCACCCTTGTTGAGATGGCCATAATACTGATGATACTCGGTGTTCTCGTAAGTGTGGGAGCAGGTATGATGGGAGCGCTTACAAAGAGGCTGAAACTTAATGAGACAAGAGAGGCCGTAAAGAACGCCTCAGAGAGTATTATTGGTTTTACAACGGTAAATAGAAGTATCCCAAAACCAGAAAAATTTACATCTGCTGTTACGGCTGCCAGAGACTCATGGGCCAAGGCCCTTTATTATATTCCCGCCCCTTTTATTACAACGGACTCCATCTGCGGGAGAAAGACTACGGGGCTGGCTCTAAGTCTATGCCCCGACAAATCCTGTGCCGCACCAACTCAGACCATTGCTGACGTTGCTTATGTAATAATCAGCGGCGGAGAGAATTTTAATATTCAGACGGCCCTTACCCGTGGAGTTGTAAAGGTATACGATGTGGGCATTGGGCCTCTTGATGATTATGCCGCGGATATGAGCAGGAGTGAACCCTACGATGATGTGGTGAGGTGGAGTACGTTATACGAGCTCAGGGTTAAGGCCGGGTGTACGGGGCAGCAGATGAGGATAATTAATAAAGACCTGCCATCGGCGGTTAATAAGGATAATTATTTTGCCGAGGTCTTTGCTGACGGTGGAGTGCCTTTTCTCACTGGCGGTAAGTACCGCTGGTGCGTGGAGACACGGGTACAGACAATTCATGCGCATACGGCTAAAACGCCTGTAACTCCGGTGCAGGGCAAACCCACGAAGCATGGCAAGCAGCCGCACTATCACTCGACAAAACATCACACGACAAAACATCACACGACAAAACATCACACGACCAAGGCATGGCTTAAGACAAAACCCTCGAAGATACTTGTGGATAAAAACTGTATGGGCCTTGCAGAGA
>JAJRZX010000042.1 GCA_024275045.1 Deltaproteobacteria bacterium
CTCAATCTCTTTATTCTTATCGTAGATAAGGTAATAATAATAATCCTCAAAACTCTTAAGCTTCATGGCCGCAAGTCTGCCGGAAAGGCGCGTCTCAATCAGATAACGCTTACTGTCCGAGAGAGATATACCGCACCTCTTGTAGAGCAAATCCCTGAAGAGGCCAAATGTCTCCACAGAGACCTTTGGGCGAGACTTCGAACCGGCTATTAACATCCCATCACCTCTATTGCTTTTTCTATTGCGGTACGCATGGTCGGCTCCGCACTCTCATACATGGACTTAAGTATATGAAGGGCCTTTTCCGAGCCCATAACACCAAGGGCACCGGCGGCCGCGGCCTGCACCGGGGGCTCATCGCTTCCAAGCATCCCTATAAGCCTATCCTCCGAGCCTCTGTCAAGCATCTCTCCAAGCAGTGTCACGGCGTGGTACCTTACCCAGAGATTCTCATCATCAAGCCTCAGGCGAAGGGCATCTCTCAGCTCATCCGTGGCAACGGCGTTAAGCGAGTCCATAATGGCGATACATATATCATTATCGCCAAGACCAAGGCCCTTTATAACGGACTCCATTGCCTCGGGCACACCGAGCATGGCAAGTGAGACGTAGGCTGATTTTCTAACGGCCGGGGATGAATCTTCCAGAGCCCCTGTAAGCGGCCCAACAGATGCCTCTTCTCCCATGGCCCCCAGCCCTCTGCAGGCCATCTCTCTCATGTCCTCGCGTTCACTTGCAAGCAGGTCCGTAAACCCCCTCATCACCTCTGCCCCGCCTATACCCGCAAGGGCGTCAGTAACACCCTCAACAACATCCCTGTACCTTTCTTTAATAATCATGGCAAAGAGGTTGTCCGCGGCTTTTTCGCCAACTACCCGCGCCAGCGTCCTTGCGGCTATCTTTCTTACATGGCCGTCAGTAGAGTATATGGCTTTATATAACAGGTCCTCGGACTCACCTGAGCCTATCTCCTCAATGGCCACCAGTACCGCCCTTACCTCATTTCTCTCTCCTCTTTCCATGGCAAGTTCAAGAGCAGGCAGCGCCTCCGCAGCCCTCAGCCTTCCGGCGAGTTTTATAAGGGTAATGGTGTTCTTGCCGCCTTTTTTTATCCTCTCAAGGACCGGCTCCGGCAGCTCACTCTCAGCGCATAAATGCAGGAGGGTATCAAGGACATACTCCTCTGTATCCTCATCAAGCTCATCAAAACCGTCCATAAACTCCACCACGCGCTGCAGACCTCTACTGTCTTTCAGGAGGACAAAACCGCGTAAAGCCGTCTTTCTCTTGTTCATGTCAGGGTCCTTTGTGGCGGCATCGAAAATCTTAAAGAGCATATCTCTTAAGACAGCGAACTTATTAACGCCCCATGATGCCATGGCAGCTTTTTCCAGTATCTCCACTATGGAGGATACGGGTATAGCGGCCTCGTCGTGCATAAAATCTTTAAGCGTCATAAGTATCTCGTATGAGTTCGAGGTAGTGGCCATCCTTGATAAGGCGTCCACCGCGGCATCCCTTACGGCACCGCTCTCTTCTCTTACAATCTCAAGCAGGGGCTCAAGCTGCCTGAGGTCTCCAAGGAGCCCCAGTGCCTCTACGGCAGAGAACCTCACCCACTGCTCGGTATCGCACATGGCCTCGACTATATACCGTGCGGCCCCGTATGGCCGGGCCATGCCCATGTACAGGGCAGCAGCCCCTCGAACATTTGCATTGGGGTGTTTTATGAGAGCCGCAACAGCGGCAGATGGCTCGGCGTCACCTGTGCCTGCGAGAATATCAACGGCGAACTTCACCACATCATCGTCTTCGTCATCAAGCACGGCCGTTACATAGGGCGTAGAAACCGTGCCTGTGCTTATTAATATCTCTATGGCCCTGTTACGAAGCCTGGCCTCGGTGTTTTTAAGAAGCGGCACCATGGCAGCGGCAACCTTTGCCCCGCCTATCTTCATAAGGGCGTCCATGGCCGCCTCTGAGACACCGTGGTCCATATCGCCAAGGGCCGCGGCAAGGTACTCGACAAAGGCACTTGCATCGGATTTATCTCCTATCTCCTCACAGGCCAATCTGCGCTCAAGTGGATCCTCACCCTTAAGCTCCCCCAGTAAACGCTCTGTATCCGGCATAAATATTACCCCTCCACATTTATTTCATACGGCCTTGAATAAGACAGGATCAGATCAAGTTCAGATCATCCTGCACGGATCTTATCATCCTGCCCTTTAGCCTGTGCATGGCCTGACTATGGAGCTGGCATACCCGTGACTCTGTAATCTCCATGACACGGCCAATTTCTTTCAGCGTCAGCTAATTAAAGTAGTAAAGCGATACTATGAGCTTCTCCTTCTCGGGAAGAGAATCCACAAGGCTTGCAAGAGTGCTTTGCAGCTCGCTGAATCGGGCAAAGGCCATTGGATCCGCCCCGTTGGGGTCTTCAATACACTCAAGTATATCCATCTTATTCTCGTTATCAGGGACGAGGTCCTCGATATGAATAAGACTGTATGCGCTCACCTTGCTGAGCATGCCCCGCAGCGCCTCTACGGAGAGGTCAAGAAATTCGGCCACATCGTGCTCGCTTGCCGGCCCGCCCGTGCGCCTCTCTATCTCGCCGTAGGCTTTTTTCAGCATATTGGATTTTTCCCGCATGGAGCGCGTCATCCAATCCATACCCCGAAGCTCATCCATGATGGCCCCTCGTATCCTTATCGACGCGTATGTCTTAAACTTTATACCCCTTGATGAGTCAAACTTGTCAATGGACTCCAAAAGCCCTATGGTGCCTGCGCTCATAAGGTCATTTACATCGATATGAGGGGGCAGATGCACGGCTATGTGATGCGCGATTATCTTTACCAGCCTTATGTTCTCCAACATGAGGCTCTCCCTCTCGGGTTCAGCCAGGAGAGGTACTTTTTTTTTCCCCGCCGTCTTTTTCATTGGCACTGACCTCAGACGTCCCCCTGAGGGGGTCTTTCGTTTATTAAGTTGTGCTTTCATGACGGGTCCACCTGCATGTTAAGCATGTTTTTCCAGAATAGCTGCATCCCCCCCTTTGGGGCCGTCTCCACAGGCATGCTTAAGAGTTTCTCCGATATCCCCTTTATGCAGCGGCTCGCAGGGGTCTCTGGAAACATCTCCACAACAGCCCTCTGATTTATCACCGCTCTTGAGACCTTGTCGTCTTGCACCACGCATCCCAGGTACTCAAGAGAGACGTTTAAAAACCTGCTGGCAACAAGGCTTATAATGCTGTAAATGTTCTTTCACTCCTTCTCGCCCCGTGCGGTATTTACAAGGAGCTTAAAACTCTTTTCACCGTGTTTTTTCATAAGCACCTTCATAAGGGCGTACGCGTCCGTAAGGGACGTGGGCTCCGGCGTTACTACCACGATTATCTCCTGGGCCGCTGTGTTAAAGAACATCACGTTATTGGATATCCCGGCCCCGGTGTCTATAATCATGATGTCTACATCCTTATCAAGCATCTCCATGCTTGAGGTAAGGGCAAGCCTCTGCTCTGCGTTAAGGTTAGTAAGCTCTGATATGCCCGATGCCGCTGGTATGACCATAATGCCCTCGGGCCCCTTAACAATGACATCCTCAATCTGTTTCTCACCTCGAAGCACATGATTGATATTGTATTTCGGCGATAGCCCCAGCATTACATCCAGGTTGCATAGACCAAGGTCCGCGTCAAATACAAGAACCCTCTTGCCTTCTCTTGCAAGAGAGATGGCAAGGTTTACAACACAGCAAGTCTTTCCAACTCCGCCTTTACCGCTTGTTACGGAGATAACCCTTACAACAGAGCCTTTTCGTGCACCATTGCCTGCACCCTTTTTACCCGCAGCGCTGCTGCCCTCAGCCCCTTCTACAGGACCGGCCTTCTTATCCTCTGCAATCTCTTTCATTCGCAACCCCTTTTAGCGCCAAGCCCTCTTAAGACAACCACGCTGTAGTTTAGAAACCCTCTTCGCCTTCATCCTTTGCCCCCATGAGGAGCCCGCAATGAGGCCCCTCTTTTTACGCGGGCATGAGGTATCTCAATACCTCTTTTTTAGTAGCCGCCAGCAGGTCCCCGGGCACCCTCTGTCCGGTGCCGAGATAACTAATGGGTTTATCCGCAAGCGTGGATACGCCAAGCATCTGTCCAAAGGAGCTGGACTCGTCAAGTTTTGTAAAGGTTATGGCCTCTACAGGAAGCGATGAGAGCCCCTTTACACTCTCATTCAGGGACTCATCCCTGTCGCGTATGCTCAGCACAAGGTTAAACCTGAGCTCCGGCGTAATGGCCGTCATCTCCTGCAGCTCCCTGATATAATCGCTCCTTCTCACATTCTTTCCCGGCGTATCAATGAGTATGAGGTCTTTATCAGAGTGAATTTTCAGAAAAGCCGCAAGCTCCGCTGTTGTTGCCGCAACGCCTACGGGCACACCCATTATCCGTGCATAAGTCTTTAGTTGTTCCGGGGCTCCGATTCTCAGAGTATCCATGGTAAGAAGGGCTACCCTCTTTTTTTTCTTCATTACGGACGTTGCCGCAAGCTTGGCTATAGTCGTAGTCTTTCCCGCACCTGTTGGGCCTATGAATGAGATTACCCTTCCGTCCTTCAGAGGGTCCAGAACCCTTATCTTCTCCCTTATCTCCCCTCTAACCACCTCGCGAAGATGAACCATCTCCTCTCCTCCTGAGCCGCCCTTTCTTATTGCGCCATCCTTCTTACATGCCTTTGCAAGAAGGCCCAGGGTGAGCGCGCTGCCAAGACCATTTGCAAGCATCTGCCTCTTAAGCACTGTTAGAGCCTCTCCCTCGCCGCCGCTCTTAAGGGATATGGAGAGCAGAAGCTCCTTTATCTCCCTCATCTCCTCCTCTATACGCCCAACCACAGAGGCAGAGGGTGCGGAGAGGCCATTTGAGACAGAGATGGATTCTTCGTTATCTATTACCGCCACAACCTCGTATACGCCCTCACCAAGCCTTCTCGTCTGTACGATAAGGGCCTCGGGACCAAGCTCTCGTCTTACCATCACAAGGGCCTCTTTTGATGAAGCGGCCCTGAACCTTCTCATCTGCATACTAAAGCCTCACTACTTTTAATGTCTGCACCCTTGAGTCCTTTGCCAGCTCGTTGTGTGAGAGTACGGGTATGGAAGGAAAAGACCTCTCTGTTAATTGGCGCAGAAATCTCCTGATATCCTTTGATGTTAGTAAAACCGGACGGTATCCCATGGCCATTACGTCTTTTAGAGACTCCTCGATTTTCTCCATAATGCCCCTTGCAAGCCCGGGCTCAATGGTAAGGTAAATACCCTGAGGCGTCTCGCGGAGGGACTTTTCCATGACATCCTCCACCTCATGGCCCAGAACCACGGCGCGAATCGTACCGTCGTCTTCCTGAAAACTCCTTGAGATCTGGCGCGCAAGCTTCATCCTCACGTACTCGGTTAATACATCCGTGTCTTTTGTGGCTGCGGCATAATCCGCAAGTGTCTCAAGTATGGTCTGCAGGTCTCTAATGGAGACCTGCTCCACAAGGAGGTTCTGAAGCACCTTATGCACGCCGCCAAGGGAGAGCAGCGCCGGCACAAGCTCTTCAACGACCTTGGGGCTTGTCTCTGCGAACCTGTCAAGCAGGACCTGTACGTCCTGACGGCCAAGAATCTCTCCTGTATGGGCCTTTATAAGCTCCGTAAGGTGCGTGGCAATTATAGCCGCATGTGGCACAACCGTGTAACCCATGATCTGCGCCTTCTCCGCGCTTGCGTCGGGCACCCAGACAGCGGGAAGCCCAAAGGTTGGGTCTTTGGCAGGGGCCCCCTCAAGGCCGGGCCTCGCGTTACCCGGGTCTATGGCAAGGGAGTTGCCGGGCATCAGCTCCGCCCTTGCAACCTCAATGCCTTTTATAAGAAAGACATACTCAGATGGCCTCACGTCAAGGTTGTCTTTTATATGCACAGGGGGAACAATAAGACCAAAGTCCTCTGCGATGTGGGTTCGTATGGCGCGTATGCGCTCAAGGAGCTCCCCGCCGCCCGATGAATCAACAAGGGGTATGAGACGGTAACCCACCTCAAGGGAGAGCGTATCAAGGCGGGGCACATACTCCAGCGGCTCCGCTGTTGCACCCTCTTCCTCTTCTTCTTCTACCTCCTCGGCCTCAAGGGCCTCTTCAATACCGCCAAACCTGTGTATGGCAAAGGCCACGCCCCCGGCAAGCACGGAGAGGGTAAAGAAGGCCAGATGAGGAAGGCCGGGTATAAGGGCAAAGAGAAAGAGTATGGCGGAGGCTATCATGGCTGGCCTCATATCAGCGGTAAACTGCCTGCCAACGGATTTACCAAGGTCGCCGCTTGATGAGACATGAGAGACGATAATGCCCGCGGCCGTAGAGATAATAAGTGCGGGTATCTGAGCTACAAGACCGTCGCCTACGGTAAGGATGGTATAAGTGCGCGCGGCCTCGGCAGCCGGCATGCCGTGTTGAAGTACTCCGATAACAAGACCGCCGAAGATATTGATAACAGTAATCATTATGCCCGCAACAGCATCTCCGCGCACAAACTTGCTGGCACCGTCCATGGAGCCGTAAAAGTCAGCCTCAAGGGCAATATCCGTGCGCCTCCGCCTCGCCTCATCATTATCAATGAGCCCCGCGTTAAGGTCCGCGTCTATGGCCATCTGTTTTCCGGGCATGGCGTCAAGGGTGAAACGCGCCGATACCTCGGCTATACGCCCTGCGCCCTTTGTAATAACAACAAAGTTAATAATAACGAGTATGACAAATACTATAAAACCAACGGCATAGTTGCCGCCTACGACGAACTGGCCAAAGCTTCTGATTACATTACCCGCGGCGCCGGGACCATCGCTGCCGTTAAGGAGTATGAGCCTTGTGGAGGCTATGTTCATGGAGAGCCTTGAGAGCGTGGTCATAAGCAGGATTACGGGAAAGGTGGAAAAATCAAGGGGTCTCTTTACATATATGCCCACAAGGAGGATTACAAGGGCCGCCGTAATATTAAAGGAGAGGAGAATATCAAGGAGCAGCGGAGGCATGGGCAGTATCATCATGGCAAGGATGCCAAGCACGCCCACGGGCAGGAGGTAATCAGCCCCCTTTCTGAACCTTGCAATGTTTGCTACTGATATAGCCATCTATCCAACCCTTGCCAATACGTCTGATTATGAGATGTCTCTAATCCCGCCTTCTTAACCCTGCCCCTGCTCTCGCTCTAAAACGCCTTGTTTGAGGCCCCTCTTTAATCACCCCTGATTCCCCTGCTCACCGTCCCTGCGCCCCACTCTCGGCGTTCCCCTATTGCCCCCAACTCTCGCCACCCCTCGCACCCCGTACTCGCCCCGCCCCACAGCCGCCCTCAGGCACTCCTGTTCTTTAATTTGTAGACATACGCCAGCACACCGGCAACAGCGCGGTACAGATCCACGGGTATCTCCTCACCTATCTCCACATCGTTGAAGATGCTGCGCGCAAGTGGTTTATCCTCTACAATGGGCACGTTGTGCTCAGCGGCAAGGACCCTGATTTTAGCGGCTATAAGCCCGGCGCCCTTTGCCACCACATAAGGTGCGGCGGCTTTGCCTGTATCGTACTTAAGGGCCACGGCCAGGTGTGTTGGGTTGGTGATAATTACATCAGCCGTGGGAATGGCCTCCATCATGCGCTGCCTTGCCATCTCACGCTGCAGGCTCCTGATGCGGGACTTCACAAGTGGGTCGCCCTCTGTGGACTTCGTCTCTTCCTTTACCTCTTCCTTGGTCATCTTCAGCCCTTTCTCGTACTTCCACTTCTGGTAGATAAAATCAAGTATGGCTACTATGGCAAATACCCAGAGCGTCCGTGAAAAGACCTTCAGCGCTATGGCGGCCGAGTGTGAGGCTATGGCTCCTACGCCTGCGTCCTGAAAAGAGGTTATCTCAACCCAGGACCCTTTTAAGGCCGAGACCGCAACCCAGGTAAGCACTGATATCTTCAGGATGGACTGAAAGAGATCAGATACGGAGTCCACGGAGAATATCTTCTTAATGCCCTTAAAGGGGCTTATCTTCGTAATATCCACGGTAAGGGGCTTAGTCGTAAAGACAGGGCCGTGGAGCATGAGGTTGCCTGCTATGATGAATACCGGCAGTATGAGCACCGGCATTACGGCCTTTGAATAAATATAAAGACTATCCTTAAATATATGCATTAACCCCTCGGTATTAATAGCATTTACAGCCATCTCAGGAGAAGACATCGAGCGTTTCATGAAATTGGCAAGCACTTTGATTATAAAAAAACCAAATAGGCTGAACATGACAAAACCGCCCAGTATGACGGTGAATGTGGCCACCTCTTTACTCGTAAGTACGTTGCCGTCACGTCTGGCTTCTTCTCGCTTTCGCGAGGTAGGTTGTTCAGTGCGTTCCTGACCGTCATCAGCCATATCACATCACCCTTAAAAGACCGTAAAGGCTCTGCCACATACCCTCAAAGGACTTTTCCATGGCCCCCTGCATGGCCGGCAGAGTAAGAAGCAGGACTACAAAACCCGCGGCTATAATAATGGCAAACCCCACGACAAACATATTGAGCTGAGGCACGGCCTTTGAGAGTATGCCAAGCGTAAGGTTTAAGAAAAAGACAACGGCCATAACAGGGGCCGAGAGCCGAATGCCGATAATAAATATCTCCCTTGATATAGTAAGAACGCCGTCGCCAAGTGACTCGGTGAGGTGAAAACCGTATGGCGGGATAAGATCAAAGGATTTTTTTATGGTCATTATGATAAGCAGATGACCGTTGGCCCCTAAAAACACAAGCATGGCCAGCAGCCCGGTGAGGCGGCCAAGTATTGATATCTGCGAATTATTTAAGGGGTCGTATACATTGGCCATGGCAAGGCCCATCTGATACCCCATGATGTGCCCAGCGAACTCCACACCTGTAAAGATAAAGTTCGTCACAAGCCCTATGGTAAAACCAATAAGTATCTCTCTGCCAAGCCCAACGGCAAGCTCCAGAAGCCCCGCGGGCATAGGCACACTGCCCACAAGTGGCACAAGTGTAAGGGCGATAATGCCCACAAGTCCCAGCTTCACGCGTATGGGCATGAAGACAAACCTGTAAAAAGGAAATAAAAGGAGTATGGAGCCCGTGCGTGCAAGGACAAAGATAAATGCCGGGGCGTTTGTAAGAAGCATCTCCACAAAATCCATGAACCTACCTTATGTAAGTTGGAATGTTTGAAAAAATCCCGCTTGTAAAATCAAGCATTACCCGCATCATCCATGGCATGAAAAAAAGGAGCGCAACAAAGACGGCCACAATCTTGGGGACAAAAGTAAGGGTCATCTCCTGAATCTGCGTTAATGCCTGAAATATGCTTATGAGAAGCCCTACGGCCATACCCGCGATAAAAACCGGGGCTGATAAGAGGATAACCGTTTTTATGGCCTCCATGCCCAGAGTGGATACGAACTCAGTTGTTATCACCATCGCCTCCTTATGCAGCAAGCATAAATCATGAGAAACTCTGTACAAGGGACCCCACAAGGAGGTACCACCCGTCTACAAGGACAAAGAGTATGAGCTTAAATGGCAGGGAAATCATCACCGGAGGCAGCATCATCATGCCCATGCTCATAAGCACGCTGGCTACCACCATGTCTATTACAAGAAATGGCAGGTATATTAAAAAACCAATCTGAAAGGCCGTCTTCAACTCACTGGTAATAAAGGCCGGTATAACGGTAAAGAGGGGCAGGTTCTCTTTTTTTACATCAGGCGAGGTCTTGGCAAGCCTCATGAAAAGCCCCAGATCTTTACCCCGTATGTTTCTCAGCATAAAGGAGCGCAGCGGCGGCAGGGCCTTTGTAAGCGCGCCGGACTGTGAGATCACACCCTCGTTGTAAGGCACTATTGCCTCTTTGTTTATCTCCATAAAGGTGGGACGCATGACAAAAAACGTCAAAAAAAGGGCCATGCCTATAATGACCTGATTGGGCGGCACCTGCTGAACGCCAAGGGCCTGACGCAGGAGCGACAGAACGATTACGAGCCTCGTAAAAGAGGTCATGGTGACAAGTACTGCCGGTGCCAGTGTAAGGGCAGTAAGGAGTATGATTATCCTTACTGCCGCGCTAATGCCGCCGGCACCGGACTCGCCGTTTATGGTAAGACCGATAGAGGGCATCTGAAGAGAGTCCGCGGAGACAAAAGAAGGAGCAACAAGAATAAGCGCAAAGGCCGCCACCATGAAGAGGGGCAATATAAACCTGCGTCTCTTAACGGCCAAACCCGATAACCTCATACTCCGCCCTCACCGTTGGTACGTGATACCTTTGTACGAAGGGTCTCTGCCACAGCGCCGCCAAGCAGCCTGCCGAGCCCCAGTTGGCCGCGCCTCGGCATCTCTTTCAGTCCCTTTATAACCTCCGGGTCGTCAAGACGGAGCAGCAGGTTTATGGCACCCGGAGAGATGCCGAGTACAAGCATCTCTCCTGCAACATCCACTATGGCTATGCTGCTTTTCTGTCCCATAAAGGCCCTTGAGATAACGCTGATAGGCAGAGAACCTGCCGCGGCGCCCTTCATGGAGGTTAGCCGCCTAAAGACGTACAAGGCCCCTATCATAAGTACTATGACAAGGCCCAGGGCCAGTATTGATCTTAAAAGCATATATGAGTAATCTCCTGTCATAGCTTCCTGCCTGCTTTACTCCTGAAATTTATTAACTCTCCTATAAACCCAACCGCCGCCCCTTAATCACCACACGCCTTCCCGCTTTCCCCCCCTGCCATGCCCGCTTACGCCTTAGGTCCCGCCCCTTCTCAAGCAAGCCTTTTTACACGCTCCGAGGGACTTATAATATCCGTAAGCCTTACGCCGAACTTCTCATTAACCATAACCACCTCGCCTCTTGCCACAAGGCGTCCGTTAACAAGTATCTCCATGGCCTCGCCCGCCATCTTCTCAAGCTCCACCACAGAGCCCTGACCAAGCTGAAGAATATCCTTAATCATCATCTCGGCACGCCCAAGCTCCACGGAGATAGTCACCGGGATATCAAGAATCATATCCATATTGGCAAGCCTGCCTGTGCCGTTACCCGTAAGCTCGGAAAAATCAGCTGGCTCTGCCGCGTCGCTAATGGCTGCGGACTCTGCCGGCTGCTCAGAGACTACCTCAGGCGTTGCGCTCTCATCTACATCACCGGCCTCTTTCAGGGCCTCGGCCCAGATGTCATCAGTAACCGCCTCTGTCTCACTACCGGCCTCTGCAGAAGCCTCTCCATTACCATCAGCAGACGGCGCATCAGCAGAGGTCTCTTCGCTGCCGCTCTCTTCTGCGCTCTCACCTGAGGTCTCTTCTGCGGCATCGTCTTTAGCGGTCCCGGCCGCAGCTTCACCATCTACGGAAGTCTCTTCCGCTGCCGCGGCAGAGGTCTGCTCGGTCTCCGCCTGCTCATCCGCCGCAGCGCTCTTATCATCGGCATCTGCCATCTCTCATCCCCCTTTATCTATTACGGATTGAATCTCCAGCGCGTAATTACTGCACGAGACCCCGGGCCTGCCCCTGAACTTGGCATCACCCTCTATCTTAAAATCAAAGGGCTCGTATATTTTTTTATCAAGCAGTATTACATCGCCTGTCTTTAGTTTAAGAAGCTCAGAGAGTTTTATCTTGGTCACGCCAACCTCGGACTCAACGTGAAGGGGCACGCGCTCAATATGCTCTCTAAGCCTCGCTGTCCAGCCCTCGTCAGCACCAATGGAAGACGAGGCGCCCCTGCCGTAAAGCCTGTCCTTAATGGACTCCACGCTTAGATAGGGCATGCAGAAATAAAATAAATTCTTATCTGTATTTGTACTGGACTCAATCTCCATCTGAAAAGTAGAGACCATCATCACCTCTACGGCCTCTATGACATTGACAAAATGCGGGTTCATCTCGCTTTTTTCAAAGGCAAACTCAATGCTGCAGATACTCTTCCAGGCATCTGAGAGGGTTTTCAATATAACGTCCACTACTTTTTTTATTACGGACTGTTCCACGGCCGTAAAGTCCCTGCCCTCAATGCGTGTATAAAACCTGCCTGAGCCGCCAAAATAATTATCTATAATGAGATACGCAAGACTGGGGTCAATGACAAGTATGCCGTGGCCTCTGAAAGGGGGCATGGTAAAGATATTAATGCTTGATGGAAGCGTAAGGTTACGGACAAACTCCTCGTACTTTATACTGTCTATACCCTGCGCCTCGATATCCACGTTGCTTCTGATAATACTCTGGAGCGGGGTGCGCACCTTATTACAGAACTTCTCATTCACCATCTCAAGGGCGGGCATTCTGCCGCGCACGGTCTTTTCCTGGCTTGTAAAATCATAAGTCACAACACCGTCTGGGGCCTTCTCGGCCCCCTTCTCAGACTCTATCTGCCCGTCTGAGAGCCCCTGCAAGAGGGCGTCAACCTCGTTCTGGTCAAGAATTTGTTCCTGCATACTCGTCCCTGTTACTGAATTACAAAGTCAGTGAAATAAGCGCCGCGCACCGATGTCTCACGTAAAAGTCTGTTTATCCTCTTTACTATCTCATCTCTAAGCCTGTACTTGCCCTCTACCGTGCCTATCTCCGAGTAGTTCTTGCTGCTAAGGAGTATAATCAGTGCGTCCCGCACCTTGGGAAGCTGCCCCTTGAGCTCCGACTCTACCTCCGGGTCATCAAGTTCGAGTTTTACCGTAAGTTTCAGGTAGCGCGTTCCAATATTATCCTGCAGGTTCACCACAAAAGGCGCGAGATCGAAAAACGCCGGGCCCTCATCTGAGGACTCGTCTCCGCCCTCGCCGTGGCCGCCTTCCTCTTTTTTCTTGGAGTGTTTCTTCTCGGCCTTTTTACCGTGCCCGCCTGACTCGGCGGCTGCCTGCTCCTCACCGCCGCCAGATGGAGAGAGAAAGGTCTTGTAGGCAAAAAAACCTCCGCCGCCAAGGATGATTACAGCCACCGGAATAATAATGAGAATAAGCTTGCTCTTCTTTTTTTTACTCTCCTTGCCTTCCTCTTTGCTCTCTTCTTTTTCATCGCTCATGACAATCTCCTCGGTTCGTTTAGTCCTTACCGTTGTAGAATACTGCAAGCTCTGTGCCACTGTAGCGCAACCGCATTTGACCCCGCCCCTGTATGGGTATTCTCATGTACAGGGCAAGGCGGCGGAGCAGAAAAACCCCTCTCAGTCAAAGTCCAGAGAAAGGGGCTGTCATTTTAATGATAAAAAAAGGGGTATGCGCAGGGCATACCCCTTGAGAAATGCCGACCTTAGAGAGAGTATATGAGAACTTTAAAATTCTCTCTCAGGTCGCGGTGTAAAAAAACCTATTAACGCTTCAGGTTCACAAGCTCGGCCATAAGGGCGTCCGTGGTGGTGATAATACGCGAGTTGGCCTGAAACCCCCTCTGCGCGGTAATCATCTTTACGAACTCCTGCGCGATATCCACTGTTGATAACTCAAGCGTAGAGGCGCGAAGCACACCCACTCCGCCGTTACCAGGAGCGTTCAAAAGGCGCTGGCCTGAACCCGAGGTCTCGGAAAAAAGCCCGCTGCCGTCAGAGGTTAGCCCCGTAATATTTGGAAAATCAGCTAACATTACACGCGCAATGGCCCTGTTCGTACCATTTGAGAAGACACCTGTAATAAGCCCGTCAGTGCCTACGTCAAGCCTCTGCAGGGTGCCCGGGGCATAACCGTCCTGCTTGAGGCTTAGGAGAGATGAGCCCACGCCGTACTGCGTGGTTCCGTCAGTACCCGTGCCGCCTGCGGTAATGCCCTTGCCGAAATCAAAGGCTATAATCTGGTCCTGCTTTACACCGCCTGCAAAATCAAAACCCGCCGTGGGATAGGTAACGGCGGACTCTGAAAAAAGAGCTCCCGTGGTATCAAAGACCATACTGCCCTGCGCCTGAACCTGTGAGGTGCCGCTCGTACTGTCGGCGGCATCCACTACGGAGAACCAGTCCCAGGTATTGCCTGTAGTGCCTACGTTGTTCTTTCTGAAATACGTAGTAATTACATGAGAGTTGCCAAGTGAGTCAAAGATTGTCACAGGCGCGGAGAAGTTTGAGGTCTCACCTGCCTTGGCAAGGGTAAAGGCCCCGCCCGCAAGGTCGCTTGTATCAGAGGCACCTGCGGCGATGGCACCGGAGCTCGCGGCATTAAACCCCAGAAGAGAGGCAGATGTGCTTGTGCTCCAGTCAAGGGTAAGTGTGGTGCCGTTACCCGTGTCGTTCTTTACGTCAAACTTTCCGGTCTTACCGTCATAAGTTACGCTATAGGTATCCGTGGTGCCGTTCTTTGCCTCAAGGGCCGACTTTATCGCCGCTGCCACGGCCCCGCCGTCATTGGCCGCCCCTGTTGCAAGTCCGCCGTCTGTAACAAGGCTCGCCGTAATAGGCGCGCCGCCCACATTAAAGACCACGGTATCATTGGTCCCGGAGGTAAAGACATATCCTGTTACAGGTGCGTTGGAGTCCAAATTTACGGAGATATCCACTTTTGAGGTGGAGTTGGGGGCAACGTTATTCGTGGTAAGCTGAATATCCTTAACCGTGTTGCCCAGTATGCCTGATGAATTTGCAAGAAAACCCTGGAGGCGCAGATTATCGGGGTTTACAAGGTAGTTGTCCTTATCCGTATGAAATTGGCCTGCCCTTGAGTACGAGGGTTTGCTGAGCGATGGGTTCTGCAGCACAAAAAAACCTCCGCCACTTATGGCAAGGTCAAAAGCGTTGCCCGTAGTCTCCATGGCGCCCTGATTAAAGAGGTGTTCCACGCCTGTCATATCCACGCCAAGACCTATCTGCTTGGGATTGCCCCCGGCGTTAAGGGTCTGGCTGAGCAGATCCGAAAAAACTGCCCTGCTCGCCTTAAAACCAACGGTATTTACATTGGCTATGTTATTGCCAACTACGGATAACTCGGCCAGATTGGCGTTAAGACCGCTGATACCGGTAAAGAGTGATGTCTGCACGATAAAACCTCCTTTTGTTTTAAAAAACCTCTGATGCCTCTAACCCGCTTATGCCCGTAACACGACTTTTTGCTCTGCCGTAATCAAAAGATCTCTTTAATATCAGAGGCAGGGAACATGGCCCCGTCTATGTTTATCTTTGCTGTGTCCCCGAAAAAGTCCACGCCCTCTACAAGGCCGCTGATGTAAGTGTCAAGGGGCACGTCATTACCCTTGCCGTCTCCTGCGGTTACCGTAAAGTCATAATCCCCCTGCGGCAATTGGTTGCCATCTGAGTCAAGGCCGTCCCAGCTGAAGACATGGCTGCCCGGTGATACATTCTTTGCGGTATCCGTACTCACAACCCTGCCACTGCTGTTAAAGACCGTGAGGGTTACGGTATCAGCGGAGTTATTCAGCTCGTACCCAAGAGAGGCCGGGGTGCCCCGGTAATTAAAGGAATCCCCTTTTACCGTTACGTTTCTGCCTATGAGATTAGCAGTGCCAAAGTTATTAAGGGAGTTCATGGACTCTGTAACACCGGTAAAATTATCGTTAAGGTTATTAATGCCCTCAAGTGAGCTGAATTGGGCGAGCTGGGCCACAAAGGCCGTATTATCAGCGGGCGAGAGAGGGTCCTGATTCTTCAGCTGAGTTACAAGCAGCTTCAAAAACATATCTGATGATACTTCCTGAGCGCCCGCGGCACTCGCTGATTTTAATGCCCCCTGTTCTCCTGCCAGCGCCGAGACCCCTATGGGATTTGTCTGCATGTTCTCTCCTCCATTAGTCTTACCTGCTGTGTCTTACTTATGCTCTCTCTCATATAAAAAGATCGAGCCCTCTTCCAATAAGCTTATTTTCCATAACACCGGCAATGTGTGCCTCTGCCTCACTTTGCCTTGTAAACCCCGCCTTTGCACTTCCCCTGCCTCTTGTACCGTAACCGGAAGCCCCTTCTTTATTCCCGGAGAACTCCTCGGCAGCCCCAAAGGCATTACCGTTGTTATTAAGTGCAACCTCAAGGCCCCCTGCCATAAAACCCTCACGTGAGAGCAGCTCTTTCAGGGAGAGCGCGTCAGCGGTGAGCATGTTCATTACACGGGGATTATCAACAAGTATGCTCGTCTCCACAAGACCGTCCTCTATACGCACCTTTATTCTCATACGGCCAAGGTTCTCTGGTTTCAGCTCAATTACTATCTCTTTATCCCTCTGGCTGAGGGACATTACTACGCCCTTTGCCGTCTGTTTTATAAGCTGAGTCCTTTGAGCTGTTCCTGTGAGATCACTGTGTAGAGAGGCAGTCCCTGAGATAGTGCTGCCGCTAACCTGCGATGTGTTGCCGCCGCTTATAGCCGCGTTCACGGCAGTACCTGCAGAGAGCTCACTTCCAAGACCTCCGCCTGCATCTCCCGTTAAAGTACCTGCTCCGCTCTCGTTAAGAAGATTTACAGCTACCGACACATTGAAACTCATACTGCCCTTAACATTCATTGACCCATCGGCTCCTGCGGCCTTGCCTTGTATTGCGTAACCGCTCTTTAAGAGAGTATTGCCTGATATGACCCCCTTCTTCTCAAGTGCGACCTTATTATGCCCGGAGCTTGCGCCTCTCTTACGTGGCCTTGCGGTATTCTTTTTTATTCTTAAACCTGCTTTAATTTTTTTATTGGAATAAGGTTTTTTATTTAAACTCAACGTGCCAACAGGCACTGCGCTCTCTAATACTTTATAACCGCCTGAGAGTGAAGAGCGGCGGGAAGTGTTTTTCTCTACAGATACAGAAGTATCCTTCATTGGAATTTTAGGGAAATTTTCCTTGTTTTCTTCTACCTGGAGACCGGCAGTTCCACCACCTTTTACGGCCTTTCCCTTCTCCTTATCTGCAAAGAGAGCTTTTATGCCTGCGGGTCCTTTTTTAAGATGTTTTTTTGAGGCTCTCTTTACCTCAGAAGTTGTATCTGTCTCTGCTCCCTTAAGCGCAGCCACAGCCTTAAGACGTGCTTTTGCATTATTTTTATTCTTAAAAGAGCGTTCTGAAGATTTTTTTGGAGGAGTAAGCGCAGCGGATTTAAGAGAGACTGCCTCTCCGGTATTGGAGTCAGGCAGACCGAAGCCGCTGACCTTCTTTGCAAGAGTCTCCCGTGGCGTAGATTTATTATGTGAAGCGTTCTTTACTCTCACACTTGAGTGCTTACCAAGAGGACCGCCTGTAAGAGCACTCTGCATGTCAGTACTCTCATCACCGGCCCTGCCACTCACCTTCGCCCCGGTCTTGGCCTTATGCCTGCCTCCGGCCTTCTCATGGGTATGAGTTGATTTATTTTCTACTGAGCTCAAAACTCTTAATGACTTGTGCTTGATAGCCTTGTCTCTGCCATGAAAGATTTTATCCTGCACGCCAAAACCCGATGGATTATTATGGCCCTGTGCTTGAAGGCTGCTCTTAAAATCATGTACTGCCTTCTCGGACTTAGATCTACTCCCATCAGAGCGGACCCTCTTCGCGGAGAGAGACGCTCCGCTCTTTTGAGTCGATGTCTTTATGGATGGCAGGATTAATCCCTTACTCATAATGATTCCATCTGTCCTTAAGATAAATACCCTCTTCCAGGCCTGTACGTTCAATCATCTAAGGAGTATCTTTAGCAACGGTTGTGCCATTTTTTTTATATATAAATAAATCCATAATTATCTAGTACTTACAGGATAATGTTAATACCGGCACCAATGGCACGGGCAGCATAAAAGAGGCAAAAAAAAGCCCCCGGGCAATCTTTGCCCCATAAAAAAGGGCATTAATCGCAGCAGAGGTCAAAATCTGTGACAAATATAAGTACAGGAAGCAGGCTTAGGGCAATCTCCCTCTTATTCTACATCCATAAAAAGGCCCACAAAGAACAAAAGGCCCCGTAAAGGAGCCTTTTAATAAAAAGAAAAAATCTGATATAACTTCACATATCTCTATCCAAAACTTTGTTTTTACACTTCTTTTGCCACTTTTATTTGATGTCCTTTTTTAGTACGCGGCTTATCTTAACGGACTTATCTACATTAATAAACCCAAGAATCTTTCCCGCTATCTTTTCTCTCATGGTACCCAGTATTGAGGCGGCCATGGCATCATCAAGGCGCTCTATGCGTGCGGCTGCGCTCTGAGGGGCCATGCTCTCATATATCTTCACAAGACGCCTTGCCTTGTTATTATTAAAGGTATCTATCTTCTTTTTTACCGCGTTCAGCTCTTTTATTATGCCCTTAAGCTCCTTTACCCGCTTCTCTATATCAATTCTAACATCGCCGAGACGGGTCATCCTCTCGTTTAACTCATCCTCTCGTAAACGGAGTTCTCTGTCTTTTCTCTGAACGGCCAGAACAAGGGCCTTATCCGTAGAGGGAAGATTATCTTCTTTAACCTGTGGCGCTGATGCCCTCTCTGGGGGCAGCTCCGCTGATACAATCCCGGGAGAAAATGGATCAAAACCAAGAAAAAACCATGTGCTCAGAATAGAGAGCTTAAGTATAAGAAGAGCGGCAAGGGCCTTAGTTCTCATTTTTATCACCTCCGAAAAAAAACCTCGTTCCCGCAATATCGTCCATTACCTTCTGCCGGGCCTTCTTTGCCTGAAGGTTATGCAGCTCCTCTGATTTATCCCTCATAACATCAAGTACCTTACGGTCTTTCATTACCTCGATTAATGCGGCGCGTTTTATCTCAAGCTCTTTTTTGCATTCCGTGAGAAGCACCTCTTTTTCCTGAATAAACTCATTAAGGTCGTTTATATAGGTGGCATAAAGGGCAAGCTCAAGCCTGCTGTCACCGCTTTGCTTGATATTGTCTATCTCAGCGGCAAGGCGTTTTTTCTCCTCTCTAAGGCGCAGCACACCATTTTGCTCATCATTAAACCTCTTGAGCTCACTTGAGAACTCCTTCATGGTGGCCTCCTCAATACTGCTTCTGTACCTGTGAAGCGAGTCCAGGTTAAATCTGAATTTTTTCATAATATCACCTTACCTGTATTACTCTGTTTCAGAGGGCGCTCCATACTCAGCGGAGAGTGAGAGTAGCATGGCGATGCTCTCGTTAAAGTTTACGCTCTCACCTATGGACTGGCGAAGGAACCTGTTTATCCCGCCTATGGCCTTTATGGCCCTGTCAACCTCAGGGTCGCTTCCGGCTTTATACGCGCCGATACTTATAAGGTCATATGCCTTTCTGTACGAGGCCATTAGGGCACGCACTTTTCCCGCGGCCTCCATGTGCCACGGCGGCACTACGTCTATCATGACACGGCTGATGCTCTCAAGCACGTCTATGGCGGGATAATGTCCGCCCGAAGCAATGGCGCGCGATAGCACCACATGGCCGTCAAGTATGCTTCTTATCGTATCCCCAACAGGGTC
>JAJRZX010000043.1 GCA_024275045.1 Deltaproteobacteria bacterium
GCAGGGTTTGATCTTAAGAAATTCTGGCTGGGCCTGGGTGCAAAGGGAGAGATAAAGGCGAGTTATGAAAAAAATAATGTAGAAGAGTTTGATAAGAACACCAATGTTATCCGCAGATATTATGTGAGAGACTTCAGGCCCGGTGTGTATAAGATAACACGGTACACTGCCTGCGAAGGAGATCCGGATAGAATATACATTTATACAAATCCGGATATGAATGAGGTCGTAATATCAAGAAAGTGGGGAGAGAAGACACATCTCGCCCTGGATTGGCTAAGAGGTCTGCCTTTAATTACATGTCCGCGGCAATATTTTGATTTTTACGATGCCCTTGATAAATCGTCTTTTGATGAGAAGGAGATACCTTTTATTATTTCCAAGACGGCCATATTCCGATCACTGACTTCATCAAGTTGTATCAAGGCGGAGCAGTAATTGTACGTTGGGTAGAGCTACGCTCTACCCAACGTATCCAGACTCTACCAGTTCTCGCCAAGGACCTCGAAATGGGCCTGCGGATGAAGGCACGCCGGGCACATGTCCGGGGCCTCGGGGCCCTCGTGCAGGTAGCCGCAGTTGCGGCAGCGCCAGACAACGGTGCCGTCTTTTTTAAAGACACTGCCCTCATCTATGTTTCTCATTAGATCAAGGTAGCGTTTCTCGTGCTGACGTTCGGCAACACATATAGCCTCGAACATCAGCGCAATATCCACAAAACCCTCCTTTCTTGCCGTCTCAGCAAAAGAAGGATAAAGCTCTGTCCACTCGTGTTTTTCACCTGCGGCAGCGGCCTTGAGGTTCTCTGATGTGCTGCCAATTTTGCCGAAGGGAAAGTCAGCGGTTATTTCCATATCGCCATCAGTCATGAACTTGAACATGCGTTTGGCATGCTCCTTTTCCTGATTGGCCGTCTCTGTGAAGATATCTGATATCTGCACAAAACCCTCTTTTTTTGCCTTACTGGCAAAGTAGGTGTAGCGGTTTCGCGCCTGCGACTCACCGGCAAATCCCTTCATGAGGTTTTTTCCAGTCTGGCTATCCTTTAGCTCCATAAATATACTCCTTCAAGATTAACCTCCTGCATCATGGCAGGATAGGGTAGGTGAAGACCGGCATATCGCCTGTAAGGGTTTTCAGAAACGCCACGATGTCATCGGCATCTTTGTCCCCGGTCTCACTTCCGAGCATCTCTCTGCTCATTATCTTAACGGCGTCACGAAGTTTCCAGACAGAGCCGTTATTGAAGTAGGGGTATGTAAGGGCCACGTTTCTAAGCGTCTGCACTCTGAACTTGTATTTGTCCTCTTCTTTTTTCGTAACCAGATACCTGCCAAGGTCCGTGGAGCCCGGGACCTGAATCTTCTGGAAAGTACTGTTTGTAAATATGGGCCCGTTGTGGCAGGCAATACAGCCTTTGTTCTGAAATAGATCCCAGCCGCGTTTGGCTCGTTTTGAGATGGCTTTTTTATCACCGGCCAGGTAGCGGTCAAAGGGGGAGTTGGGCGTAAGCAGAGTGCGCTCAAAGGCGGCCATGGCCTTGGCGATATTTTTTGGTGTAACGGGCGCAGGGGTCCTGCCGAAGACCTCCTGGAAGAGTTCTTTGTACGCGGGGATGGCGTTAAGGCGTTTTACGACGTTATCGAGTTTCTCGTTCATCTCCACCGAGGCCTGTATGGGCCCCAGGGCCTGCTCTTCCAGCGTGGCGGCGCGGCCGTCCCAGAACTGGTTCTTGAGAAATGCGGAGTTCAGCACAGTAGGAGTATTACGGGGGCCCACCTGATGCTTGTGACCAAGGGCGCGCGAGACACGGTCCGTAAAGGCAAAGGAAGGGTTATGGCACGTGGCGCAGCTTATTACACCGCTTGATGATAAACGGGGGTCGAAAAAAAGCATCTTACCAAGCTCTATCTTAAGAGGCGTCATGGAGTTATCAGCCGGTATGGGCGGCAGCGAGGGTAGCCGCTCTGTGGCACGCGAATCTGCGGCAAAAAAGATAAGCACAAGAAAGAGTGTTAGAAAAATAGATTTACGCATCATGGCCGTCTCCTTTTATGAGAGTTTATATAAAGCGTATAAGGCGAGCAGGTTTTATATTTTCTTTTTGCTGCCAAATCACTTAGAGACCCGCACTCGCGGTCTCATATCGGGCTAAGTGCCGCGGGAATTTTTTCTCCCCTCTCTTCGCGTTTAATCCAGCCAGAGAAAACCCTCTGGTTTTAGCTCCGTATCGCCAAAGACCATGGTCTTCTCAAAAAAATAAACATCCCTTACATCCAGAACCTTCATGCGCGGCGGGTCAGACTCTTCATTAAGCACACGGCCTTTCAGCTCCTCCCTGAATGAGTCCATGGCCATTTTTGTGGCCGCTGACATATCAGGGGCCTCAATAAAACGCGCAGCGTAAAAGCCCTGTTTTTTAACCTTTCCGTCTCGCTCAATGAGAAAATTTTTGCCCTCTATGCATATCTCGTATTTATTCATCAGCTCCCATAAAATTATTTGTTTGGATAAAAGGGCAATACTCATCATAACAGGCACCGCGATTGTCCTTAACGCAGAGAGTAGCAGCACCGGCTCATGTTCAAGGTCTTGCCTTCTACATACTCAACTCAAGGGAAAGGTTTTTTACCCCCCCCCACCTTGAGTCTACATATATGTGGAGAACTCAGGCTCTATAAAACTCTTAAGTATATCGCACCTTGAGATAATGCCTACGAGGCGCTCCTTCTCTGTTACCGGCATGCGTATGATATTCTTATCTATCATGGTCGCTATTACATCTTTTAGCGGTGCTGCCACGTCAACGGTAAGCGGGGACTTCACCATCACATCACGGGCGTTCAGCCTTGTGAGCTCTTTGCCTTTATGAATGCTCTTTAAGAGGTCGAACTCCGTAACCATGCCAATGACCTTGCCTGCATCATCTGTTATGGGCATGCCGCTGTAAAGCCCGGATAGAAACTGCAGCGCAATATCGCGCGCCGAGGCGTGTATTGAAGCTGATATAACGGGCCGCATCATCACATCTCTTGCCTTAAGTCCCTTCATCGTATCGTACCTCCTTTTTTTCTTTAATTATACCTGAGAAAGTAAAAAAGGTCGCAAATGTTGGGGAAAACCAGAGTGCTCTACGCCTTATAAACCTCTTTCTTTCATACCCTCTTCCACCTGTGCTGCAATTCTTACGGCAGCCGCTACGGGGTCGGTGGCTTCTCTTATGGGACGGCCTACCACAATGTAATCAGCTCCGTTGCTTATGGCACGGGCCGGGGTAACTACGCGTTTATGGTCTCCTGTGGAATTAGCGGCCTCTCTTATGCCGGGGGTGATGATGAGAAAGTCCGTGCCGAACTCAGCTCGTATCATGCCAGCCTCAAGGCCCGAGCATACTATGCCGGCGCACCCGGCAAGGCGCGCAAGCCGCGCCCTTTGCAGCACAAGCGCCCGCGGGGCGTAGCTCTCATTTATGCCAATGTCTTTAAAATCCTCTGTGGAGAGGCTTGTAAGCACTGTTACGCCAAGGACTTTTGTCTGCCCGGTCTGAGCTGCGGCCGCTTCTTTAAGTACCTCTGCCCCGCCTCCGCAGTGCACTGTGACAAACTGTGCACCAAGCGCACTCACCGAGCCCATGGCCCCGCGTACGGTTGCAGGTATATCGTGAAACTTCAAGTCGAGAAAGATCCCCGCCTCAGGTGCGATATCCTTAACGGCTTGTACAGCCGCAGGGCCTTCGCGCACAAAGAGCTCAAGCCCTATCTTGAATAACCCCACATGGCCCTGCAGCGCCCTTACAAAATCAAGGGCCTCTCCAAGCTCAGGCACATCAAGGGGGAATATTATCCTCTCTGCCGGTGTAAGTGTCTCCATATATGATGGTCCTTTTTTACGGGAGGGGCTTTTTTAAAAAAAAGCAGGAGTCTTGTCCAAGGCTATGTGACAAAAAGCGCACGAGAGCCGGGTGGTGAGGAGGGGGTTAAACAAAAGGATAAAAGCAGCCCTCCTTCTTAAGAAGAAACACCTTAAAGTGCCAATCCCGGTCGCGCCCTTTGATTGTTTTAATTCCGCTCCTGACCTTATACTGAAAAATATAATTTACTTTGCCTGTACATGAGTAGAAAAAGCATACCCCGCCGCAGCTTCGTCCATTACACTCTTAGCTTAACGCGCGGGAGGGCTTCAGCGCCCCACACGCCGCTATCCGTTAGAATCTTTTATATATATGAGACTAATTGGCAGTAAGGCAGATTGCGTCAAGCCTGCTTACTCATCCTTGTCTTCGTCTTCTTCGCGCTCTCTATGCAGGGCGATAAGCTCGCTCTTTGTAATGATGGCGCTGAACCGGAGCCCTGTCTGCTCCATGATGTTCTCTGCACCGCCCTCTTCTCTATCCACAAGGGCCATGGCCTTTCTTACGTTAAGCCCCTCTTCGCGGGCCCTCTCCACGGCCGTTATGATGGAGGCACCTGTTGTTACCACGTCATCTACTATAAGGACGTCAGCGCCTTTTTTGACACCGCCCTCTATCCATCTGCGCGTGCCGTGTTTCTTGGGGTCTTTTCTTATGACAAAGACATCAAGGAGCTTGTTGCGCATATTGCATATAAGAGCCGTCGCCATGGCTATGCCGTCAGCACCGAGCGTGAGCCCGCCAAGGGCGTCAATGGGGGCGTTCTGCAGCTCCTGGTAAAAGGCGTAACCCACAAGCTCCATGCCGATGGAGTTGTATACCGTGCGCTTTGTGTCTATATATACCTCGCTCTTCTCTCCGCTTGACAGGGTAAAACCGCAATCCGGGTCGTACATGAAACTCCTCACATAAAGGGCCTCAAGTAGGTTTTGCTTATAACTCTGCTGCATTATCTGCTGATCAACTACTGTCATGCTATTGCTCCCTAATGAAATTATTTTATTTAATATACTATATATTATAGCGTAAAAATTATCAAAAAAAAGGTGGGGGATTTATCCCCTATTACGTTTGCCTGGAAATAAGAGCTGATTCATCTCTCCATGGCAAGGGGCCGCAACTATTTCCCCATCCGTCTCCTGCTCTGGGGGTCTCCCCCTCTTACGTTTGCTTGAAAATTGCAGCTGATTCACCCCTCCACAGCAAGGGGTCGCAACTATTCTCCATCCGTCCTCTGCTATGGGGCCAAGCCCCCTCCTATGTATGCTTACAGTACAGCGGCTGCTTAGCCGCCTTCATGGCAGGGGCGCAGGATAGCGCAAAACATATTTTATGCTTTAGGGTGTATCCGAGGTTATGGTATGAGGTGCGGGCAGGGGGGGCTATCTAAGGCGGATCTTCATCGTGGCGTAACCGTTATCTCCCTGCAGCTCATCAAGGATATCTTCAATGCGGGTGGCAACTGTCTCGGGTTGCTCGCCTATCCTTGTTGAACGCGGTGCATCAGAGAGCCAGTTGAGCACAAATGTTTTGCTGTCCTCCAGGATGCATGACTCTTCCAAGGGTCTGTCTTTTACTGTAGCCATATTTTTATATCTCCTTTAGAAGATAAGGGATTTCTTTACCAACGCGAGGGCTTGCGCTCTCGTTCTGCTCTTTTTGCAAGGCGTCTTTTAATAAGGTCCGTGGACGCCGCCTCCCCGGTTAAAAGTGTGAACCAAAAGCCGACCCCGCCCGTGAGAGAGAGTAGGAGAGTGAGAGTCTTACCAGAGGGAGCCGTAGATAGAGACTGGGCGGTTGCCGTTAGTGGCCTTCCTTCACATATTATCTAATAAACCGACTGTCTCTCAGGAGACAGATCGGCGTCCACGGACATAATCTTCTTACCTGTTGCGTGTGCCTCTGCCTTTCATAAGGTCAAGCTCCGGGTCCCGCAGCTCTTCCATGGCCTTCTCGTAAGCCACGCGGTACTTAAAGCCTTTTTTCAGATACTTCCAGATATGTTCTACCTTTAGCAGGTCTGTACCTGAGTATTCTCTAAACTCTTTTTCCCCAATCTGCCTCTTTTTAGGGGTGATAAAACCTTTTTGTTCAAGGTAGTAGAGTTTCTGACGGGGGATATCTATCTTTGATAAAAGTTCCTGAGTGCTTATGGACATGCCCGCCGTGGCTCCGTTGTTTTCTTTTGCGAATCTCTGTGTGCATCATGAAGACTTCAATATATGTATCTGTACGCCGTAGTGCCTGAGGTTATGTAAATGCTCTGCAGGGACCCGTACGAAGCAGTTTTCGTAGTCTCAAAAAATTTATGGATTAAAAGTAGATTAAAATTAAACTTATCTTTATCATGGAGTTTAGTTTTAGTCAACCCCTGAATCGTTATTTTTTGCTTTTATTCCGCACCCCCCTGTTTTTGCATTTTTATTCGTACACCCCCATTACCCTGCGCTCTGTCCTGCTTTTGGCCATATTTATCGGAAGCACTCGGTACTAATGCCGCAATTTATACGGGTACATGCCTTCCCCTCTTCTTGGCAAGGAATCTTGCCAATACAGGGGTTTAATGATGAAGTCCGGTCCCAAATGCGCGCACCAAAGCGCATCAAACCTTAAAATAACCTGCAAACAGGCATTTGCCGGGAAAGAGAGGATGATTGCGCGGGGATTGCTTTATATAAATTTTTTTGTTAGACTTGACTAATCATTACAAAAAATAAGTGTAATTTTTACCTGGAGGAGCTGTGGAAACAACTATCTGGAAGCAGGATTTTTTCTCTGAGGTAGAGCCCATAAGGCTTATCGACCCCCTGTCCATTCTTCTTGGGGCGCAGGCCGAGGGCAATGTCCTGGTCATTCATTATAAAGACGCCGTGCTGCTCGCGGGCCACTCCTGCCCCGCGGTATCAAGCGCCTATCAGATTACCAAAAAAGCCCTTAAAGCACTCTATGACGAGAAGACCCCCGTGCGCGGCGAGGTACGGATTCTCGTCAAGGGCGGCCCCCGCGACCTGGCATACGGACCGCAGGCCCAGGTCATCTCTTTTATTACCGGCTCATGGGGAGAGACGGGTTTTAAGGGCCTTGGCGGAAAGTTCTCACGTAACGACAAACTGCTCTTTGATACAGGGGACGTGCAGTTTAATACCTTTATATTCCAGAGAATAGATAATAAGAAGGCCGTACAGCTCTCCTGCAACCCCGGGGTCCTGCCGCAGGACCCGAGGATGAACACCCTGATGCCCCTTGTTGTGCAGGGCAAGGCCACTGCTGAGGAAAAAGAGACTTTTCAGGCCTTATGGCAGGGAAATGTACGCAAAATCCTCCTTGAGGACAATGCTTTACCCGGGCTCTTCTCCATTAAAGAGCTGCCGGACTTTGAGTTCCCGGCTCTCTAAGCCCCGTGGTCCTCTCAGGAATTTATTTTGTACTTAACCCTTTAACCCCCAGATATGACAGGTAAATTATGAGTGATTATGAGCTGAGAGCCTCTATAATAGATGGTAAGGCCCTTGCCCGTACCCATCGCGGTATGGCCGCAAAACGCGCCGCAGACCTGCAGGCAGAGTACGGGAAAAGACCCGGGCTTGCCGTGGTCCTTGTTGGAGACGACCCTGCATCAAGGGTTTATGTGAGAAGCAAAGCGCGCGCCTGCGAAAATGTGGGGCTTGCCTCATTTCAGCATACCCTGCCCGCAGATACCACCGAGGCAGAGTTGCTTGAACTTATTGCGGACCTTAACGCATCTGAAGACGTACACGGCATACTCGTGCAGCTGCCTCTGCCCGATGGCCTTAACGAGGCGGCGGTTATTGAGTCCATCAGCCCGCAGAAAGACGTTGACGGCTTTCACCCATACAATATGGGAAGACTCGTAGCGGGCTCACCCGTGCTTGTGCCCTGTACGCCACTTGGTATAATAGAGCTTATTAAATCAACGGGTATTAACATCGAGGGCAAGGACGCCGTGGTAGTGGGCAGGAGCAATATCGTGGGCAAACCCGCGGCAATACTCCTGCTTCAACAAAACGCCACCGTAAGTATCTGCCACTCGCGCACGGCTCGTCTCCATGAAAAAGTGCGTGCCGCCGATATTGTAGTGGCCTCTGTGGGTAAAGCGGGGTTTGTACGCGGCGACTGGATAAAAGAAGGGGCCGTTGTTATAGATGTGGGCATAAACAGGACTGAGGATAACCGCCTTACCGGGGACGTGGACTTTGAGGGAGCGGCGAAAAGGGCCGCTTTTATAACACCTGTGCCCGGAGGCGTGGGGCCTATGACCATAGCAATGCTTATGTGTAATACCGTAAGAGCGGCAGAGAGAATTATACGCGGAACCGCAGAGAACGCCGGGGCCGGGGTCTGAAAAAAAATGATAATAACAAAGAAAAAAAATATAGACGATGTAGTAGAGTCTCTTGACAATAGAAAAGACGTCTACTTAATCGGCTGCGGCTCCTGCGCCGAGCAGTGTAAAACAGGCGGAGAGACAGAGATAAAAGAAATGGCCCGCACCCTTACGGAGCGCGGTTTTAACGTGCGCGGCGGCTCTGTTATCGACGAGACCTGCTACAGGCAGCTGGTATTAAAAGAATTTAGAAAGGAAAAAGACCTTAAGGACTCAGAGTCCATACTCGTACTTGCCTGCGGCGCGGGAGTAAAAACAGTAAGCGAGGCAGCGCCTGAAAAAACCCCTGTACTTGCCGCGCTGGACTCATTATTTCTCGCAAGCGTTGAGCGCTACGGACGTTTCTTCGAGGGCTGCTCACTCTGCGGAGAGTGCCTGCTCTCCGATACAGCCGGTATATGCCCGCACACAGAATGCCCCAAAGGACTCCTTAACGGGCCATGCGGAGGCGTGGCAGATGGCATGTGTGAGGTGAATACGGAAAATCCCTGCGCATGGGTAATGATATATAAGAAACTAAAGGCACAGGACAGACTATATCTGCTGAAAAAAGTGCGACCCCTTAAAGACCACTCAGGTGCCAACGGCCCGCAGAGCGTACTGCTTAGAAACCCTAAAAAAAGTACGGGACTGGAACCTCGCTAACACCCTTACTTTCTTTTGGAAAAAAGAAAGTAAGACAAAGAAAACCGGGATGGGAACAAGTATTGTTCATTGAATATGCAGCCTGCGCCCCGCGTATAAAATATTAAAAAAAAGACACTAAGACAAAGAAAACCGGGATGTAAATAAATATAGTTTATTGAATATGCCCACGGCGACCTACGTTACCTTGTTTTCTTCCTCTGCTTCCCATGGCTGTAAAAAACTCTTTTTTGTATAATGAAGACTTTGCCTCAGTAAGCTACGGTGAGGCGCATCCCATGCGGCCCCTGCGTCTAAGGCTCTGCCGTGAGCTTATCTTTGCCCTTAACCTTGATAAAATTCCAAGTGGAGAAATTGTCCCTGCCTCTGCCGCAAGCGCAGAAGAGCTGCTCCTTATCCACGACCCCGAGTACATAGCAATCTTAAAAGAAGCCGATAGCGGCTGCGTCCCAACGGGCAGCGCACCATACGGCCTTGGCGCAGGAGACAACCCTGTCTTTAAAGGGGTTTACAGGTGGTCGTCCCTCTCGGCGGGGGCCTCTCTGCAGGCGGCCAAAATGGTGCTTGGCGGTGAAGCAAAGAGGGCCTTTAATATCGCAGGAGGACTGCACCATGCGCACAGGGCGCGGGCCTCGGGGTTCTGTTATATTAATGACGCTGCTCTTGCGATAGAATATCTTCTAAGGGCAGGCAAAAGAGTAGCCTATGTGGACATTGACGCCCATCACGGCGACGGGGTGCAGGAGTTTTTTTACAATACAGATAAGGTCCTTACCATCTCGTTACACGAGACAGGCGCCTCGCTATTTCCGGGTACGGGTTTTGTAGAGGAAAGGGGCCACGGCGCGGGAGAGGGCTACAGCGTTAATGTGCCCCTGCCCCCGGGCACGGGTGACGAACTTTATCTGCGGACTTTTAAGGCTATTGTCCCACGGCTTATCAGCGCATTTAATCCTCATGTCCTTGTAACTCAGCTTGGCGCTGATTCTTTATACAGCGACCCTCTCACACACCTTAACCTTACGATAAAAGGCTTTATTGAGCTGGTGCGCTTATTTGCCGCATTGAACCTGCCCTGGGTGGCACTTGGCGGCGGGGGTTATGATATTGGGGCTACGGCCGCTGCCTGGGCTCTTGGGTGGGCGGTAATGAACGACCTGGATGTTCCAGAGGAGATACCACTTGATTTTATTGCCAGATACCCCGGGGTTTTTGCCGAAGGGCTGCTGAGAGGGGGGCTTAAGGCGGACGTGGTCTCAGAGAGCGCGTCCGTAGATAAAACAGTGGACTTTATCCTGGATAAGATTCTGCCCTCTATAAAAAATCGCTGAGATGAGTCCCGGACAAAGCTCTTCGTGGGTGCGGATCTCTTATGTATGATGCCCGGTGCGGCTCTGCCCTTCCACGGCAAGGGGGGGGTGCCATTGACTCATGTTAAGGAAGCTGATAATCTAAAGCATCTTTTGTAAATAAAAATTAAGAGGCAGGCGCCATGGATATAGGGGTTCCAAAGGAGATAAAGGATAACGAGTACAGGGTTGGTCTTGTGCCCGAGGGTGTGCGTCTTCTTGTTCAGGCCGGGCACAGGGTATATGTGCAGGCAGGGGCCGGAGAGGGCAGCGCCATTCCTGACAGCGAGTATAAAGAGGCCGGGGCAATGCTGAAGGACTCGCCGCGGGACGTGTACGGAAAGTCCGATATGATTGTGAAGGTAAAAGAGCCCCTTTATAAGGAGTTCAATTATCTGCACGACGGCATTATAATTTTTACCTTTTTGCACCTCGCTGCCAATAGCGCGGTTGCCGCTGCGCTGCTGCGGGCAGGCGCGGTGGGCATCGCATACGAGACGCTTGAGACCGATGCCGGGGTTCGTCCCCTCCTTGACCCCATGAGCGAGATAGCCGGAAAGCTCTCCGTGCAGGTAGGGGCGCGTTATCTGCAAAAGACCGAGGGTGGGTCCGGGGTGCTGCTTGGCGGGGCCGCGGGCACGGAAAAGGGCCGCGTTGTGATTCTGGGTCTTGGCATGGTTGGCAGAAACGCGGCGCGTGTGGCCCTTGCCCTTGGCGCCGAGGTTACCGTAATCAATAGAAATATGGAGAGGATGAGAGAGTTTAAC
>JAJRZX010000044.1 GCA_024275045.1 Deltaproteobacteria bacterium
CAGGTACTTGTTTCTCGAACTCATGGCAAGCCCGTCAGGCTCTCTAATGGTGGGCACCCCTATAATCTCAAGGTCCAGGTTAAGGTCCTCTATCATCTTTCTGATGATAAGGAGCTGCTGATAGTCTTTATCGCCGAATACGGCAAGAGCTGGGCTTGTAATATTAAAGAGCTTAAGCACTACCGTGGCAACGGCAGTAAAATGCCCGGGCCTGCTCAGGCCGCAGAGGTGTTTTTCAAGTTCGTGGACAGAGACCATGGTCTGAAAACCCCGCGGATACATGGCCTTTACAGTGGGCGTAAATACCACATCCACACCAGCGCCTCGGGCCTTTTCAAGGTCTGAATCAATATCTCGCGGATAAGAATCAAGGTCTTCGCCTGCGGCAAACTGCGTGGGATTTACAAATATGGTAAGAATAACAATATCAGCACGCTGGCGCGCCTCACTTACAAGAGCCAGATGCCCCCTGTGCAGGGCTCCCATGGTTGGCACCAGGGCCACGGTCTTGCGCTCGCACCTGAGATCCCTTGAGAGAGACCTTATTTCATCAATCCCGCTTATTACCTTCAAAAAACCCTCTAACCCCGCATCAAGCCATACTTATCCCCCTGCCATCCCCTTGCCATCCCCCTCGCCGCCCCTATTCAGACCCTTATTACCCTTCTCTGCGGCCCTGCTTGTATGTATGCTCTTCTGCGGGAAAAGCACTGCTACGCACCTCATCCATAAAAGAACGTGCCGCCTCTGTAACAAGGGAGTTCATATCAAGGTATTTTTTCACAAAACTAGGTGTCTTATCCGAGGCGGTGAGACCTATCATATCGTTAATAACAAGGACCTGCCCGTCGCAGAGCGGCCCCGCTCCAATGCCTATGGAGGGTATGGTAAGAGCGGCAGTAATCTCACCGGCAAGGTCCTCGGGCACGCCCTCGATTACAAGGGCAAAGGCCCCGGCACGCTCAACGGCCTCGGCATCCTCGAGAAGCGCCTTTCTGGAGCTCTCTGATTTTCCCTGTACCTTAAAGCCCCCCATTCTATGCACAGACTGAGGGGTGAGCCCGATATGGCCCATTACGGGGATATCCATATTGGTTACGGCTTTTATAATATGAGCAGCGCTTACGCCGCCCTCGAGCTTTACGGCACCTGCCCCTGCCTTTAAGAGCCTGACCGCGTTCTTAACGGCACCCGGCAGGCTGCACTGATAAGAGCCAAAGCACATATCAGCTACTACAAGGGCCGGGCCCGCGCCGCGGGCTACGCTCCTTGTGTGGTAGAGCATATCACGCATGGATACGGGCAGAGTGGTCTCATAACCCGCAGATACCATACCAACGGAATCTCCAACAAGGAGCACCGGTACACCTGCGCGTGAGAGAATTGTGGCCATTGTATAATCATAGGCCGTTAAGACGGGAATCTTAATGCCTCCGGCCTTCATGGCTAATATCTCAGGCACGGTAATCTTTTTCATCAGACCTCTTTACTTTGAGCTGCGCGAGATTACAGGGATGTAGTGCTGTGAGCCGCCCTTCATGTTCTTAATCTCCTTCACAAGGTCCGCTAAATCAGAAGAATTTTCCACAAAGTCTATGCCCGAAGTATTTACAGAGAGCAGAGGCGTCTCTGTGTAGTGAAAAAAGTACCTGTTATAGGCCTCAACAAGCCTCTCGATATACTCCTCATCAATGCCGCTCTCAAACTCCAGCGCCCTCTTATCGATTCTCTCAAGGAGAACCTCAGTGGAGGCCTGCAGGTATATTACAAGGTCGGGTTTAAGGATAGAGGTATCAAGAAGTCGGTAGACCTGCTCGTAGAGGGTAAGCTCGTTCTCATCAAGGTTCAGGTAGGCAAAGATCCTGTCCTTGGCAAAGAGGTAATCAGCAACTACCACGCTGCCGAAGAGATCCTGCTGAAGCATCTCTTTTTGCTGCTGATAACGGCTTAGGAGAAAGAAGACCTGGGTCTGAAAGGCGTGTTTTTTTAGATCTGCGTAGAATTTGGGCAAAAATGGATTTGCCTCCACCTCCTCAATCATGGTCACCCCTCCGAACTCATCGGCAAGGCGGGCGGCAAGGCTTGTTTTGCCAACACCTATAGGACCTTCTATGGCGATGTACCTGATATTTTCCATGGGATTAGTATCAAATTATCTTATGAACCGGTAAAAGTCAAGACCCCATGTACGGGATATGGTGTGAAATGAAATATAATCACCCTAAGCTCCCCCCGCGTCTTAGAATGGCCTCGGCAAGTGCGCTGAACTCCTTAAGAGAGAGGGTCTCGCCGCGCCTTTTCGGGTCTATATCAACCTCATTAAAGGCAGCCTCAAGGTCCTCGCGGGAGAGCGTTGTTTTAAGGGCATTGGACAGGGTCTTTCGACGCGCGCTAAAGGCCTTTCTAAGAAGGGCTCTGAAAAAATCCTCATTAGAGACATGTACGCGCGGCGCTTCAAGAGGATCCAGTACAACCACGGTGGAGTCTACATCAGGCGGGGGAGTAAAAGAGCCGGCAGATACGGAAAAGGCCGCCCGAACATCAAAGTAGAGCCAGAGCATTACGGTCAATGCCCCTGAGGCCCTTGTGCCGGGCCCTGCCGTAAGGCGCCTTGCCACTTCTTTTTGCAGCATCAGCACCACACGTGAAAAGGCCGCGCGCTCCCTGATAATCTTGGCTACAAGGGGGCCGGTAATATTATAGGGCGGGTTGGAGACAAGCTTCAGCCTCTCGTCTCCGCCGTTAAGAAGCCCTGTAAAGTCCACCTTCATGGCATCGCTCTCTATAAGCTCGAAGTTTTCTGTTTCCATGAACCTCTCTCTTAAATATGCGCATATATCCCTGTCAAACTCTATGGCCAGAACATCGGCCCCGGCACGCATAAGCTCCAGTGTAAGGTACCCGGGCCCGGGGCCCACCTCAAGGACCCTCTCTCCCGGATGAATACCTGCAAGCTCTATAATACGCCCTAAGATAACGCGGTCTTTTAGAAAATGCTGGCCAAAACGCTTCTTGGCCCTTCCCCTGTAAGGCTCTGTCACTACAAAAACTCCGTTATAAAAGATTAGTTAAAATTGTATAAATGCCTCCCTCACACTCACTCGGAGGTAATATCAAGGGCACAGGCACGGCAGGTACGTTAAAAATTTAAAAAAACGATGGTATGGCATTTAACTCAAGACCCTCGGTAAGGCCGTCTTTCAGACGCCAGTACCCTGCTCCGGCCACAAAGGCTGCGTTATCACCGCAGAGTTTTTTATCGGGGATAGTGATGTTAAGGCCCTTGTCCTCGCCTAACTCCAGGGCCCGCTCACGAAGGCGTGAGTTACAGGCAACGCCTCCTGCGATGATTAAGTCAGGCGTATCAGAGACCTCCAGCGCCCAGAGGGCTTTACGGAGAAGCACATCCACAACAGCCTCTTGAAATGAGGCCGATAGGTCCTCTATGGCGGTCTCGTCAAGGGCGTTAGAGTCTTTCAGTGTATTTACATGGCGAAGAACCGCTGTTTTTATGCCGCTGAAACTAAAGTCAAGGCTGCCCTTCTTAAGGTACGGCCTTGTAAACGCAAAGGCGTCCCTGCGCCCTTTTTCAGCGAGCCTGTTCATTGCGGGCCCGCCGGGATAGGGAATACCAAGGAGCTTTGCAGACTTATCAAATGCCTCGCCCGCGGCATCGTCAATGGTGCGCCCAATAACCTCGTACTCAAGGTAAGTGTCCATGCGTATAAGCGTTGTATGGCCCCCGGATACCACAAGGGCTACGGCGGGAAAGCGCGGTGCCGCTGCGGGGGGTGCGTCTTTTTCTGATAAAAAAGCCGCAAAGGGATGGGCAAGGATATGATTTACCCCTGTAAGAGGGATTTTTCTCGCGTACCCAAGGGCCTTGGCAAAAGATAGCCCAATGAGTATTGAGCCCACAAGACCGGGCCCCTTTGTAACGGCAATGCCATCTATCTCATCCATTGTAACCCCGGCCACCCCAAGTCCCTCCTCCACCACGGGGATAATGGCCTCTATATGGCGTCTTGAGGCCAGCTCCGGGACTACTCCGCCGTACTTTGAGTGTATAAAGTCCTGTGATGAGACCACTGAAGAACGTATCTCACGGCCGTCCTTTACCACGGCCGCAGCCGTATCATCGCATGAACTCTCTATTCCAAGGACTAACATTTCGTGCTCACTATTACTTTAAGGGCTTGTAAAAGCTCCTGTATATCGCTGTGTTTTGTAAAAAACCCGGGACTCACCCTGATACCCCCCTCGGGCAGAGTGCCTGCGGTCCTGTGAGCCTGCGGCGAGCAATGCGTGCCGCAGCGCACCATAATGGAGTGATTCTGGTCCAGACTCAGACCCACCGGCACGGGATAAAGCCCTTTAATGTTAAATGTTACAAGCGAGACCCTCTTCTTCGCACTTTTAGGGCCGATAATAACGCACCCCTCTATGGAGTTAAGGCCCTGAAGGAGCTCTTCCATTAAGGCAACCTCATGGGCCCTTATCTTCTCTACACCTGTATTAAGGACAAAATCCACCCCCGCCTTCAGACCCGCCAGACCCGGTGTGTTAAGGGTTCCTGCCTCAAGCCTCTCCGGCATCTCCAGAACAGATGCCTCGTCGCCTGTGCCGCCGTCAAGGAGCGGGGTTAGCTCCAGCCCCTCCCGTACATATAAAAAACCCGTACCCTGAGGCCCGAATAAAGACTTATGCCCTGTTGAGGCCAGAATATCAATATTCATGGCAGATACGTCTACAGGCAGAGCCCCCGTGCTCTGCGCCCCGTCCACCATGAAGATAACCCCGTGTTTTCTGCATAACCTGCCTATGGACTCTATATCGGCTATGGCGCCGAAGACATTAGAGGCATGAGAGAGGGCAAGCAGGCGAACTGTGCCCCCTTCAAAGATCTTTTCTATCTCACTAAGAGAGATAAAACCCTCAGCGTCAGGGGCGAGCAAGGTAAGAGCAGAGCCTCTTTCCGCAAGCCCTGCAATGACCTTGGCAAGAGAATTGTGCTCAAATGTTGTTGAGATAACACCTTCACCCGCCTTTAACCCAAGACCCTTTACGGCCAGATTTATGGCCTCAGTGGCGTTCTTGGTAAAGACGATGCGCGCGGAATCCGAGACCCCGATAAGGCGCGCCACGCTTTCTCTTGCCTCGAAGATAACTCTCGCGGCATCAAGGGCAAGCCTGTGCCCGCCCCTTCCGGCGTTGCCGCCAACATTACGGAGCACATGGTCTACGGCGCGGTAAACAGGCTCTGGTTTTGGAAAACTTGTAGCCGCGTTATCAAGGTATATCATCTTATATATTTAAAGACTCCTTTTAAAAACACCCCTAACCTCGCGCTACCCCTCGGAGTGGTCGGCAGGAGAAGGAACAGGCACAGGAAGAAACCTCTCGGCTCTAAAGTACGAGAGCATCTCGTGAAAGTCCTCTTGCGCGGCAGGGTCTTCTTTGGTGGCGAATAAATGCGTGGAGCAGGCGCAGTCCGATGCCCCGAACCCCTTTACGCTCCACTCACTGATACCCCTCATCCTGCGCGCCAGGGCGCACTCAAGATCGTCTCTTGTTCTTATAGGCAGGATACGGACAAACTCCGCCTCTTCCACAAGATAATCAATATTCCAGAAGAGTTTTTTATCTTTTTTCCCGTGCCTCTTCATGCGCTTATTCAGGTTCTTAGCAGCAGAGCCCACATATGTATAATAACCCTTCTTAAAGTTTACGGCGCCAAGGGCGCCTACTCTTATTTTTTTATCAGCAGGCAGGCGTAAGACGCATAGATACACCCCGCCGTCTATATTATGCTCCTCCACAACGTCCCAGAGCACGGGCAGCACCCGCGTCTCTGCCTTAACGGTAAAATCACTCTCCACGCTTATGGCAAGAGGCGTAATGGCGATACTCTTTCTTGCAAGAGAGAGCGCCTCTGCAAAAGCAGGGTCCGTGTGAAAATCAGGGATAAAAGCCTCTATTGTGGGGTGATTTATTACAAACAAGACATGCCCCTCTACATGAGGGCCGGCAAGGGCCGCAAGTTCCTGCACGTGACGGTGCCCGCGAAGCGTAACAGCGTCAGGGAACATTGCCACACGCCCGCAAAAGAGCGTACAGGACTTTACCTCAAGCAGGACCTCCTTAACTCCCCTGCCCTTCCTGCCCTTTTCATCGCCCTCTGTCCCCCGCTTTAGAAAAAAATCAAACCTGGACTCCCCAACTGTCTTTTCTCTTTTTATAATACAAGTGTCCTCAAGCCCCGGCACCCGTTTCTCCCTCAGGAGAAACTCGGCAACATCATTGGTCCGCAGCGTATGCAGCAGCACGGGATACCCGCGGCTAAGCACGGCAACAACGGTATACGGGAGTTTCCGCTCCTTATTAAGGCTTTTTTCAAGGTATAGCGTAACGCCGGGCAGAAACAACTCGCTTAACCTCCCGGGGTTTGGCAGATAGGCCTCCATCAGAGTCTCACCCATACGGCAGGAGACTACGAAACGGTTTGGCCTTGATACAAAAAAAGCCTCTTCTACATTATTAAAGAGACGCATGCTCGCCCTCCCGCCGTGACAAGAACCCGCATTAATAAACGGGCCTGTCAAGGGTTCTGTATTGAATGGCCTCTGAGATATGCGCTGTCTTCAGAGACTGCTTTCCCTCAAGGTCGGCTATGGTCCTCGCTACTTTCAGCACCCTTGTATAGGCGCGCGCCGAGAGGCCAAGCCTCTCAACCGCCGTCTCAAGGAGCCGCTTTGAATCAGGACCAACCTCGCAGTACTTCTTTATATCCACTGCGCTCATGGTGCTGTTTGAGAATACCGCACCCTTTGTATGAGCGGCAAACCTCTCTGCCTGAACGCCTCTCGCGGCATTAACCCTTGCCTTTATCACTGAAGAGGACTCTCCGCTGCTTCTACCATCCGTCAGCTCCCGAAACCTTACGGCAGGCACATCGCAGTGTATGTCTATTCGATCAAGCAGCGGCCCTGAGAGCCTGCCCCTGTACCTCTGAACCTCGGCGCCGGAGCAGTTGCAGTTCTTGCCCGGGTCCCCAAGGTACCCGCATGGGCAGGGGTTCATGGCCCCCACCAGCATAAATGAGGCCGGGTATGATATGGACATGGCCGCGCGCACGATATTTACGTAACCATCCTCAAGGGGCTGACGCATGGCCTCAAGTACGTTTTTACCGAACTCCGGCATCTCATCAAGAAAGAGCACGCCGTTATGAGCAAGGCTCACCTCGCCGGGTTTTGGAAAACTGCCTCCGCCGATTAACCCCACGCTGCTGATGGTATGGTGCGGACTCCTGAAAGGACGCATCGTTACAAGGGCCTTGCCGGTGGGCAGCGTACCGGCTACGCTGTGCACCTTTGTGGCCTCAAGGGCTTCTTCAAGGCTCATATCCGGTAAAATCGTAGAGAGCCTCTTGGATAACATGGTCTTACCCGAGCCCGGAGGGCCTATCATAATCATATTATGCCCGCCTGCGGCGGCAACCTCAAGGGCCCTCTTTGTGTGCTCCTGCCCCTTTACGTCTGATAAATCCACCAACCCGTCATCAGGGTGGGAAAAATACTTCTCCGGGTCTGAGACGGCCTTCTTAAGCTCTTTATCGCCGTTAAAAAACTCCACGAGCTCCGATAGCGTCCCTGCCCCGTACACATCTACACCTGAGACAACCGCGGCCTCATCTGCGTTCTCAAGGGGCAGAATCAGGGCCCTGCCCTCTGCCCTTGCGCACATGGAGATACTAATGGCCCCGCGTACGGGCCTGATGCTGCCGTCAAGTGATAACTCGCCAACAAGGAGAAATCCGTCGAGGTTATCGCGTTTTATGTAACCCTCTGCAAGAAGCACACCCACGGCAAGGGGCAGGTCAAAGTTGGTGCCCTCTTTTTTTATATCCGCGGGAGCAAGGTTTACCGTGATTCTCCTTGCGGGAAAGGCGTAACCCGAGTTCTTTACGGCGGACTTTACGCGGTCTTTACTCTCTTTAACAGCGTTATCAGGCAGCCCTACCGTAGAAAAAGCAGGCAGGCCGCGGGCGATATCCACCTCCACAAGGATGGGGTGGGCGTCTATGCCGATGGTTGAGCTTGAGAGTATTCTTGCAAGCATGCTGCGTCCTCTTAATGAAAAATCCGCTCTTTATTATCTTTAAAACTTATACCAACATACCCTACCCTCGCCCCATGAAACTCATTATAACCGAGGCGCCGATGGCCAATGAGACAGCAAACCAGCAGGCAATGGTTCGTACCGTGCCAAACTCAGAGTGTGTAACAACAGAGCCTATATCAGCGTCCCAGAGCGTTGTACCTGTCTTCATAAGGCGCTTATAGGCGAAGATTCTTGTTACAAGCGCCACAATGGGGATACCCAGCCCATCGCCCTTAATCCAGACAAGAAAAGTACGCTGCAGGGCATCGGGGTACGAGAGGGTCTCACCCGAGGCCCTTAAGACACGGATGCCAAAGAGCCATTTGCCGGGCGTGGCGCCTCTTCTGTAAATAAAAAAAGCCTCTACCGGAACCCATAAGAGGTAAACAACCACGCCTGAGATAAGGGGGTTTCCAAGGGCCTGAATAATCACATTTACGGTACGGGGAAAGAAAACAGCCCCAAGGGACAAAAAAGTCACGATAAAAATAAGGCTGATAAAAAACAGGTCTATTGTTCGGGCAAAGAACCTGCGCCAGGGATGATATTCTCTCCCTGCCTTGCCTTTACCCCTCTCTCTCGCACCTTCCCACATATCTTTAGAAGGTCTCTTCTCACCGCTATCCATGCTTTACCTTTTTTTTCTGCAAGCTCAATTTAAAGTTAATATCTCTTAACATTTAATCTTATCAGTACAGAGACATACTCTCAAGATATTCCAAACTATCATCCACACGGCACGGCTCTGCCTCAACCCGCAATAGGAATCCTATCTTGATTAATACAACTTTGTCTCACCCATCTCCTGATTGGGTCCGCCGTTAAGGAGCTTTACAACGGCTATGTGGTCATGAAAATAATCCACTACATTAAGGCACCCGTAGTCCTGCTCAAAGGAAAAGAACTTCTCAAGTTTTACACCCATAACAGGGCAGAGTATTACCCTGTTCACACCGCCGTGGGCCACCAGACATATAGACCCGCCCCTGTGTCTCTCTATAAGTGCTTTAAGTTCCGGCAATACGCGCGCGCTTAAGTCCTCCAGCGTCTCGCCTCCCTTAATCTTATCCGTAGCAAGGTTCGCAAATGTGAAACCACTGTCCTCAGGGTAACGCTCCAGCGCCTCCGCCCTTGTCAGCCCCTCCCATCTCCCAAGATGAAGCTCTCGAAAAGCCCCAAGGCTCTCCGGGCTCAGCCCCAGAGCGCGGCCTATAATGCCGGCGCCTCTAACAGTCCTCTTAAGATCGCTTGAGTAAAGAGCTGTTATGGGCCGATTACTTAAAAAACCGGCCATAGACCTCATCTGCTTTACACCCCTCTCGGTTATGTCCACATCGTGGTGGCCGTTGTAGCGGTACTCGTCATGGTTGACCACCTCGCCGTGACGTATTAAATAAAGCCTTGTGTATGGCATTGACTCAGACTGCATAAAATCACCTCAGGGCAGAGCCCGTTATTATTAGAAAAAAGAGCAAAAACAATACCTCGGAAATCTCGGCCTGAAAACCAAATACATCGCCTGTAACACCGCCAAGCCTTGCCTTGAAAAATAAGGCGAATACAAAAGCAACTCCGCCCGTTAAAAGAAGAACCAAAAAAGCCCATGCCCCAATAAAGTATAAGAGTATGAAAAAGGTGATAAGGGCAGCCGTTAAAAACTCTTGCCGGCCAATCTCAGTAACGGCCCGCCCAAGCCCGCCCCCCTCACGGGCGTAACCTGACCAAAAAGCAAGAGGAACAATGGACCATCTGCCAACTACAGGTAATAAAAAAAGAACCGTTGTAAGAGTAGCGGCAGGCACGGCGGCCAGAGCCAGAACCTTCAAGGCTATAATAAAAAAAGTAAAAACCACGCCAACCGCCCCGGCCCCGGGGTCGCTCATTATCCTCAGCCTCTTATCCCTCTCACCGCCGCCGGCCAAACCATCAACAGTATCCATGAAACCGTCAAGGTGAAAACCGCCGTTCGTAAGAACAAGGATTAAGACAAGGATACAGGATAGCAGCGCCCCTGTAAACCAGGCACGTAAAACAAGAGCGAATAATACAAGCACCAGACCCTGAAACACACCAACCAAAGGATAGTATGAGACGGAACGGGTTATATCACCTGGGACAACAGCACCACCACGCCCTAATGGGATAATAGTTAAAAACCTGAGGGCAAGTAAAAATCCTCTCAACTAAAAGACCTCCCTTACTTTCTTTTGGAAAAAAGAAAGTAAGACAAAGAAAACCAAAAGGGGGACATGGGCAGCAGCACCTGATAAACCTCACATGCCCCACGAAAACCTTTTAACCTTTACCCTGCTCCTCTGATACTCCCGCCTCACCAAAGGTGGCCATCTCATTATATATCTTCAGACCTGCCTCTATTACGGTAATGGCAAGCGCGGCGCCCGTGCCCTCGCCTAACCTCAAGTCCAGGTCAAGGAGCGGCCTTGCGCCCATGCGCTCCAACATTATACGATGGCCGCGCTCAACAGACTTATGAGCGTAAAAAAGATAATCCGCTGTCAGGGGCTCAAGCTCATAAGCCGTCAAGGCCCCGGCAGTGGAGATAAAACCATCAACAACTACGGGTACCCTCATGGAGGCTGCCCCGATAATAAGCCCCGCGATACCGGCTATCTCCGGCCCGCCTACCTTAGAGAGTACATCCAGAG
>JAJRZX010000003.1 GCA_024275045.1 Deltaproteobacteria bacterium
GAAATCTGAAAGACTTCAAGGTAATAAGGGCGGCAGGTATTAATGTCTTTGATGTGCTTAAATACAAAGGACTTCTTCTCACAAAAGAGGCCCTTGAAAAAATTGAGGCAACGATAAAATGAGGGACCTGTATTCAATCATAAAATCCCCTGTGGTTACGGAAAAGAGCATGGCCCAATCCGCCGAGGGTAATAACGTTGTCTTCTGGGTGGAGGCCACGGCCAATAAAGGTGATATTAAAGAGGCCGTTCAGAAGATATTCAAGGTAAAGGTACTCTCCGTTAATACGCAGAGAGTTGCCGGTAAGATAAAGAAGATGGGACGTTACGCAGGCAGGCGGCCCACGAGAAAAAAGGCATATGTGAAGCTCAAGGAAGGCGATAGCATCGAGGTCTTTGATAACGTCTGATCCAGTACCAACGGGCAGATATTGGAGTTAAGTCGCAGGGGGAGTTTTTTCGGGGTTGAGTTTTGGATTATATGGAAACTGATCTCAGTTTCGGCAGATGACATCTTAAGAATAAATACAATTATATCGGGAAGTGAGATATTATGGCTCTAAAAAAGTATAAACCAACCTCTCCGGGAATGAGGACTCGTACCACTCTGGATTTCTCTGTGCTTACAAAAGACAAGAAGCCGGAGAAAGCCCTCTTACGTCCTAAGAAGCGCAGGGGCGGCAGAAATAACAATGGCCGCGTTACTGTTCGTTGGATAGGCGGAGGACACAAACAGCAGTACAGGGTTATTGATTTCAAGAGAGACAAGGCTGATATCCCGGCTCGCGTGGCCTCTATTGAGTACGATCCCAACAGGAGCGCCAATATCGCTCTGCTGAATTACGTAGACGGTGAGAAGAGATACATACTTGCTCCCCTGCAGCTGAAAGTTGGCGATACAGTTGTCTCAGGTCTAAAGGCCGAGATAAAACCGGGTAACGCCATGATAATAAAGTCCATACCCCTTGGTACCTTTATTCATAATGTAGAGATGAAGGTAGGCAAAGGCGGACAGCTTGTACGCGGTGCCGGCGGTTACGCTCAGCTTATGGCCAAGGAAGGCACCTTTGCCACGATTAAGCTTCCATCCGGCGAGGTTCGCCTTATACCGCAGCTCTGTATGGCTACAATTGGCCAGATAGGCAATATAGATAAGGAAAATGTTACATACGGCAAGGCCGGACGCGTGCGTTGGCTCGGCAGACTGCCTGGCGTTAGAGGAGTTGTAATGAATCCCATTGATCACCCCCACGGCGGTGGTGAGGGTAAGAGCAAGGGTGGAAACCATCCCACAACTCCATGGGGTGTGCCCACAAAGGGATATAAGACACGGAAGAAGAAGAAGACTTCAGACAGATATATACTGAACAGGAGGAAATAAGTGCGTTCCCTCAAAAAAGGCCCTTTTATAGACGGCCATCTTGAAAAAAAGGTATCCAATGCCGTTGAGAGCGGCTCGAAAAAGGTTATAAAGACATGGTCCAGAAGGAGTATGATAACTCCTGAGATGGTAAGTCTGACTATAGCCGTACATAACGGAAAAAAGTTCATACCGGTCTTTGTTACAGAGAACATGGTAGGGCATAAGCTTGGAGAGTTCTCTCCCACGAGAACCTTTCATGGCCATACCGGGCTTAAAAAATCCCGGATGCCGGGAGGCAAGTAAATGGAAGCTCAGGCTCAGGCAAGGTACGTAAAAACATCGGCTCAGAAGGCCAGACTTGTAATAGACCTTATTAGAGGCAGAAAAGTGGACGAAGCTCTCGCCCAGTTGAATAACTCCAATAAGGCCGTAAGCAAGGTCGTAGCCAAGGTGCTGAAAAGCGCAATGGCCAACGCAGAGAACACTTTTCATCTTGACGTTGACAACCTCTATGTAAAGAAGGCTTATGTCAACGAGGGGCCCACGCAGAAACGCATGCGTGCTCGCGCCATGGGCAGAGGCGTTACAATAAGAAAAAGGTCCAGTCATATAACTATAGTTCTGGACGAAGGATAAAGTATATATCTGGTCTTTCGGCCTTATCTGCCGGATGACCGTATGGACATTCTCCCAGTATCATTTATGTGGCTCTGTGCCGCACAGCCGGGAGATTAGTTAATGATTTTAGTTAGTTATAAGGAGGTCTTCGTTGGGTCAGAAAGTACATCCCATAGGATTCAGACTGGGAATTACAAAAGACTGGGATTCAAGGTGGTTTGGAGGCAAGAATTACGCCCTCTATGTCCATGAAGACCTTAAGATAAGAAAACTCATTAAAAAGAGGCTTTATCACGCCGGTATCTCAAAGATAGAGATTGAGCGTACCTCCAATGAGGTTAAGGTTATTATTAAGACGGCCAGACCCGGCATAGTCATCGGCAAGCGCGGCGCCGAGATTGATGTTATGAAAAAGGTTCTTGCCGGCATTACTGCTCAGAAACTCAACCTTGAGATAGTTGAGGTCAGGCGTCCTGATACGGATGCTCAGCTTGTAGCCGAGAACGTAGCCCTGCAGCTTGAGAGACGCGTCTCATTCAGACGCGCCATGAAAAGGGCCGTAACCTCAGCACTTCGTATGGGCGTAAAAGGCGTAAAGATAACCTGCGGAGGCCGTCTCGGAGGTTCCGAGATTGCCAGAAGCGAGTGGTACAGGGAGGGTAGAGTCCCTCTGCACACACTTCGCGCTGATATTGACTACGGAGTTGCCGAGTCACACACAACCTATGGGATCATAGGTATAAAGGTGCTCATATATAAGGGTGAGGTCTCTGCCATGCCCGATAATACCGCGGCAGAAGCGCCAAAATCCAGAGGTAGATAATTATGTTAATGCCGAAGAAGGTAAAATACAGAAAGCAGCAGAGGGGCAAACGCAGAGGGCTTGCATACACGGGCTCAACGGTAAGTTTTGGCGCCTATGGCCTGAAGGCCCTTGCCTGCGGATGGATATCAACTCGTCAGATAGAGGCCGCTCGTATTGCCATGACAAGGTATATTAAGAGAAGCGGTAAGATCTGGATACGCGTATTCCCGGATAAACCCATCTCCAAGAAACCTGCGGAGACTCGCATGGGCAGCGGTAAAGGCGCCCCTGAGGACTGGGTAGTTGTGCTTAAGCCCGGACGCATTCTTTATGAAATGGAGGGCGTATCCGAGGAAGTTGCAAGAGAGGCTTTCAGGCTTGCCGCCCATAAACTCTCCGTACCTACAAAATTTGTTAAGAGGGAAGCACTGTGAAACCTAAAGAGCTGCGCGATATGACCGCTGAAGAGTTAGCTAAAAAAGCGGAAGAACTAAAGAAAGAACTCTTTAACCTTAAGATGAGGCATGCCACGGCTCAGCTTGAGAACCCGCTGAAGCTTCGTTACGTAAGGCGGGATATCGCCCGCGTAAATACAATTGCGGCGAGCAAAAGAGAGGAGGCATAAGTGGGAGAGAGTACGGTAGGGCAAAAAAAGACTCTTATAGGCAATGTCCTTGGGAGTAAGATGGATAAGACGGTAGTGGTTTCCGTTGAAAGGCTTAAAAAGCACCCCCTCTATGGCAAGTACATAAAGAGGCGTGTTAAGTATATGGTTCATGACGAGAAGAACGATTGTCAGCCGGGCGACAGGGTGCAGATAGTGGAGACACGGCATATCAGCAAACTGAAGTCCTGGCGCGTAGGTCAGATACTGGAGAAAGCCAAATGATTCAGATGTGTTCAAAGCTTCGTGTTGCCGATAACTCGGGGGCTAAAAAAGTATCGTGTATCAGCGTTGTGGGTGCCTCAAATAAGATGACGGCAAGGCTTGGTGATGTTATTATCGCCAATGTTAAAGAGGCTGTTTTCGGCGCCAAGGTAAAAAAAGGCGAGGTGGTAAGGGCTGTTCTCGTGCGTACTGCCAAGGAGACCCGCCGCCGCGACGGTACATACATTAAGTTTGACGACAACTCCGTTGTGATAATAAACAAGGACGGCGATCCTGTAGGCACAAGAATATTCGGTCCTGTTGCCAGGGAAATGAGGGCTAAAAAATTCATGAAGATAGTCTCCCTCGCTCCGGAGGTCCTTTAAAGGAAGGTTTAGTAAAGATATGGCTCTTAAAAAGTTCAAGATAAGACGTGACGACCAGGTAATGGTTGTTAAAGGCAAAGAGGCCGGCAAGACCGGTAAGATAGTAAGGGTTAATCCCCTGAAAGCTACCGTTATTGTTGATAAGCTCAACATGGTTAAACGCCATCAGAAGCCTAATGAAAAATTTAAACAGGGCGGGATTATTGAAAAAGAGGCCCCTATCTCCATCGCCAATGTTATGATTCTCTGCGGTAAGTGCAAGGGACCGGTAAGGGTTGGCAGGCGGATTCTGGAAGATGGGAAAAAGGTCAGGTTCTGCAAGAAGTGCAACGAGGTTATAGATAAATGATAGCGCGTATAAAAGAGACATACTCGGCTGAGGTACTGCCTCAACTCATAAAGGAGTTTAATTACTCCAACCCCATGATGGCTCCACGTCTTGATAAGATTGTCATTAATATGGGTATAGGTGAGGCGGTTAGAGACATAAAGGCCCTTAACGGGGCTGTGCGGGATCTCACGGCTATTGCCGGTCAGAAACCGGTAATTACCAAGGCAAAAAAATCAATCGCCGCCTTTAAGCTTCGCGCCGGCATGCCCATTGGCTGCATGGTAACGCTTCGCGGCAGGCAGATGTACGAGTTTTATGACCGCCTCGTGAACTTCAGCATACCGAGGATTAGAGACTTCAGAGGGCTTGGCGACAGGTCTTTTGATGGACACGGCAATTTTACTCTGGGGATTAAAGAGCAGATAATATTCCCTGAGATAGAGTATGATAAGATAGATAAGATCAGGGGAATGAATATAACTTTTTGCACTACGGCAGGTTCCGATGAGGAGGCCAAGGCGCTTTTAAAGGCCCTTGGGATGCCTTTTATCACCCGGTAACCCCGGTATGGAGGAGTTTTGGCCAAGAAATCGCTCATAGCAAAGGCCGCGAGGCCCAATAAGTTCAAAGTCAGGGAATATAACCGCTGCCCCATATGCGGAAGATCTCGTGCTTATTACAGAAAATTCGATATGTGCAGGATTTGCCTTAGATCAATGGCCCTTAAGGGAGTGCTTCCCGGGGTAATGAAGTCAAGCTGGTAGATTAAAGAGCTAAAGAGGATATTGATATGACAATGACAGACCCCATTTCCGATATGCTGACGAGAGTGCGCAACGCCATACAGGCAAAGCACACAACTGTTGACATACCCTCGTCTCGCATTAAAAAGGAAATAGCAAGGATTTTAAAGGAAGAGGGCTATATAAAAGGCTACTCTATTGTAAACGTGGGCAACTGGCCCTTTGTAAGGCTCACGCTTAAGTACTCGCCTACCAAACAGCGGGTTATAAGCGAGTTGAAGAGAATAAGCAAGCCCGGCATTAGAAGGTATGTTACCAGAGACGGTCTGCCGCAGGTTCTTGGCGGCCTTGGTATAGCCATTGTATCTACATCAAAGGGTGTTATGACCGGTAAAAAGGCCAGAGCCCTTGGCATAGGCGGAGAGGTGCTCTGCACCATATTCTAATTCTCGGCCGCGTCAGTAATTAACGAATATTATACAGGATTAAGTTATGTCAAGGATAGGCAAGGTTCCAGTAAAGATACCCGAAGGCGTTAAGGTTGCTCTTGATAAGGCAAAGGTAACTGTTACGGGCCCCATGGGCACGCTTTCCATTGTGGTTAGGCCTGAGATAGGTGTGGTTGTAGAAGATACCTCTGTGGTAGTAACCAAGAAGGGGTCCAGCAGGTCGGCACGTGAGTTATACGGCCTTACACGCACCCTTATAAGCAATATGATTGATGGTGTAAGCAAGGGTTTTGAGAAAAAACTGGAGATAGTAGGCGTTGGTTACAAGGCCGTGCTGCAGGGCAGCGTAGTAAACCTCTCTCTTGGTTTTTCCCATCCCATATTATACCAGCTGCCTGATGGTATAAAAGCGACTCTGCCCAGTCAGACGCAGGTTACCATAAGCGGCATAGATAAACAGCTCGTTGGCCAGGTGGCCGCCGAGATACGGGCGTTTCGTAAACCTGAACCCTACAAGGGCAAGGGTGTAAAATACGCCGATGAGATAGTTAAGAGAAAGGCCGGCAAGGCCGGTAAGGGAGCGGCTTGATAATGAAGACCGGTAATAGCAGAAAAACAAGCTGGGAAAGAAGAAAACTCAGGGTAAGAAAGAAGATTAAAGGCACGTCTGAGAGGCCGAGGCTTACGGTTTACAGGTCTGCCCGTCACGTATATGCTCAGATTATAGATGACAAGGAGCAGACAACGCTTGTTGCTGTCTCGTCAAGGGCCAAGGCCCTGAGTGTAGATGACGGTCAGAAGAAGACTGATACGGCCAAGAAAGTAGGTGAGCTTATCGGCAAACTTGCCATTGAGAAAGGTATAACCACGGTAGTTTTTGACAGGAGCGGATATCTCTACCACGGCAGGGTAAGGTCCCTTGCCGAGGGCGCGAGAGAGGCCGGGCTTGTATTTTAATTTTTTCTAACTCTGCTTTTTTATTGATGTTCTCTCGTATGAAGTTTAGGAGGTTTTTTTGCGTAGTCCAAGAGGAAGTGATACGGAACTGAAAGATAAGCTTGTTTACCTTAACAGGGTTGCAAAGGTTGTTAAGGGCGGCAAGAGGTTCAGCTTTACCGCGATTGTCGTAGTAGGAGACGGACGCGGCAGAGTTGGTTCGGGGCTCGGCAAGGCAAAAGAGGTTCCCGAGGCTATAAGAAAGGCAGTGGAGCAGGCCAAGAAGTCTCTCTTTACCGTACCCATAGTGGACGGCACCATACCTTACAAGGTACTTGGCAGGTTTGGCGCAGGGAAGGTAATCCTTCTTCCCGCCAGCGAGGGTACGGGTATTATTGCAGGTGGTCCTGTAAGGAGCGTCGTGGAGATGGCCGGGGTAACCAATGTCCTTACCAAATCCTACGGCACAAGCAACCCCCATAATGTTGTAAAAGCTACAATTGAGGGGCTTAAACAATTGAGGAGCAGCGAGGCCATAGCCGGACTTCGCGGAAAAGATGTCTCGGAGATAAGAGATGAGCGATAAACCGCGTATGATAAAAGTAACTCAGAAAAAGAGCGGCATAGGGTATAATGTCAAGCAGAAGCAGACCCTTATCGGCCTTGGTATAAAAAAGATGCACAGGCCCAGTATCTTAAAAGACACGCCATGCATAAGGGGCATGATAAACAAGATCTCTCATCTTGTAGAGGTTGAGGAAGTTAAATAACTTCCCGGCTCTTAAGGTCTGTTCTTATTATTCATCCCCGGTCTCTGAGGTTTGTATTTAAGAGAGCCTCATATAGTGCCTGGGGCGTTTACTTGAAGCCCGGGAGTGAGCCTGAGAATCACGGGCCGATAATACTTAAAAAATCTGGAAGGTAAAGATGCTTGATAGACTGAGGCCACCGGAAGGGGCCGTAAAAAAGAAAAAAAGACTTGGCAGAGGCCGCGCCTCGGGGCTTGGAAAGACCAGTGGCCGTGGACACAAGGGACAGCGTTCGCGCGCGGGTTCAGGTGTTAAACCCGGGTTTGAGGGCGGGCAGATGCCTCTGCAGAGAAGGCTGCCGAAGAGGGGCTTTACAAACATATTCAGAGTTGAGAACCAGTGCGTAAATATTGGCGTTCTGGCAGAGATATTTAAGTCGGGAGAGACAGTTGATCCCGTGATATTAGTGGAAAAAGGTATGGCCAAGAGCAGAAAAGGACCGGTAAAGGTCCTTGGTGCAGGCGATATCAGCATACCTCTTACCATCAAGGCTAACGCTTTTAGCGCATCGGCTATCTCTAAGATAGAGGCCGCCGGCGGTAAAGCAGAGGTAATTTAGTTGGCAGCATCTTCATCGGGAATAAGCAAGATACCGGAGCTGAACCGTAAGATTATCATCACACTCTTACTCCTGGCGGTATTCAGGCTGGGTGTCTTTATACCCACGCCCGGAATCGATGGTGACGCGCTGGCCGGTTTTTTCAAGGCGTCCTCTGGAACGCTTCTTGACTTCGCCACCATGTTTACAGGTGGCGCACTTGAGAGGTTCTCCATCTTCGCCCTTGGCATAATGCCGTACATCAGCGCCTCTATCATACTGCAGCTCCTGCAGGTGGTAGTGCCTAAACTGGAGAAACTATCCAAGGAAGGCGAGTCAGGAAGAAATACCATAACCAAGTACACACGGTACCTCACAGTGGCGCTATGCATTGTGCAGGGTTTTATGCTTGGCGTGGGCCTTGAGCAGATGACCGGTCCTGCCGGAGAGGCTATTGTTCTTCATCCGGGATGGGCTTTCAGGCTTTCCACAATGGTTACGCTTACGGGCGGTTCTGTTTTTCTCATGTGGCTCGGTGAACAGATTACCGAGAGGGGCATAGGCAACGGCATCTCCCTTATTATCTTCGTTGGTATTATCGCGAGGATGCCTGCCGCTGTATATAACACCATCTCCCTTGTGGGCGTTGGTGAGCTTAGCGTTGTATTTATCTTCTTCCTTGTCTTTCTCATGATAGGCATTATTGCCTTCATCGTATTTATGGAGACCGGGCAGAGGCGAATACCCATACAATATCCAAAGCGGGTAGTGGGCAGAAAAGTAATGGGAGGCGGTACGCAGTACCTGCCTCTGAAGGTGAACTCCGCAGGTGTTATACCGCCTATATTCGCCTCATCCATAATTATTTTTCCGGCTACCATTGTTAACTTTATAAACGTGCCTTTTCTAAAATCCATATCAGCAAGCCTGCATCCTGGGGGTGCGCTGTACAGTATTTTGTATGTTATTTTTATTGTCTTCTTTACGTTCTTTTACACGGCCGTACAGTTTAATCCCAAGGACGTGGCCGAGAACCTTAAGAAACACGGGGGCTTTGTCCCGGGCATAAGGCCGGGAGCCAATACCGCCGCTTATATAGACAGGCTGCTTACAAGACTTACTTTCTGGGGCGCCATATACCTCTCCGCTGTCTGTGTACTGCCAACGCTTCTTATCAGCGAGTTTAACGTGCCATTTTATTTCGGCGGCACCGCGCTTCTTATCGTAGTTGGTGTGGCAATGGATACGGCCCAGCAGATTGAGTCACATATGTTGGCGCGAAATTACGATGGTCTCCTAAAGAAAGGCAAGATAAAGGGCAGGTCCAATCGATGAATAACCTTATACTACTTGGTGCACCCGGTGCGGGAAAGGGCACGCAGGGTAAAAATCTTCAGGAGCAGCTGGGAATACCGCAGATATCAACTGGAGATATCCTTCGTGAGAATGTAAGAACAAAAACACCCCTTGGAATCAAGGCACGTGAGTATATGGACAGCGGCGCACTTGTCCCTGATGAGGTTGTGGTTAATATGATGGCAGAGAGGGTACGTCAGCCTGATTGCGATAAGGGCTTTATCCTTGATGGTTTTCCAAGAAATACCTCTCAGGCCGATGCCCTTACCGCTATATTAAAAGAACTCAGTAAAGACATCAGCTGTGTCATTGGTGTAGAGGTAGAGACAAAAGAGCTTATCAGACGCCTTAGCGGCAGAAGGGTATGCAGAGGGTGCGGTCTTATTTACCATGAGATATTTAACCCAACCATGAATACCGGCGTCTGTGACGAGTGTGGCTCTGAGACATATCAGAGAGACGATGACAAGGAAGATACCATAAAGGCCAGGATAGAGGTTTATGAGAAAGAGACGCGGCCTCTTATAGAGTATTATAAAAAACTTGATAAATATTTCGGCGTCAATGGTATCGGGCCTGTTGATGCTATTACAGAGAAGATACTTTCAAATGTTGTGAAGGGTTGTGATAACCCTTAAGTCCCGTAAAGAAATAGAGCTCATGCGCGCGGCCAATGTTATGGTGGCCGAGATACTTGATATACTCCGTGAGCTTGTAAGGCCGGGTGTCACTACCATGGACCTTGAGGTAAGGGCCGAGGAAGAGACTCGGAAAAGAGGCGTAAAGCCGGCCTTCAAAGGTTATTACGGTTTTCCCTGGTGCCTCTGCGCTTCGCTTAATAACGTAGTTGTTCACGGCATGCCCTCAGAAGATACTGTACTTAAAGAGGGCGATATACTGGGCATGGACTTTGGGGTTTTGTACAAGGGGTTTTACGGAGACTCTGCCATAACAGTGCCGGTAGGAGAGATATCCTCTACGGCGCGGCGATTGCTTGATGTAACAGCGCAATCCCTTGATAGGGCTATTGAGGCGGCGGTACCTGATAACACACTTGGCGATATTTCTTTTGCCGTACAGTCCTGTGTTGAGGCAGAAGGTTTCTCGGTAGTAAGGGATTTTGTTGGACACGGCATAGGCCGTAAGCTCCACGAGGCCCCGCAGGTTCCAAACTTCGGTGAGGCAGGCAAGGGCGTTAAGCTGCAGCCGGGTATGGTTCTGGCCATAGAGCCGATGATTAACCAGGGCGGGTACAAGACACGCGTCCTTGAAGACGGCTGGACAGCAGTTACTCAGGACGGGGCTCTATCAGCGCATTTCGAGCATACTGTTGCTGTTACTGATAATGGCCCATATGTACTTAGCAGGATTTAGAGAGTTGTCTTAAGTTGTTACAGGAGAGAGCAGAGTCATGGCCAAAGAAGAAGCCATACAGGTAGAGGGAACCGTTGTTGAGACCCTGCCCAACGCCATGTTCAGGGTGGAGTTGGAAAACGGTCACAAGGTTCTTGCACATGTCTCGGGCAAGATGAGAATGCATTTTATAAAGATACTGCCCGGCGACAAGGTTACCGTAGAGCTCTCGCCTTATGATCTCACAAGGGGCCGCATAACATATAGAGGCAGGTAAGCAAGGCCCTGTGTATTGTTTATAACTCTTTTGTTACTGTCGCAGGGTATAATAAAAGGGGCCGCATAACATATAGAGGCAGGTAAGCAAGGTCCTGTGTATTGTTTAAGACTCTTTTGTTACTGTAGCAGGGTATAATAAGGTGTTGTACTCACACTGAGTTATATCACTTTAAGATAAAACGGCTATTATATAGTCGATAACAACACAAGACTTAGAGGATATTATGAAGGTAAGAAGCTCGGTTAAAAAGATGTGCCCAAAGTGTAAGATAATCAAACGCCACGGCGTTGTCAGGGTAGTATGTGAGAACCCAAAGCATAAGCAGAGGCAGGGGTAGGCCATTGGCCTGCAATTGCTTTTAAAAAAATTATAAGTATAAAGGCAGCCGCTCCTTAAGGGGGCGGGAATTATCACCCCCCCTTTGGGGGAGTAAACCAGAGAGACAAAGGAGCTGAAGTTGGCAAGGATATCCGGGGTAGATCTCCCAAAAAACAAAAGGATTGATATCGCCCTTACGCGTATATTCGGTATCGGCAGGAGCTCAGCCGTTAAGATACTTGATGTCTCAGGCGTAGATCCTGCTATCAGGACAGCGGATCTTAATGAGACAGAGATAGCCGCGCTTCGTAAAGCCATTGACGGCGGTTATAAGGTAGAAGGAGATCTACGCAAGGAGATTTCCATGAACATAAAGATGCTGATGGACATAGGCTGCTACCGCGGGCTAAGGCACAGAAAGGGCCTTCCCGTTAGGGGACAGCGCTCCAGCACTAACGCTCGTACCAGAAAGGGACCCCGTAAAGGTGCTGTCTCTGTAAAGAGGGCTAAATAATGGCAAAGGCAAAAAAAGTCAAGAGAACGGTAAGTAAAGGTGTAGCTCATATTAAATCCACCTTTAATAATACGATTATCACCATAGCCGACCCCTCGGGTAATGTTATTGCCTGGTCAAGCTGCGGGGCGTATGGTTTTAAGGGATCAAGAAAAGGCACTCCCTTTGCTGCGCAGATAGCGGCTACGGCTGTTGCCAAAGAGGCGATGAACTGCGGCATGAAGTCAATTGACGTATATATAAACGGACCGGGCTCAGGCAGGGAAGCAGCCCTTCGTGCGCTGCAGGCAGCCGGGTTCTCCGTCTCTCTCATCAGAGACGTAACGCCTCTGCCTCATAACGGATGCAGGCCCCCTAAAAGGCGCCGCGTTTAATTTTAAAAGCCTTAGGCCGTGGTATTATCAGAGCGGCCTGCCAGAGAGTATTTAACGGTAAGGTTCAATAAAGGGAGGAAGATATAAATTGGCTAGATACATCGGCGCCATGTGCAAGCGTTGTCGACGCGAAGGAATGAAGCTCTTTCTGAAATCAGAGAGATGTTATACGGATAAGTGCTCCTTTGAGAGGAGAAACTACCCCCCCGGCCAGCATGGTCAGGGACGCGGTAAGACCTCGGAGTATGCCCTGCAGCTCAGGGAAAAACAGAAGGTCAAACGCGTGTACGGGCTGCTTGAAGGCCAGTTCAAGAGGACCTTTAAGAACGCCGAGAAGAAAAAGGGCGTCACAGGCGGCAACCTTATATCCCTTCTTGAGAGAAGACTTGATAACACTGTCTTCAGGCTCGGCTTTGCCGGCAATAGGGGCGAGGCACGGATTATGGTTACTCACGGCTGGTTCCGTGTAAACGGCAGGAAGGTTAATATCCCTTCTTATGTGCTACGCGCAGATGATGTTGTTGAGCTTAGCGATAAGAAGAAGAATAATCCCAAGATGGAAGTAAACCTTAAGACCATGGAGAGGCGCGGGCTTCCTGAGTGGCTCTCCCTTGATAAGGATCTTAAGAAAGGTCTGCTTCTACGTCTGCCTACAAGAGACGATGTGACTCTGCCAATTAATGAGCTTCTCATCGTAGAGCTTTACTCAAAGTAATTCGCTCGTATTGCAGAGGATTTCTTACCTGCGCACGGTGTGAACAAACATAAACGTTTTTAAAAATGTGAGGGTACAATGCAAAAGAACTGGCGCGAACTTGTTAGGCCTAAAAGGATAGAGGTCGATAAGGAGACGCTTAGCGGCACTTACGGTAAGTTTGTGGCGGAGCCGCTTGAGAGGGGGTTCGGCGTTACCCTTGGAAACTCACTTAGAAGAATTCTGCTCTCATCACTCCACGGCGCCGCTATAACGGCTGTAAAGTTTGATGGTGTGCTTCATGAGTTCTCCACTATCCCTGATGTTCAGGAAGATGTCTCTGATATTATACTTAATCTGAAGGGCGTTAAGTTTAAGATGCATGGTGAGGGGCCAAAGACAGTTAGGCTTGAGGCCAATGGCGAGACAGACCTAAAAGCCGGTGATATTATCTGTGATTCCACCGTGGAGGTCTTGAACCCCGATAAGCATATTGCCTTTGTCTCAAAAGAGGGCAGTCTCTCTTGCGACTTAACTGTAAACTCAGGCACAGGGTATCAGCCATCTGAGCGCAATAAGTCAGCGGACGCCCCTATCGGCACCATTCAGATAGATGCTATTTTTCAGCCTGTATCCCGCGCCAACTTTAATGTGACTCAGGCAAGGGTTGGGCAGAGAACGGATTACGACAAACTTACTCTTGAGGTCTGGACTACCGGGGCGCTTGAGCCGCAGGAGACCGTAGCCATAGCGGCCAAGATCTTAAAGGACCAGATGAGCGTCTTCATCAACTTCCAGGAAGAAGAAGAGGACGTTGTAGAGAAAGTTGCGGAAAAACCGGTCTTTAATGAGAACCTCTTTAAGACAGTTGAAGAGCTTGAGCTATCCGTAAGGTCTGCCAATTGCCTTAAGAACGCCGATATAAAATATATCGGCGAGATGGTGCAGAAGACTGAGCAGGAGATGCTGCGCACAAAGAACTTCGGCAGAAAATCTCTTAATGAGATTAAAGAGATTCTAAGGACAATGAACCTTGATTTTGGCATGCAGATAGAAGGTTTCCTTAATCGCAAGGAACTGGATGAACTTCACTTGGAGCACAAGGAAACTGTTTAAAGGATAGGATATGAGACATAATAAAGACGATAAAAGATTCTCAAGAACGGGTGGACATCTAAGGTGCATGATGGCCAATATGACTAACTCGCTCATACTGAACGGGAGAATTAAGACCACCTCCCCGAAGGCCAAACTCTTAAGAAGTTACGCCGAGAAGATGATAACACTTGGAAAGAGCGGCAGCCTGCCTGCCAGACGTCGCGCCATGGCTTTTTTAAGAGACAAGACCATGGTTACACGGCTCTTTGCAGAGATAGCCCCCAGATACGCAGAACGTAAGGGCGGTTATACACGCATAATGAAAGTTGGCTTCAGGGCCGGTGATTGCGCTCCTGTATCCATAATTGAGCTTGTAGAGGCTGATTCCGAGAAGAAGGCTGCGCCGAGAAAGACTCGTTCAAAGAGTGCTGCTCCCCGTAAGAAGCAGGCACCTGCAAAAAAAGCAGCCTCTGCTGTTAAGGCTGATACGGAGAAGAAAAAGGCTCCGGCTAAAAAGGCCGCTGCCAAGACTACAGGAGACGCAAAAAAAGCTCCTGTAAAAAAAGAAGCAGCTGCAAAGAAGACTTCCGTTAAAGCTGCGGCAAAGAAGTCAGAGACAACGGCCAAGGCTAAGAAAGCCCCTGCTAAGAAGGCTGCAGCTGAAAAAAAGACAGACAAATAAGTTTACAATCTTATTTAAAATACTTCTAAGTGACCGGGGCGTTTTATTAACGCTCCGGTTTTTTTCTGCCCTATAAAGTTACTTAAAAGACCTGTGGATATTTTGTTTTAAGCCTTTTACCGAACTCTCTTGCCCCCTGAAGCGTAAAGTGACTGTAATCAAAATACAGGAATTTATGATTCAAGTCTGAGACTATTCCGCACTCATCCATGGAGTCCCCGCATTGCGTTCTTAGAACATCAACATAATACACATCTTTAATATTTGTATTATTAATCATCTTTCTGATGGCGTTGTTTGTTATAATCCGTTCTTTTTTTTCAAATGCCTTGCTGTATGTATTTATTGAAGACATCCGTAGGTGAGAGAGCACAATCTGCGGAACGGGTTTTCTGTAAATCATCTTTGGCCCAAAGACATATATTGGGGCCTTAGTTATTCTACGGATCTCATTTAATCGCTTTCCAAGGTCCTCTGCGTTTAATTTGGGCCAATGATCGTGCAGGTATACGGCATCTGCTCTGGCCCAGTGTTCATCGGCCAGATTTGTCTGTAGTTTTGTATGACAGAGTTTCTTGTTCTTCTCTAATATGGGTGTCCCAAAGTTATAACAGAGGTATGATGTGGGCAGATGAGTAATATTAATCCTTGAGCCATTCTCTCTCAAGGCGTAGATCAGGTCTATTGAGTGTGAGTTGCCCATTACTATGACGTTCTTTTGATTTGCATCCCTTACGGAGAGAATATCACTATCCTTTTTAACGGCATGTATATATCTTTCACGGTTTGCAGTAAGTTCTTTCTCTGATAAGAAGTACTCTGAAGGAAAGCGTGAAGGCCAGCCATTATGACCCCATACATTTGCCGAGACAAACGATAGAACCAGTGCTGCGGCAGCAAACCAGAACAACATAATATCCGAGTGCCTGGAACCTTTTTTGTAACGAAAGGGCTGTTCAATAAACCTCCACATGAGGTAAGCAATGGCAATGGATAGCAAAAGTAATATAATATTCTCAATCGCGGTTATCTGCGTAAACTTCCAGTACTTGTAAAATACAAATAAAGGCCAATGTACAAGGTACAGAGAGTAGGAAATGAGCCCTAAACCAACGGCGATTCTATTGCTGAGGAAAATATTTGATACATATGACTTTCCCGCATAAATAACCAATGCCGCGCCAATACATGGAATGAGCGCGCTAAGGCCTGGAAATACAGTCAGCTCTGAATAAGCAAATGCCGACCATAAGATTAAGGCCAGCCCAAGCACTGTATAAAATTCTTTTATAACTCGAAGCTTAGGTTTCACCTCATCAAGCCAGAGGCAGAGCGCACCTATTGAGAATTCAAATACTCGAAAAGGCAGGAGGAAAAAAACAGTCTCCGGCTGCTTCTCTATAAAGCTTTGACTCAGATAAAGAGAGAGAACAATTGATACAATAAAAAAACCTATACCTATGTATCTCTTTTTAAACCAGAATAACCCAACCAGCAGCGCAGGCCAGATTAAATAAAATTGCTCTTCTATGGCAAGGGACCACGTGTGGAGCAGTGGTTTAAATTCCGAGGCAGCGTTAAAGTAATCTACCTCACCCCAGAAGAAGAAATTCGATACTGATAAGATGGTATATAATAAAGAATTGCCAAGACGTTTAAGGTCAGTTGGTGAAAAAAGCCAGATAGCCGCGGCGAGGATCGCGGCGGAGGTAAAGAGCAGGGCAGGGAATAATCTTCGTATACGCCTCTTGTAAAAGGCGGCGAAAGAGAACTCACCCTCTTGTAACTCATAAGCGATGTTTCTTGTTATCAGGTAACCGGAGATAACAAAAAATACATCCACGCCAATAAAACCGCCCCTTGCCCAACCATATCCTGCGTGAAAGAAAAGAATTACTATAACCGCAACAGCCCGCAAACCATCAATGTCAGACCTGTAACCTTTTATGATTTTAAGGTTTTTTTTGATGAGAGACTCCCCTTGTTTGCGGTCTTTGAATGTGAATCTAAAAGTCGGTATAATTTACGGTCATGTTTTCTGTGCGCCTGCAGGTTTAATCAAGTAGAGCCGGACACAATAACCGCGCCTTGAACGAATAAGGGTTAACCAATAAGCCTTGCGGTATTGGAGCGGATAATATGCGTGTATGGCGGGGTTTAATGTAGAAAAGAAAGAGGTTAAGTGGTTGCGGCAATAGCCTCTATGTTTTTGTCGTGTTTTGCTGATAAGGCATTTTTGTTATTGTCTTACTGCTCTGCTTCTTCTCTGAATTTGTAGGAATAAACGGTACCGTTATCTATTAGAATCTCTACCCTTCTTGTGGTGGTCTTGGCGCCGCTTTTTCTTGTAATGAGCCCGCCTATGTATGTAGGGGTTTTCTTCACTTTGTAGGTGTAGATATACTGCACCATTCCATGGCTATCTTTTTTCTGCTCCGGTTCTCCAAGCAGCGCAACTACGTCCTCCACTGTACTGGTCCCGGCTTTTATGCTTTTTATCTCATCATGGGTAAAGCGCCCCCCCTCGGAGCTTTTCATAACCCCCGTGCAGCCCATGAGCCCGAGAACAAGTACAATCTGCAGAAGCCTAACCATTATCTACTCCTTTATAGATACTCTTGTGACGAGCAGGCTCTTTATGCAACCGCTACGCCGTCGCGTGATTTGTTTTTTACCTTATACATAGCATTGTCGGCAAGGTGCAGCAGATCTGTCTTGTCTTTTGTATCTCTGGGGTAGGTGGCCACGCCGAAACTGGCCGTTAATCTGTGATTGATCCCATTCTCGGTTAAAAAAATATGCTCTTTAATAGCCTCTCTGAGTTTCTTGGCAACAATTCTGGCGCTTCTCTTATTTGTCTCAGGCATGAGTACGATGAACTCGTCGCCGCCGTACCTGAAGGCCATATCAATGGCCCGTATACGGCTGTTAAGGAGCGTGGCAACTTCTTTTAATACCTTGCTTCCGCAGAGGTGGCCGTACTCATCATTAACGACCTTGAAGTAATCCAGGTCAATAAATATCATGGATAGAGAGTACTTGAACCTGCGGGCCCGCTCTATCTCGTTATCCAGACAGCTGTGAAGGTGTCTGGAGTTATACAGATGTGTAAGATCATCGGTGATGGTGAGCTCGTGTATCTGCTTGAAGTATATGGCGTTCTCAATGGCTATTGCGCTGTATCCGGCAAGTGCGCTGAGTAGAAGCAGGTCTTCTTCTGTGAATTCTTTTGTTTTTGGCCTGTTTATGAGCTCGATTACGCCAAGGCATTTGCTCTTTGCCACAAGGGGCACGCATATTATGGAGCGTGTCTTATAGCGCGTTATTGAGTCCGCGCGCTTGCTGAACCTCGCGTCCTTACTTACATCGGTAATGAGCAGGGGTTTTTTCTCCCTTGCTACCCAGCCCGCAACGCCCTCTCCGGCCTTAATGGTCATGCCTTTAAGCTTGGTGGAGCCCCGTCCCACGGCAATCTCAAAACGTAGGTCTCCGCTCTGCTCATCTACGAGGAGGAGCGACCAGTTCCCCGGGTGCAGGAGGTGGCGAATCTTTTTCATGACAATCTTGAGTATCTCGCCAACCTCAATGGACGAGGTAATGGTCTTGCCAATCTCGCTGAATGTGAGCAGTTGGCTTATACGGCGGTCTTTCTCGTTATTGTCTGTGTCAGGCTTTTTTTTCATGGTAAAACTCTTTTTCGCCAAGTTTTGTATTGATTTATAACTTATCATACCGTAAAAATCAACTCTTTTAAGGTCTCCGCTCTTCTGATAGGTCTTAAAATAACCCTTGAAGTGAGGGTCTTATCTTGTTATTATAAATCGTTAAACGTCATGGAATCTTCTCTCCCGGCCTTTATGCCCCGGGGTAGGATGGACGACAGGGGTATTTGTACGCGTTTTGTTTAAGAATTGTTTTTTCCGGCAAGAGCCTTCTCCCGGGGGCGGGTTGATTAACGGAAAATATCTTATGTGAGTAAGGCGCCCTGCGCCTCTCTGCTGCTGCCCGTGCAGAGAGTATTATAACATGTTGTCACATTAAATAATTATTGGAGGACTTTAAGATGAAAGAAGGCATTCACCCCGCCTACGAGATGACGGATGTTCATTGCGTTTGCGGTAACAAGATACAGACACGCTCGACCAAGAAGGATATCTCAGTTGAGATCTGTTCGGCCTGTCACCCTTTTTACACGGGTACGCAGAAGCTTGTGGATACGGCCGGTAAGGTTGAGAAGTTCATGAAGAGATACAGAAAGAAAGACGCCTAAGAGGGGGGAGACTCTCGTTGAAAGTGACCTTGCTCGCCTCAACTCCTGAACCTGAGAAGACGGTAGTTCTGGCGGCGCGCCTCTGTTATTCAGACGCCGCCATTATGGAACTTGAGGAAAAAATAAAGGGTCTGTCCCTTGAGAAGTTTCTCGGCAAGATTCTTAGGATGGGGCATCTCTCTGTTCTGGAGCATGCCTCATTTACTTTTGGTGTTGACGGCATCTCAAGGGTAACTTCCCATCAACTGGTGCGTCATCGCCTTGCCTCGTACTCTCAGCAGTCCCAGCGTTATGTGAAGTTTTCTTCCCCAGAGTATGTGGTCCCTGAGACTATCGCTGCTGTGGAGGAGCACTCACGGCGCTTCACTGATGTTGTGGACGGCCTCTTTAGTCTCTATAAAGACCTTGTGGACTCCGGTGTTCCGGCGGAAGACGCACGCTTTCTTCTTCCAAACGCCGCCTGTACGAGGATAATCCTTACCATGAACGCCCGTGAGCTCCTGCATTTTTTCAGGCTCCGCTGCTGTGAGCGGGCCCAGTGGGAGATTAGAGAGATGGCCACTTCCATGCTTATTCTCGCAAGGCAGAAGGCTCCCTTTATCTTCAGGGACTCAGGGCCTGCCTGTGTCACCGGGCCATGCAGCGAGGGTGAGTTTACCTGTGCGCGGCCGGCTGAGATAAGAGCAAAGTTCAAGGCCCTCTCATAGGAACACTTGCCGCTACAGGTCTCTAAAGCCTTCTCTTAGATTTTATACGCAGGGCCGTAGAGATATACATATTAAGGTTACTTTTTTCTGTCTTTCCAGGCGTCTCATGTGCCGCGGTACTCTGAGCTTTTACGGTTATGCTGCTTTTGATTGGCTCGGCGCGGTGGTGGTCTGAATATTTGAACTCTATAAGTGTATGGATTGGCCTCTGTCTCACCGCGGCCGACACATCATTTTAAAACCCCTTTATTGGATTTTAGATTATACTCTCAGAGGCGGTTACCCTCTCCTTATGTGGAGTTCTTACCCGCGGCACGGTCTCTTTTGAGAGAAGGTAATACTATGATATTTAGAAAACGACTTGATGGTATAGAGAAGAGGTATTTTGAGCTGGCCTCGCTTCTGGCCTCCCCTGAGGTTGTTACCAACCGCGAACTTTACCAGAAATACGCCAAGGAACACTCTGACCTTGGCCCTCTTGTGACGGCTTACGGCGAACTCAAAGACGTGGAGAGTGAGATAGAGGAGTATAAAGAGGCCCTCTCGGGAAAAGACGAAGAGCTTCGTAACCTTGCTCGTGAGGAACTGCCCGGACTTGAGTCTGCCAGAGATAACCTCTTGAAATCCCTTAAGATAATGCTTCTCCCTGTTGATCCCAATGATGCCAGAAACGTAATCCTTGAGATACGTGCCGGTGCAGGCGGGGATGAGGCCGCTTTATTTGTGGGTGAAATCTTCAGGATGTACTCCCGTTACGCCGAGGGCGCGGGCTGGAAGGTGGATGTTCTATCCTCAAGCCCCACGGGACTTAATGGTTTCAAGGAAATAATCGCCATGATAGAGGGCAAGGGCGCTTACTCAAGGTTTAAGTACGAGAGCGGTGTACACAGGGTTCAGCGTGTGCCTGAGACAGAGGCCCAGGGCCGCAGACATACCTCTACCGTTACTGTTGCCGTTATGCCGGAGGCCGAGCAGGTGGAGGTGGATATAAATAATTCCGATCTCAGGATAGACACCTACCGCGCCGGCGGACACGGCGGTCAGAGCGTAAACAAACTTGAGACTGCCATAAGAATTACCCATATACCCACAAATACCGTTGTCATCTGTCAGGACGAGAAGAGTCAGCACAAAAACCGTCAGAAGGCCATGAAGATACTCATGGCAAGAATACTTGATAAGGCCACTCAGGAGCATAATCAGAAGATAGCCAGAGACAGAAAGGCACAGGTGGGCACAGGCGAGAGGAGCGAGAAGATTCGCACGTATAATTTTCCGCAGAACAGGGTTACGGACCACAGGATAGGGCTTACACTTTACAGGCTCTCGGAGATAATGGACGGGGATATTTTAGAGCTTACGGACTCTGTTATTAATCATTTTCAGACACTGGCCCTGCAGAGCGGTGAGGCCGAGTCCGCGTAATATGTACGGATTATAATTATGGATAGACTTGTAATAGAGGGCGGCAACAGGCTCGTAGGTGAGGTCACTGTCTCAGGTGCCAAGAACGCGGTACTGCCTCTTATGGCAGGCGCGCTTCTTACCGGTGAGGAGTTGACCATTACCAATGTGCCTGCGCTGCGAGATATTCGTACCCTCTCGGGGCTGCTCACACATCTTGGGGTTGAGGTAAAGGCCGAAGGTGACAGGCTTTGCCTGAGGACGCCTGCGGTGGCTGAGCCCGTAGCTCCTTATGAGATGGTAAAGACCATGCGTGCCTCTATTCTTGTTCTTGGGCCTCTGCTTGGAAGGTTTAAGAGGGCAAAGGTCTCACTGCCCGGCGGCTGTGCCATAGGCGCGCGTCCGGTGAACCTTCACATAGACGGGCTGCGGCGCATGGGCGCTACCGTGGAGATAGAGCACGGATACATCAAGGCTGAGGCCCCAACCGGTCTTAAGGGAGCGAAAATCTATCTTGAGGTGCCAACGGTTACAGGTACGGAGAATCTGATGCTCGCCGCTGTATTTGCTTCGGGTGAGACTGTAATAGAGAACGCTGCTCTGGAGCCTGAGGTTGCTTTTCTGGCACATGCCCTTAATAAGATGGGGGCAAAGATATCCGGTGCAGGGACGGAGCGACTGGTAATCGAGGGTGTAGATGGACTGCATGCCGCTGAGGTAGAGGTTATACCCGACAGGGTTGAGGCGGGCACCTTCATGATAGCCTCGGCCATGACGGTAGGGAATGTGCTTATAAAAAACTGCCCCATGGACCACCTTGAGGCCCTTGTGGTAAAATTACGGGAGGCCGGTACTGTTATCACCACTGAGGGCTCAGGAGTAAGGGTGGTGGGAAAGTGGCCTATTAGAAGCGTTGATCTCAAGACCATGGCCTATCCTGGTTTTCCAACGGATATGCAGGCGCAGATGATGGCCATGATGACCATCGCCGGAGGTCTCAGCGTTATACGTGAGACGGTATTTGAGAATAGATTCATGCATGTTGGAGAGCTTCGACGTATGGGCGCCAATATCGCTGTTGACGGCAGGAGCGCCATAATACGCGGTGTATCCACCCTTGGCGGAGCGCCTCTCATGGCTACGGATCTACGGGCCAGCGCATCACTTGTACTTGCAGGGCTTGTCGCAGCAGGACGCACAGAGGTATCAAGGATATATCACCTTGACAGAGGTTACGACGGGCTTGAAAAAAAACTCATAAAACTTGGAGCGGTTATTAAGAGGGTCCATGATAAGAATGAATAAGGTTTTGACAAATGAGAGTAAGGATATGCTTACCGTAGCCCTGCCAAAGGGGCGTATCCTCCAATCAGCAAGAGGGCTCTTTAAGGCCGCGGGAGTGGATTTTAGCGTTATACTGCAGAACGACCGAAGGCTTATAGCCGAGGACAGGGACGCGGGGCTGAGGTTTATGGTTATTAGAAGCCAGGACGTGCCCACATATGTAGAGTACGGGGCCGCTGATATCGGTATTGCCGGCCGTGACGTGCTGCTGGAGAATGAGCGTGACCTTTACGAGCCCCTTGACCTTGGCATTGGGGCCTGCAGGATGGTGGTGGCAGAGCCCGCGGAGCTATCTGAGAAGGATAATCCCGCCAACTGGACACGTATAAGGGTGGCCACAAAGTACCCCAATATTACACTAAAACATTTTCTCGCAAAGGGCATTGAGGTTGAGATAATAAAACTCTACGGCTCCATAGAGCTTGCCCCTTTGCTGGGGCTCTGTGAGCGCATAGTTGACCTTGTGGAGACAGGGGAGACCCTTAAAAAGAACGGTCTTGTTGAGGTGGAGGACATTATGAACGTCTCATCAAAGCTCATCTGCAATCGTGCCAGCCTGAAGACAAGGCCGGATAGGATAAGAGGCATTATAGAGAGGCTCTCTGCTGCCATGGAGGCTGAAAAAAAGGCATGATACTCTTGGGTACACAATATGACAGGCGGGGTGTAGGGCAGGGTAAGACGGGTGATGGACGGGGTTTGATATGGGGTTAGTGCGGGGTTAGACAGGGGGTGGGGATACTTAGAGCCATAACAGATGTTGTGTGGGTTATATAAAGGGATTTTATTCATATGCGTGTAATAAGTTCAGGTGATAGCGGTTTTGCGGACCTCTTACGGGCGCTTCGTACTCGTGGTGAGGCCGAAGGCGGTGCCGTGGAGTCTCTTGTAAGGGAGATTCTAAGTGATGTAAGGGCTCGCGGCGATAGAGCCGTAAAGGAATATACCCTTAAATTCGATGGCGTCTCCATAAAACGCGGGGGGCGCGTAAGCGCGGGTGAGCTCAATAAGGCCGTAAAGCAGGTCTCCAAGAGGGATATGGGGATTATGGAGTCCGCGGCAGAGAGAATCTCGGATTTTCACTCCCGACAGGTGCAGGACTCAGAGGTATATGCTGATGATTCAGGCAACACTCTTGGCACAAAAATCACTCCCCTTGGGCGGGTATCCATTTACGTGCCCGGCGGCAAGGCCAGTTACCCCTCTACCGTGCTTATGAACGCCATACCTGCCTCTGTAGCCGGGGTTGGCGAGATTATAATGACCACCCCTTCCGGACGTGACGGCCTTAACCCACACGTGCTCGCGGCGGCCGTAGTTGCAGGCGTACACCGTGTATACGCCATTGGCGGGGCGCAGGCCATAGGGGCCGCAGCTTATGGAACCAGGACCATACCCGCTGTTGATAAGATAACAGGGCCGGGAAACATATATGTTGCAACGGCAAAGCGCCTTGTATACGGCACTGTGGATATTGATATGATAGCCGGGCCCAGCGAGATTCTTATTATTAACGATGGCCGTGGAGAGGCCTCGTGGATAGCAGCGGATATGCTCAGTCAGGCCGAGCACGATGAGCTGGCCTCAAGTGTGCTGATTACTACATCAAAAAAGATGGCTAAAGCCGTAAGCAGGGAGGTTACTACACAGCTTGCCGCTTTAAAACCAGCTAAACGAAGAAAGGTGGCGGAAAAATCCATAGCATCCTTTGGCCTTATAATAGTGGTGAAAGACCTTGCTGAGGCAGCGGAGATATCCAACGGCATAGCCCCTGAACACCTTGAGCTCTTTGTGGATAAACCCGTGGATTTATTGGATAATATCAAAAACGCGGGGGCTGTTTTTCTGGGTAGATACACCCCCGAGGCCACGGGAGACTACATGGCCGGGCCCAATCATACGCTGCCCACGGGAGGCACGGCACGCTTTTCTTCGCCTCTTGGCGTATATGATTTTGTTAAGAGAACGAGTGTAATCGGTTTCTCATCAGGTGGTTTAAAAACCCTTGGCAGAGACATTGTAAGGTTTGCCGCCATTGAGGGCCTCACGGCCCACGGTAAAAGCGTAAAGAAAAGACTCTGAACTCCATGAGCGCGGGGAGATAGACGAAATGGAACGAAAAGCACAGGTACAGAGAAAGACCACTGAGACGGATATAACCCTTGAGCTTAACCTCGATGGCAGTGGTATAGGTGATATAAATACGCCTATACCTTTTTTCACACACATGCTTACCAATATGGCACGGCACGGCCTTCTGGACCTATCCATGAGCGTTTCTGGGGACGTAGAGGTTGACCTGCACCACACGGTGGAGGACACGGGCCTTGTCCTTGGAGAGGCCGTGAAAAAAGCCCTTGGAGACAAGGCGGGTATTACACGGTGCTCTGACTCTACCGTGCCTATGATGGATTCCCTCTCAACCGTTGTAATTGATCTCTGCGGCAGGCCCTATTTTAAGTTTAACGCAGATGACAGGGCCATGAGCGTTACCGGGGCCGTTATCGCCCGCGGGGAGGACGGTACTGTGGCCGAGGCCTTTGATATGGGGCTTTTGCAGGAGTTTTAACGGCCTTTGCCAATGCCTCAGGCGCGGACCTGCACGTCACCCTGCGCTACGGGCGCGATATTCACCACTCAATAGAGTCCATCTTCAAGGCCCTTGGCCGTGCCCTCAAGGGCGCGGTAACAAGGGATGAGAGGATTACCGGGGTACCCTCAACAAAAGGCGCTTTATAGTGATAGCTGTAATTGATTATGATATGGGTAACCTCAGAAGCGTTGCCAACGCCCTGAAGTTCATCGGTGCAGACGTAATGGTCACGCGTGAGCCCTCTGTTATAGAGAGCGCCAGCCACGTGGTGCTGCCCGGCGTGGGTGCCTTTAAGGACTGCATGTCCAACCTCATAGACTTTGGTCTTGTGGACCCTGTATTAAAGGCAATAGAGAGCGGCAAACCCTTTCTTGGGATATGCCTTGGCTTGCAGATACTCTTTGAGGAGGGTCTTGAGTTCGGCCCCCACCAGGGCCTTGGCGTACTTAAGGGGCAGGTGGTGCGTTTTGATGAGCATATGAAGGAAAGTGGGTCCGCGCCATTAAAAATACCGCATATGGGCTGGAACAATATAAAGATAGAAAAGGACTCTTTGCTGCTAAAGGGTATCCCAGAGGGCTCTTATTTTTACTTTGTACACTCCTATTATGCCCGTCCCCATGAGCCCCGGGGTGTGAATCTCACTACCACGGAGTACGGCATACGTTTTACAAGCGCCGTGGAAGTGGGCAATGTAATGGCTTTGCAGTTCCATCCCGAGAAGAGTCAGGGACTGGGGCTGAAAATTCTACGAAACTTCATGGCCCTTAAGTACTGATACAGGGCGGATAAGGTTGGGGTAAATATGATAATAATTCCTGCCGTGGATATAAAAGACGGTAAATGCGTACGACTCCATCAGGGCAAGTTTGATGCCGTTACCGAGTATTTTACCGACCCCGTGGAGGCGGCCCTTCGCTGGTCCGGCGCCGGAGCAGGGCTTATTCACCTTGTTGACCTTGACGGAGCTTTAGCGGGGCGCGCCGTGCATATTGAACTCATTAAGAGAATCATTGAGGCAACAGGCGTTGAGGTGGAGATAGGCGGGGGCATACGCGACATGGCAACGGCAGAGGCCTATCTTGAGCTTGCAGGCGTGAAGAGGATTATCCTCGGCACCGCCGCTTACAGAGACAGGGACTTTCTTAAGGCCCTTACAGCGAAGTACCCGGGGCGCGTGGCCGTGGGCATAGACGCGGTAAAGGGTTACGTTGCACTAAAGGGCTGGCTTGATGTAACGGATACAAAGGATATTGACTTTGCCCGTGAGCTCGAGGGGCTTGGAGTCTCCGCCATTATATATACGGATATCTCACGTGACGGCTCCCTTTCAGGGCCAAATGTGGAGGCTACCTGCGCTATTGCCGATAGTGTGGATATACCTGTTGTCGCCTCGGGCGGGATCTCTTCCATGGAGGACATAAAAAAGTATGAGGGCAGGAATATCGAGGGCATTGTAGTGGGTAAAGCCCTCTATACTGGGGACGTGGACCTTAATGATGCAAGACCTTACTTTCTTTTGGAAAAAAGAAAGTAAGATAAAGAAAACCAATATGGGGGCAGGGGGTTTTTCAGTGAATGTGCCTTGTGTTCCCCACGTTGGGTAGGGTGCGAAACTGATGAAGCAAAAACAAAGATTATTAGAACTGCTGGTGAAGTTTGGTAGGTTGGGTAGAGGTACGAAACCCAACGTCTTTTTAATGGATTAATTTGCCGGGTTTCGCTTCGCTGCTACCCAGCCTACAAGACTCATTATGGTCTAAAATGTATTATCTGTGGTACTTTGCTTTCCGAAATATACGGCAGTGCGGCTGGAAATTTAATTCACGTACACCACGTAACGCCTCTTGCAGATATTCCAGAAGATTTCCAAATTGATCCAGAGAAGGACTTAAAACCTGTATGCCCGAACTGTCATTCCGTGATACATTCTCGTAAACCACCTTATTCGCTAAACGAAGTATCTCAGATGATAAGGAAGACAGAGAAAACTTAATTGGTTTAGCCTTGTAGGGCGGGCACTGCCCGCCAAAAATGGCAAAGAAAATAATATGCTTACAAAGAGAATAATACCTTGCCTTGACGTTAAGGGCGGACGAGTCGTAAAGGGCGTCAGCTTCGTAGACCTTATAGACGCCGGTGACCCCGTGGAGTCTGCGCGCGCCTATGAGAAGCAGGGCGCGGACGAGCTGATTTTTCTTGATATAACGGCCTCTCACGAGGAGCGTAAGACCATAATCGATGTGGTGGAGCAGACCGCCGCTGAGGTCTTTATGCCCCTTACCGTGGGCGGCGGTATTCGTACCATTAGCGATATAAGAGAGCTCCTTCACGCGGGTTCCGATAAGGTCTCCATGAATACCAGCGCCATAGAGAACCCCGACCTTGTGCAGGAGTCGGCAAAGCGTTTCGGGACTCAGTGTATAGTGGTGGCTATTGACGCGAAGCGACGCACAGACGGCACACCCGGCTGGGAAGTTTACACCCACGGGGGGCGAAAACCGCGAGGCCTTGACGCCGTGGAGTGGGCCGTAGAGGCGGCACGCCTCGGGGCCGGTGAGATACTGCTTACGAGCATGGACAGCGACGGCACAAGAGACGGTTATGACCTTGAACTTACGGCGGCCGTGGCCTCTGCCGTCTCTATACCAATAATAGCCTCAGGCGGGGCTGGCACGCTGGAGCATATTTACGAGGCTTTTTCACGCGGTAAGGCCGATGCGGCGCTGGCGGCCTCCATATTCCATTTTGGCGAATTTACCATCAGCGAAACAAAGGAGTATCTCAAAAAACGGGGCGTGGCCGTAAGGCCCTTCTGATTAAGGCGCGGTAGCGGCAAAAAAACCCTTGCCTTCTCCCTTGATTAGTAGTATATTTTTTCACTTATCCTTATCACTGATAAGAGCGGAATATGGTAATCCTTGTCCCCTCTGATGGGACGAACCCGCACCTTGCGGGGAACCGAAAGGAGAAAAGAATGGAAAGGCACTACGAGACTATCTGGATAGTTAGAAACGACCTTGGAGTCCCCGGTATCAAAGAGATACAGGAAAAGGCCTCTGCTGCCATCGAGAGCGGCGAGGGGCGTGTTAACAAGGTGGATGAATGGGGCGTAAGGCGTTTTGCGTACCCCATACAGAAGAGAAATGAGGGGTATTACACCCTTATGGACTTTAACGCTCCTCCTGCTACTGTAGTTGAGATGGAAAAAATCTTCAAGTATAACGAGGACGTGGTTCGTTATCAGACAGTGCGCCTTGATGAGGAGTATGTGGAGCCCGTTGTTGTTGAGCCTGTTCCTGAACCTGCTGCTGAGCAGGCGGCTGAGCCAACCGCAGAGCCTGCTGCAGAGGCAAAGTCAGAGACTCCCGCAGAGGCAGAGGCAGAGAAAGTCGAGGCTGTAACAGAAAGTAAAGAAAAAGCAGAGACAACAGAGGAGGGCCCAACAGATGCCTAATACAAGAAGACGTCCCGGCGGTCCCGGTCGCGGCGGCCCGCAGAGAAAGTTTTTTTACAGAAAAAAGTTCTGTATCTTCTGCAAGGAGAAAGAACTTAAGATAGATTATAAGGACGCTCGTGCCCTTAAATCCCATATAACGGAGAGGGGTAAGATTATGCCCAGAAGGATTACCGGCACCTGCGCCAAGCACCAGAGAAAAGTTTGTCTGGCCATTAAACGGGCAAGAGTCCTTGCGATACTGCCCTTTAGTTCCCTTAATTTCCAGTAAGAGACTTCGTGAGGAGATAGGTATATATGGAAGTTATATTGAAAAAAGATATTACCAACCTTGGTAAGTATGGCGATACTTTAAAGGTGGCTCCGGGATACGCTCGGAACTACCTCATACCCGGCGGAATGGCCGTAGCGGCTACTCCCGGTAATCTCAAGCAGTTTAATGCCGAGAAAGAGGCATACCTTAAGAAAGAGGCGGAGAAAAAGGCTGCGGCCGAGAAGTCTGCCTCCGAGCTCGAGGGTGTGGTACTGAGTTTCCAGAGAAAGACCAGCGAGGAAGAGAAACTCTTCGGCTCCGTAACCTCTGCGGATATTGAGAAAGCCCTGCATGAAAAGGGCTTTAAATCCATAGAAAAGAAACAGATTCACATCATTGAGCCCATTAAGCAGCTTGGCACTCATGATGTAGAGATAAAGCTTCACGGCGGCGTAAGCGCCAAAATCACCGCCGAGGTCAACAAGCAAGAGGTTGTCTGAGACTCTGCACTGGCTCCGGGCATAAAGGGGAAGGCAAGGGAACAAGGGGAGGGGCACAGAGAGTGTTGACGGGCTCAGGTATTCGGTCAGGGTGATATATGTGGGGGAGCGGGGTAAAGGGGAGTGTGATGGGGCAGAGGGCGCAGGGGGCCGGCCTCAGGTGCGGCAGTTGGCCTTGCCTGGGACCATGATACAGGAAGATGGGGCGCGGCAGAGGTTATTATACAAAGAGCTTTATCCTCTTTATTAGTCTGATAGTGTTTGTGTTTTAGTAAATGTTCTCTACAGAAGATCCGTTAAGTCTCTCTTCTCACACCTTAGCCTCTTTTATAACCGCCCATGGCAGTAAGTAACCGCAAAGAGCAGCTCTACAAGACCCCGCCCCATAATATTGAGGCGGAGCAATCCGTACTTGGAAGTATCCTTATTGAGAAGGATTCCATAGCGAGAATCCTTGACGTCCTTGCTGATGACGGCTCTGATTTCTACCACAAGGTGCATGCCGAGCTCTTTAAGGGCATGGTAGGACTCTTTGAGAAAAATATCCCAGTTGATGTCGTAACTGTTGCCGACCTCTTCAAGACCACTGATATACTTGGTCC
>JAJRZX010000045.1 GCA_024275045.1 Deltaproteobacteria bacterium
AAGACCGAGACGGACAGCGCGGGTTCTGACAGGTACTCACGCTCTGCCGCGGATCTTGGTGAGTGGCTAAAGAGCGGTATCCTTAAAGTAGATGAAAAACCTGCTATTTACTACTACAAGCAGCGCTACACCCAGCTTGACGGCAGCACCTCTGTAAGAAAGGGTTTTATGGCCCTCTCGCGGATTGAGGACCTTGGCAAGGGCAAGATTCACGCCCACGAACGCACGCTCTCAGGCCCCAAGGCCGACAGGCTTAAGCTCATGGAGGCATGCGCCTCGAACTTCAGCTCCATCTTCACACTTTACTCAGAGGTGGAGCTTACGATAAATAAACTCCTTGATGCCTTTGTAGAGGGCAAAGACCCTGTTATAAACGTACCTGACCACGAAGGCGTGGAGAATATTCTTTACAGGGTTGACGACCCCGCTGTTATCGCCACAGTTGCAGAGGTGATGCAGGATAAGGCACTCTTTATCGCCGATGGGCACCACCGCTACGAGACGGCCCTTAACTACAAAACCCTTATGCATGAGAAGAATCCTGATGCTGCGGGAGACAGGCCTTATGATTTTGTAATGATGTATTTTTCCAATATGGATGACGAGGGCATGACTGTCTGGCCCACGCACAGGGTCATACATAATCTACCTGGTTTTGATTCCGCTGACTTTCTTGCTAAATTAAAAAAATACTTTAATATAAAAGTATTAGAGTATAACACTGATACTAAGGACGAGGTATATAACTCTCTTATAAACTCCATGGAGGCTCACGGAGAGCAGGGTAACTGCTTTGGTCTGCACCTTAAGGGCGAGTCTGTCTGTTATGAGCTTACATCACTGCCGGGACTAAACCTTGATGAGGTATTTGACGGCGCCGTACCTGATGTATACAAGAACCTTGATGTTACCGTACTCCACGAGCTCATACTCTCGGGTATCCTGGGGATTGACCGCGGAGCGCAGGAGCGTCAGGAGAATATCGTCTATGTAAAGAACTACAAGGACGCCTTTGCCTCAATGGACGACCCCTCTAATGAGATAGTCTTTCTCTTAAACCCCACAAAGGTATCTGATGTAAAGGACGTAGCAGAGGCGGGGTGCAAGATGCCGCAGAAATCAACTTACTTTTACCCGAAACTCCTCACAGGGCTTGTGCTTAACGTGCACGCGCTTGACGGTGTATAGTATAATCTCAGAGTCAAGAACTCACCTTGTTCTGCTTCTACCGTGCCGTGAGGTACTGTACTGTTTTTCTTAAACCTCTCATGGTGCAGGTGAAAACTCATATGCCGAAGATGGAAAGGATCGGTCCCTATACCTTTAATCCGGGCGGGGCTGACGAGATTACATCAGATACTCTGCAGCTCGCTGATTTTATCCCTTCATTAAACTCATCACACTCTCTTATTGATATAGGCTCTGCCTCGGGTGCCATACCGCTGTTTCTTGCATCCAGAAATATAAACGTTAAGATAACGGCTGTAGAGGTCCTGGCGAGCCGCGCCAAAGTACTGCGCTCCAACGTGGCGGCTAATGGCCTTTTGAGACGCATATCCGTACTGAATAAGGATTACCGCACCCTTGCAGGTGAGTTTACAGAGGGGGCTTTTACCCATGTGGTGACTAACCCGCCTTATATGAAAAAAGGTACGGGCAGAGTAAGCCCTGACTTTGAACGTCAGGTGGCAAGAACCGAGGTCTTTGGCGTACTTAGTGACCTTGTCCGTGTATCGGCGCACCTTATCGGCAGTGACGGCGGTCTTTATATAATACTCCCTGTTACGAGGTTTACAGAGCTTCTTGGTGAGATGCGGGAGAGGGGACTGCGCCCCGTGAGGTTAAGATACGTTCATCCACGTAAAGGTGAGCCTGCCTGCCGCGTCCTTGTAGAGGCGCGCCGCGGGACGTGGGTCAGAAGCGAGCCGGTAGATGAACCGGTTTTTTTATTAAGATAATTGAGCGGGACCAAAGCCGGGGAGGGCAGGCATAAGCCGAAGGATTTTAACCTAATAAATGGATTTTTTCATAACCCTGCTTACGAGCTTTCTTAGTGAGTTATCGCTTATCTTGGAGGCCGCTTCTTCGATGGTTTTATCAGAGAGTGTACACTTCGCAGGGGGTGGCTGCTGAGGCCGCGGCATAAGGTCAGGCAGTACTCCGGGTTTAAAGACCAGGTCCTTTACGGCTTCCATTCCCAGGGCTTTATTAATCTTCTCTATAATGATGGGTTTCTGGTAATTAAGCTCTGTCATCCATGTTGATGAGACAACCACGCAGTAAAGCGTGCCTTTGATGAGCCCTCCGGGGTGAGTCCTCTCTGCTATGGCCTTTCCGACGATACCTGGCCACGCATTTTTTATCTTGTACTCACGCAGACACGAACCCAGGGGAATATTTGGGATAGCCCCGGCCATGACGGATTTCGCGCTGTAAGGTTTTGTATTGCTTCTGGTACGTTTACTGTACCTTGGATAATATTTATTGCCGCTCATTTGCCGACCTGTATCTGTCGATTCTCGCGCCAATAACCTGGCCCGCTATGGAGGCCGCAAGGATAATGGGTACTATCTTCAGGCTGAACCCCGCGATAAGCCTGAATACAACGACAAAGGGTATTGGCAGATGTATATAAAGGAACCATTTAAAGGAAAACTTCTTTGTCTTGTTCCTGAGAAAGCCAAAAGGCAGGTTAAGGACAAATGCAAAGAGAGTGAGAAGTATGAGTAGGGATATGGTGTATTGGCTGTTCATATATAAGAGGTTACCAGTAAAAACTCGGCCCTGTCAACGGCGAAAATTGCGAAGAGGCGGCAAGGGGGGATGAATAGACCCTGATTTTTTATCATATAACACACAAACACCTTGACATTACTCCACTTTCTTATATAGAATACCCTATTAAATCTATATTAATATTAACTTAAATCACTAAAGTCCATGCTTGAATCACTCTCAGATAAATTTGGTAAGGTCCTTCGCGACGTAAGGGGCAGGGGAACTCTCAGCGAGTCCAATATAAACGAGACCCTTAAAGACGTGCGTCTCGCCCTTCTTGAGGCTGATGTCAACTTCAAGGTAGTGAAAGACTTTGTTGCCTCTATCAGGGAAAAGGCCCTTGGTAAAGAAGTACTTGAGAGTCTGACTCCGGGGCAGCAGTTTACAAAAATCGTCCATGACGAGCTTACCGCCATACTTGGCGGTGAGGACTCTGTGCTTGAGTTATCAGGCAGGCCCGCTGTTATCATGCTCTGCGGCCTTCAGGGTTCAGGTAAGACCACCACGGCGGCAAAGCTTGCCTATGCCCTTAAAAAGCAGGGCCGCTCCCCGTACCTTGTCCCTGCCGACCTCTTCCGTCTCGCAGCCGTTCATCAGCTGAAGACCCTTGCCGGCGGCATTAACGTGGACTGCTTTGACAGCACCGAATACAACACCCCCGCAGAGGTATGCACAGAGGCCCTGCGTATAGCGGGACTTAAGAAATACGATACCCTTATCGTTGATACGGCAGGCAGGCTGCACATTGACGAGACCCTCATGGGTGAGCTTGGCGGCCTTAAGACCATACTGAAACCCGCTGAGATACTCTTTGTAGCAGACTCCATGACAGGCCAGGACGCCGTTAATACGGCAAAGGGCTTTGACGCATCACTTGATGTAACAGGGGTAATACTAACGAAGTTCGATGGTGACGCAAGGGGCGGAGCAGCGCTCTCCATGCGTATGATTACCGGTAAACCCATTAAGTATATCGGTACGGGCGAGAAAGTTGAGTGCCTGGAGGTCTTTCATCCCCAGCGTGTGGCAGGCAGGATACTGGACCTTGGCGATGTCCTTACACTCGTAGAAAAAGCCCAGACCACGATTGATGAAAAAGAGGCCGTAGCACTACAAAAAAAGATAAAAAAAGACACCTTTACCCTTGATGACTTCAAGGATCAGCTGAAACGCATTAGAAAGATGGGTTCTCTTGATAATATTCTCTCCATGATACCCGGCTTCGGGGCCATGAAAAAGGCCAAGAATATTGATTTTGACGAGTCGGAGATGACAAGGATAGAGGCCATTATCAACTCCATGACAGGTGAGGAAAGGCGTAACCCGGCCTGCCTTAATGCTTCACGGAGAAAACGCATTGCCACTGGCAGCGGCACGCGCGTCCAGGATATCAACAAGTTCATGAAGCAGTATCAGCAGATGCGTAAAATGATGAAAAAGATAAAAAAGTCCGGTGGAGCCGGCCTTAAAGGCATGTTCCAGAACATGATGTAGCTGTAAAACACTTTAGGAGGAAAATCAATAAATGTCCGTTAAGATTAGACTTGCAAGACATGGCGCCAAGAAACAACCCTACTACAGGATAGTGGTATCTGACACGGCCTCGCCCCGCGATGGCAAATTCCTTGAGATTGTAGGTCATTACAACCCAAATATCGAGCCTGCGGGTGTTGATTTTAAAGAAGATAGAGTGCGCTACTGGATGGATAACGGTGCTCTGCCTACTACAACGGTAAAACAGCTTATGAGAAAGTCCGGGCTTCTTAAAGAAAAAGCCGCCTAAGCACGGGATACGGATTCTCTTACAGGCTTACTGAATTAAGTTTTCTAACCAGCTAAGATTACACGCCATTATGGCCGCGGCTGAGCATACAGGTTTTTTATGAAAGTACTTGTGGAACAGATGGCAAAGGCGCTTGTTGACAACCCCGGTGCAGTACATGTACTGGAGATCGAGGGTGAGAAGACCTCTGTTATAGAGTTATCTGTAGCAAAGGAGGACCTTGGTAAGGTTATTGGCAAGCAGGGCCGCACGGCCAAGGCCATGAGGACCATTCTTACCGCTGCCTCGACAAAAATCCACAAACGCTGCGTTCTTGAGATACTTGAGTAAGGTTATCCCTGAAGATTTGGTCCCAATAGGCAGGTTCGCCTCTCCTCACGGGGTGAGGGGGGAGATAAAGTTCAAGCCTTATGACGGCATAGAAGACTTTATCTGGGATGAGGTCTTTGTGATTTTCAATAAAACGCTGAGGCGCCTTCAGATTGATAAGGTTAGAAGGCAGACAGATAATTTTCTTCTTACCATAAGAGGTATTAATCAGCGCGAAGAAGCTGCTCTGCATACAGGCCTTGAGGTCTCTGTGCCTGAGGAGATGGTCCCAAGCCCTGAAGAGGGTGAGTTTTATTATAAAGACCTCAGAGGGCTTGCTGTTTTTGCTGATGACGGCAGGGATCTTGGTTTTATAACGGATGTATTCTCAGCAGGCGGCGGAAACGACGTCATTGAGGTTACAGGGGTTTTTGGCGAGGTTCTAATCCCTGTTACCGCGGAGACGATTTTAGAGGTGAATATGGAGGAAAAGTCTCTCCGGGTTCATCTGCTTGAGGGTTTGTTACCCGATAATGAATAATCTCTTATGAGATTCCATATAATTACTATTTTTCCAGAGTTTTTCACAGCCCCGCTAAGCTACGGAGTTACAGGCAGGGCCATAGATAAGGGTCTTATAAAGGTTCAGGCCCATAATCTCCGTGATTATACAACGGATAAGCATCGCACCACAGATGACTCGCCCTACGGAGGCGGCTCTGGTATGGTGATGAAGGTTGAACCCGTAGCAAGGGCTGTTTCAGCCATTAAGGTACTTGATAGTAAAGATAAGACAGGCAAGTCCAGGAGCAGGGTTATCCTCACCACTCCGCAGGGAGTACCCTTTACGCAGGCACTGGCCCGGGAGCTCTCAGCCCTTGACGAGGTGATTATAATATGCGGCAGGTACGAGGGGGTTGACGAGAGGATTCGGGACCTTGTTGATATGGAGGTCTCCATAGGGGACTACATACTGACAGGGGGCGAGATTCCGGGACTTGTATTAATAGATTCAGTAAGCAGGCTCATTCAAGGCGTGCTTGGTTCCGCTGATTCAAAAGAAGACGATTCGTTCTCAAATGGGCTGCTGGAATATCCTCAGTACACGCGGCCACCTGAGTTTAATGGTTCAATTGTACCCGAGGTGCTTTTATCCGGCGACCACGCCGCGATAAAGAGGTACAGGAAAAAAGAGAGCATCAGGCGTACGCTACAAAAAAGACCGGAGCTCATGGAAAAGGCTTCCATAACGCCGCAGGACTATGAGATAATTGCCGAGTTAAAAAAAGAAAAGAAGTAAAAAAACAGGAGGAAAGTTTAAATGGGTATTTTGCAGGACATTGAAAAAGACCAGATACGCACAGACCTGCCCGAGTTTGGCGCAGGCGACACGGTGCGTATAAAGGTGAAGATAAAAGAGGGTACCAAGGAGAGGCTGCAGCCCTTTGAGGGCGTGGTCATAAGAAGACGCTCCTCAGGCGTAAGGGCCACCTTTACCGTGCGCAAGGTCTCCTATGGTATTGGCGTAGAGAGGATCTTCCCCGTGAATTCGCCTACCATCCACTCCATTGAGGTCCTTAGAAGAGGTAAAGTAAGAAGGGCCAAGCTTTACTATCTCCGTGACCTTAAGGGTAAGGCGGCAAGGCTGAAAGAACGTACATAAGAGGGGCCAAAAGCAAGGTTCTCCATGCTCTCTCGGCTCTTTAAAATCTTATGGTTGGCCCGTCTGCTGTGCAGGCGGGCCTTTCACGCTTATACGTTCTTTTGTGTTTTAAATTAAAGAGGGGTACTTCAAAGGGTGGATACGTGGGAGCGAAAATTATCCCTTCAGGGTTTTTCCTCTATAGCCGGTGTAGATGAGGCCGGACGCGGCCCTCTGGCCGGGCCTGTAGTGGCAGCAGCCGTTATACTTAAACCCCCCCTTGCTTTAGACCTTGGCATTACTGACTCAAAAAAACTCTCTTCCAAACGTCGGGATCAACTGCTTCTGAAAATTTACAACTTTGCGCTCACCATTGGCATTGGTATCTCCCGCCATGACGAGGTTGAGGACATCAACATTCATAACGCCTCGCTTCTGGCCATGAAAAGGGCTGTATCACGCCTTACCCATACTCCTGATTTTCTTCTCATAGACGGTAAGTTCACCATAGATACTCCCCTGCAGCAAGAGGCACTTATATCAGGGGACAGCCTCAGCATATCAATAGCCGCCGCCTCAATAGTCGCCAAGACCACGCGTGATAAGATTATGATTACTTATGAAAAAATATATCCCGGATACGGCTTTGCACGTCATAAAGGCTACGGCACAAAAGCGCATATGGAAGCCCTGAACAGACTTGGCCCATGCCCTATACATAGACGTACCTTTAAAGGGGTATTACCATAACCCTTACTTTCTTTTGGAAAAAAGAAAGTAAGATAAAGAAAACCAACGAGCCGGAATATGCATCAGAGACGCTATTAGTAAGGTAACTACGCAGTACCTTGATTTGTGTATCGGGAAAACAAAAATTTTTCTTTTTACTCAAACAGGGTGGGCACTGTCCACAATTCAAACTTTAATCCAAAGGAAAACATGGGTTCTGATAATATAGAAAAAGGCAAAAAAGGCGAGGTGCTCGCTGAAAAATTTCTAAAGAAAAGGGGCTATAGAATACTTGAAAAAAACTACCGCACTCACTTCGGAGAGGTTGACATAATCGCACGCGATGGCAAGACACTTGTTTTTATAGAAGTAAAGGCGCGGAGCGGAACGGGTTTTGGTTCTCCTTTAGCGGCTGTTGACGCGAGAAAACAATCTCATCTCACAGCCGCGGCAGGAATTTATATGCAGTTAAATCATATCGAAGACCAGCCCGTAAGGTTCGATGTCGTAGGCATTACAGGTGAGGGCGCAAGGGCAAAGATAGAGCTTGTACGAAACGCCTTTGATACCGTAGAGTAAAGGCAAGGCGGGAGAGATGCTCTGTGATTTATCCTCTATAAAAAAACAGGATGGTCAACTCATGAATGATACCAATATATTTTTCTGGGGTTTTATCTTCGGGGCCATTGGCCTCGGGTACTTCAGCTATGGAGTAAAACAGAGAAAAGGCGTTCCGCTCTTAAGCGGCATTCTTCTCAGCGGTTTCTCATATTTTATCTCAAACCTTCTCTATATGTTTATGCTTGCCGTGCTTTTTATGTTACTGCCATTTTTTGT
>JAJRZX010000046.1 GCA_024275045.1 Deltaproteobacteria bacterium
ACTGGTTCCCATATTGGTTTTCTTTATCTTGATTTCTTTTTTTTAAAGTTCGTGGAGACATACGGTTAGTTCAGTAGCGATGCACTGGTTCCCATATTGGTTTTCTTTATCTTACTTTCTTTTTTCCAAAAGAAAGTAAGCAGGGCAGAATGAATAGAAGAAAAATCATATTAGGCATACGTATCTTTGTTGCCATATCCCTTCTCACTCAGATAGGGATATTTATCTTTCCCTCATTTCACAGGATACACGGGACGCTGCACATCGCGCCTCACAGCCTGAATTTTTTCATGCTTTTTATCGCCTTATCGGGCTCGTGGCTTGAGGGTCCACTTGGCGGGCTTCGCACCTATTACATCATGCGTGTCATCAACCCTTCCGTAAGTTTCAAGTCCGCTGTAAAGGCATCCTACGGCAACCTATTTCTCGGCGCTGCCACGCCTTCGCAGACAGGCGGGGGTGTGGCGGAGATATACTTTATCACCAGAGACGATATCCCCATCTCCGAGGCCACGGCCGGCACGATTATGACCTTTATCTGCACGCTCTTGTTTCTCACCATTGCTCTGCTGCTTGTGTATTTTTTCCGTGATCAGGCCATGGGGCACTTTTTCTCTGTCATGATAAAGACAGCCGCCATTATGATGGGGCTTACCACGGGCATATTTATCATATCCGTTGTTTTCACAAACAGCGTCAACAGGGTTATCCTCTATATTTTTTACCGTTTAAAAGCGAGCCGCAAGATACGTGACCGCCACGGCAGGATTGAGCACCGCCTGACGCGCATATGCGAGGGGCTGCTTAATTACCGAGGGGCATCCTTATTCATGTGGAGGCACGGCAAGGCCGCGATGGTCCTTGGTTTTATCTTTACATGTCTTTTTTTCGCAACACGTTTTATTATCCCATACTTTCTTGTGCGCGGTCTGGGCATGGACGCCAACCTCTTTGTTATTATGTACATCCAGCTTCTCATCACCCTGATTACATATTTCAGCCCCACGCCCGGGGGCTCAGGCTTTGCCGAGATAACCTCTCTTGTGCTCATGGCATCCTTTGTCACTGAGGCCATAGCTCCGCTGTATACCATACTGTGGAGGTTTTCCACCCTATATGTAAACGTATTCATCGGCGGCGTGCTGCTGCTGCGCGAGCTGCAAAAACCCGAGAATGAGAAAGAGGTCACCAAAAAGGCGGATTAAGCGAGAGCCGCAAAGTGTGCGGTGAGATTCTTAAGAATCTTATAATGCAGCAAGCGGGGCTGGTAAGAGCAGGGAAAGGATATAGGCTTTAGCCTGACATAAGGCCGCTTTGCTTAAGAGGGAAGATTTACAGACCCGGGGCCTCAAAGATAATGCTGCCCGAGGCTATCTCAAGGGCAATACCCGCGTCCATGAGTTTTCTTAAGAGGCGCAGGCGCAGAAGGCTTACGGCGAGGAAGGTCTTTTTGTCCAAGAGGCTCTCAACAGGTGATTTGTCCGCTGATGTCTCTTCCGCGGTTTTTTTAAGAGCCGGCAGTGAGTTGTCTACCCTCTCCAGCTCTGTCCTTAGAACAGTTAAGCCCTTTACAAGGCGGGGTATCTGAAAAGAGACCTCTTTCATACGATGTTTGTAGTTCTTAGCCAGGAGCTTACCGTTAGTGGGTACAATAGGTATCAGACCTTTGCCTGTCTCGAATAAGGGGAAGACCATATACACCCCGGGCCCTCTTGCGGAGAGCCAATCAGCCTCTGTTTTTGCGTCTATGGAGATATAGATCGCATTAAACCTTGAACGGATATAATTCATGAGTTCAAGGTTCCTGCTGTTAATCCCTCTTTGCAGGGCCATTAAGTCAATACGGCTGCTTTTCATGTTGGCAATTAATTCCTTTGCCGTTGGGATGACATCAGGGATATTAAAGTTAAGACCGCGCTCAAGCACAGGATCAATATTCGTCCTCAGCCCCAGCGCGTGATTGAGCCCCACTCTGCTGCGGTTAAGCTCTTTGCGCTCTACCTTCCCGGATTTTTTCATCTTCCTGTACCCGGTCCTCGCTGTTGCGTGCTCCTTGGCGTAGCGCTCCTTATACTCTGCCTTTGATGTCGCCTTGTATATCTCCTTGTACACCTTGCCTATCTGTCTTAATAAATCAATAATCCGTCTGCTGTTAATCTTCCTGTAAAGATATAACCTTGCGGCCTCTTCCGCCTGCCACTCAAGCCACGCCGACTCAAGCTCCATTTGGTTGTGAGCAGGGGCGAGCTGTAGGCGAGAGGCCGTAACCTTCAGGGACTTCAGCCTCTTTGTGGGCAGCCAGGTCTCTGCCACTCTGGCCTTGCCTGTCTCTATACGGGGCGGCGCAAGGACTCCAGCTCTTATCAGCTGAGGCAGGAGCTGCCCCTTTTGCTCCCTTATTTCCACGAGATAGGGGTTTGTTATTACGGCAAGCAGGGCCGCTTCAGAGGCATTAAGCCCGTCCCTTAGATCAATGGTCAATGCCTCTCTTTTCTCCTGCATATTGAGTTTAACAATAACCGGCATGGCCTTAACCTCCTCTGGAGGCGGCCCTACAGGGCCTTCCCACTGCTCCTGATTGGGAAAGATAGGCCCGGCCCAGACCAGGTGCAGAGAAGGGGTTAGAGAGAGAGCAAGGAGGACAATAAAAACCTTAAGCACAAAAAGACCATGAGAAGGCAGAGGTCTTTTTGCTGTCCCGTAAAAAAAAGCTCTCAGATAGTCTTGTATCATGTCTTCTACCCCGAGGATTCAAGGGCCGCAGGAGGCTGCGGCAGGCAGGTGATTAAGTCTTATAAGGGGCCCCTTTTTAAAATACAAAAGGGGCCGGTAAGACCAGAGGGACGGAAGAACCTGGAACTAAACCCCTTCTCCACACAGAGCTTCTTCTCCCCTGCCCCGGCTGCGCTTAACGGATATAAGCCTCTGTAACATAACGGCGCATCATCCTGTGCGTATTAAAGTAGTAGGCCACTTTTCCGATGGCGCTTGACATCATCCTTATCCAGCCATCTCTGTCCTCGTAATAAAGAGGTATTATCTCTCCTTCGAGCTTTCTGTACAGATCCTCGCTGTCCGCGGCGTAGTTTGATATGGGGCTCTCCGTGGGTTCAGGGCCTATGGACCAGCCCGTTGCTCCCTCGATGTAGCCCTCTATCCACCACCCGTCAAGTACGCTGAAGTTAAGCACACCGTTATGTGATGCCTTCATACCGCTTGTGCCTGATGCCTCTCTTGGGCGCATGGGCGTATTTAGCCATACATCTACGCCTGCTACGAGTTTCTTGGCGATCTCAATCCTGTAGTTCTCGAGAAAGACAATCTTTATATCACCCTTGAGCTCCTTAATCCTCCGAAATACCTCGTGGATAATCTGCTTGCCGCCCGTATCATTGGGATGAGCCTTGCCTGCGTATATTACCTGCAGCTTGCCTGTACCGGCTTTTTTAAGGCGTTCCATATCAGCAAAGAGCATCTCCGCCCTCTTGTATGCCGTGGCCCGTCTGGCAAAACCAATGGTCAGTGTATCGTAATCCATGCCAACATCAGAGACCTGGTTTACGTAATCAATAATCTCCTTCTTAGCCTCCATATGGGCGCCCCAGAGCTCCTCGGAAGGGACTCTGTCCACACGGACAAAGATTTCCGGCTCATAGGCCCAGCCAGGCAGATACTTATCATAGAGACGGGCAAAACTCGGCGATACCCAGGTATGGGTATGAACGCCGTTTGTTATGGCCTTAATCTCGTAACCGGGGAACATATTCCTTGAGACCTCGCCGTGTTTCTTTGCCACACCGTTAATATATTTACTGAGGTTCATGGCAAGGTACGTCATGTTAAAGCAATCCTCTCCGGCAAGGTTTGTCATCTCATCAAAGGAGATTACCTCTCCGAGTATGGACTCTACCATCTCATACGGGAAACGGTCGTGCCCGGCCTCAACAGGGGTATGGGTGGTGAAAACGCAGAGCTCCCTTACGCGCTCCTCGTCCCAGACTTTTTTTTCGTCCCAGACAGACTCTATGTCGCGCTTAAAGCGTTTAAGAAGCTCCAGGGTAAGGAGGGCGGCGTGGCCCTCGTTCATATGATACTTCTTTATCCTCAGCCTGAGAGCCTTGAGCATAAGCACGCCGCCGATGCCAAGCACAATCTCCTGCTTGAGCCTGTAAGCGCGGTCCCCTCCGTAGAGAAAATCCGTAATACCTCTGTCTCTCTCATCATTTTCAGGCAGGTCCGTATCAAGATAAAAGACAGGTACCTTCCAGCCCGTCACAGGGCAGACAATGTCTCTGCACCACGCGGCCACGGCTACTGTGCGGCCCTCGATGGTCACATTAACCTTATTGGGCAGAAGCCTCATTAACTCGGCAGGGTCCCAGTCTATGGGCTCCTCGCTCTGGTTGCCATCGGCATCAAGGACTTGCCTGAAAAACCCCTTTCTCGCCTGTAATGTAACGGCCACCATTGGCAGGTTCAGCTCAGCGGCGCTCTTTAAGGTATCGCCCGCAAGGATACCAAGGCCGCCGGAGAAGGTGGGTATCTCATCAGTAAGTCCTATCTCCATGGAAAAATAGGCTATCTGCTCATCTGCTGACAATTTTTTTAATCCCTGCATATTATAAAATCCCCCTATTGGAAAAAGTATTTTTTTCATTATATACCTTGTCTCTCTTTTATCAAGCATTAGAATGCATTGCCTGATTAAGCAAATAATGACCCGCGGCGACTTAAGACACTTAATTTTTTGTACTCTCGTGTTATACTCAACTAAAGATCACACCCGCCTTTTACACGGGCATATGCCAAGGGACAAGGCTGATTATGAAAAAATACTTAATAATACCGCTTCTTATCCTCCTTGCCTCATGCTCTGCCTTTAGAGGCCATAAAGACAAGGACATGGCAGAGATCTTGCCTCAGCCAGAGGTTGCCCTAAGCCAGGCCCTTGAGGCCATAAGGCTTGGGCGTGAGGCCGAGGCCCGCACAAGGCTCCTTGATATAAGAGAAGAGTACAGGGGCAGTACATGGGCGGCCCGGGCGGCCTTTGTGCTGGGTATGCAGAGGCTGAGGGAGAAGGAAGCAGAGGCCGTCCCATACCTCACAGAGGCGCTAAGCCTTGGTGCGATACGGCCATATGTGCTCCTGCACCTTGCAAGGGCCTACCGCAGCCATGGCAACCTTGCCATGGCAGAGCAAACCTACAAGACCGCCGAGGAGGATTACCCTGATTTTACCTACAGAGGCGATGTCCTCTACGAGAGGGCGCTGGTACTTAAGGATATGGGACGGAGCAAGGATGCCGGCGCTGTCTTTGAGGGGTTTATTAAAGAGTTTCCAGGTAACTCCCGTGCCGCAAAGGCCCTCCTGGAGGTTGCAAGACTTAAGATAACCCAAAAGAAGTTCGACTCAGCGTTCCTGGCCATTAAAACCCTTTATATCCGCTACCCTGGAAAGACCCCTGCCGTAGAGGCGGCAAAGCTCCTGAGAGAACATAAAGAGCTTCAGGACCTGTCTCTAACGGCTGCCGAGTCCTGTGAGCGCGGCGAGGCCCTGTTTAAGGCCCGGCTCTACACACTGGCGGCTGCTGAGCTGCAGGGCCTTATCAAGAGAGACAACCTCTGCGATAAGAAGGCCGAACCCCTCCTTGTAGAGACCCTTTTCAGGCTTAAACAATACAACGAGGCCGAGGCCATACTTGAGCGCAGCATAAGAAGAAGCAAGAGGACTCATGAGCATGGTTATGCCTACAGAAGAGACCTCTCTCTTCTTGCCACCGTGTATCTGCGGGAGAATAAGACCAAACTCCTTATAAAGACAATACATGACCTTACGCGGAATTTCCACAATACCGCTGAGGCAAGGAGGGCTCTGCTTATGGAAGGGACCTTTTACGAGGATTCCGAGAAGTTTCAGGAGGCTCTGGGTACATATGAGCTGCTTCTAAAAGACGAGACCGCTATAGAAACCAAAGATGGGAAAGCACGGCACCTCAGCCGGGAGGGGCTTAAGGCCGCGTGGAAGAGAGGCTGGCTGCTGTACCGCATGGGCATGTACCTTGAGGCATACAGCGACCTTAATGTCCCTGCAAGTACGCTTGGATGGAAGGATAACCGCAAATTCGCCTACTGGCGGGGCCGCGCCCTTGAAAAAGCGGGGTTTGATGAACAAGCGCAAAGAGAATATGAACTTGCCTGCAAGAGCGCTGTGCCGGGTTATTACTGCTATATGGCACAAAAACGACTCTTAAGCGAGACTGAGGCTATAAGGCCTCCGATCTTGCCAGAATATGAGGATAGAGCCGAAAAAAGCAGAGAGGGTATTAATGAGAGAGGGCAGGAGAGTCCCTTTAAGGCCGCCTTTATGCTCATAAGCACCGGGCTTACGAGAGAGGCCGCCGTGGAGACGAAGAGAGCGCTGAAAAAAAGCGCGCCGCAGCGTAAGCTTGTAAGCCAGCTTATGGGGGCGTTTTACGGGGCAGGCGACTACTACCACGCCATATGGATGTACGATTCATACTTTTACCTCTTATATAAGGGTGAGAAGAAGATCTCCCCTGAGCTTGCGAGGATCGCCTTTCCAATCAAGGTCGTGGATTACATGAAAACAAAAGGGCTCACCGGAGAGGCGGACCCCCTGCTTGTAGCCGCGGTAATGAGAGAGGAGAGTTCTTTTAACCCCGAGACCATCTCCCGAACAGGCGCCGTGGGGCTCATGCAGGTCATGCCCTCTACGGCCAGGTTCATAGCCGAGGCATCGAAGATGGGACCTCTATCGGCAGAGGATATGCTTGATATGGATACCAATATACGCCTGGGTTCGTGGTATATAGCCTATCTCTGGCAAAAAACAGCCGGCAACCCTGTTGAGACCATTGCAGGATATAACGCGGGGCTCAATATGGTAAAAAAGTGGAGAAAGAGATACCCTCTGGAAGATGACGAGTTTATTGAGTCCATACCATACACTGAGACCAGAAACTACACAAAGAAAGTCCTTAAGAGCTATGCGGCCTTTCGCGCCATCGCCTCAAGCAGAGACGCGCTGCTGGCATACAATCCACAAAGCAAAGACAGATTAAAACAATGAAAAACCTTGACAACAGGGGTGGCTTTCCATTAGTTTAAAAGACTACTCTTTACGCCCAGGTAGCTCAGTCGGTAGAGCAGAGGACTGAAAATCCTCGTGTCGGC
>JAJRZX010000047.1 GCA_024275045.1 Deltaproteobacteria bacterium
ATGTCTCGCGAAGATCTTGACAGGTATCTGCGCGAGGGTATTAACGTACATGGCTCTGCCGGACAGGTCTACAGGTTCAGGGACGTTAAGAACCCATTTCTTGATGCGAGAAAGAAGCGGTTCAGCTCCGTAGAGAGGTAATCTTACGGCGGGTTACCGGAACCATATTTACAGGTTGTTGAGTTTTAGTTTTTTTTAAGGAGGTTTTCCAATGGCAAACGAAGTAACTACAGCCGCTCTAAGCGCCGGTGAGCTCATAGCCGCCGAGATTGTATCACGTCTTGTGATAGACGCGGCTTATGCCGAATCCGTAATGCCGCCCCTTGTAAGGCTGGCGGACATAAGCGGTGACAGCACCCTTACCGTGGATTTCCCTAAATGGCCCATGCTTGCCGCCTCTGATCTGACAGAGGCCACTGACATGAGCAACACGGCTGTTAACACCACCTCTACGAGCATAACCGCCGATGAGGCCGGGATAATGATAACGGTAACTGATATGCTCCTTAACAGCTCTGTGCTTGGCGGTCTTGAGCCCTACGCTGCGGAGCTTGGCAAATCACTTGCCAGCAAGATTGACGGTGACCTGCTCTTTGCTGTCTCAAGCTTTACCAGCACAGTGGGCACCACCGGTGTGGCAATGACAGAGACCAACTTTCTGGAGGCGCTATACACACTGGAGCTTGGCAACGCCAGAGGACCCTTTATCTCGGTTCTCCATCCCAAGCAGGTTCATGACCTGAGGCTTGCCCTTGCTTCCACCACAGGCGCTGTCTGGGGAGGCGCTTCTACTCCCGCCGGTGATATCGGTGCCATGGCCAGTCTTTACGGCGTAGATATCTTCCAGTCTACAAACTGCGCTTCTGTTAACGTCAATGTTGACAGACAGGGTGTGATGATGCCCATGGGTAATCAGTCAGGTCTTGCTTTTGTCTTGAAGACAGGGGCCAAGACTGAGCTGCAGAGGGATGCATCGCTCCGAGCAACAGAGGTAGTCGTAACGGCCGTGTACGGTCATGGTTGCGTCAATCCTGATGCCGGCGGCGGAGTAAAGATAATAACGGCTCACGAGTAAGAGATCCTTACTCTGGTCAAGTGGCGAGGGGCCAAAAGCCCCTCCCACACATTTACAGGGGGACGAAGACATGACCGCAAAGAGAGTAAGACCGGTAAAAAAGGGTTTTTATTCACTTGCCTCGGATGTTCGGGGAGGCATAGCGTGGCAGGGCGAGTTACTGCGGGATTTCTGGATGTGGAACAAGCAGTTCACAGAGTACGGCGGAGGTGTGCGCCTTATTCAGACTGTAAAGGTAACGGATTTAAAAGAGGCCGCCATAAGATATTGGCGGGATAAATGGGTCCCTCTTAATACGCCTGACGAGGATCTTTTGTTACGCATGGAAGATAGCCTGAGGGCGCATCAGGGGCTTAAAGACGCAGGTGTGACTTTTCCTGCCGATAATTTTCTGCAACCCACGGAACCTATACCTGAAGAGCTCATGGGTGCGGAGGTAAGAAGTCATCTGGGTCTTGCCGGGGTAAAGAGAAAGAAACTTGTTCCCAAGGTCAAGCTAAACAAGAAAGTTATGCAGGCTTACAAAAAGTCCAAGGGGGTAGTAAATGGCAACATGGTTTTATAGCGGAACATTGATGCAAGACGGCACCCCTATTACCATAGAGGCCCGTAGTGAGTTTGAGCGTAATGAGTGTGTGCGAAAGGGGCTTGTACCGGTTGAGAAGCAGAGCAGGAAGAAAGTTTCCTCAAAATCAGTGAAACCGGCAAAGTCAAAAAAGAAGTAATACGTCATGGGCCGCTGACTCTAAGCGAGGCCGGGCCGGAGAAGCATTGGGGAGGTAGTATTGAGTGAAAAAAAGGCTGTAGAGAGGGTTATCTCACGCATGTGCAGACATGTTGAGCGCTGTAAGGGAAGGGCCCCGGAAGGAAAGGACCTCAGGGCAATAGAGAGAAGGGTACGAGAGGGGGCTGTGCAGGCGGATAAGAGACGTAGAGAAAGGCTGTAAGTATACAAAAAAAAACATAAGGGTATAAAAACGATAAATTCATCGAGTCAACTGAGGAGCTGCCTTGATGGAATGGCCCTTTGGCCGCTATAGATGAGAGAAAAAAGGTCTTATATAACACACAACCGAGAGGAGAAAAACACATGTCATTTTCAGATTATCTTGAGATTAAAGTACTGGACCATGTTTTTGGAAAGGCGGCTTATACCATGCCAACGGCGTATATCGGTCTATCCACGGCAGACCCTCTTGACACAGGTGCAGGGCTGGCTGAACCCGTGGGCGGGGCTTATGCCCGTGTGGCAACAGCGGCAGTGGATTGGAACAGCGCGGCCGCAGGGGCGATAAGCAACGCCAATGCTATCACCTTTACTCAGGCAACTGCCTCCTGGGGCACGGTTACTCACTTTGCCGTCTTTGATGCGGCCACGGGCGGCAATATGCTGGCCTCTGGTCTGCTTACCATATCAAAGGCCGTGGGTAACGGTGATACCGTTAAGTTCGATATCGGCCAGCTTACAGCTACCCTGGATTAGAGCAATCCGGGGTAAGTCCTGAGTGCGGGTGTACAGCGGAAGATGAGGATATCGGAGTAAAGTTAATATAATGAGGTTATGATTATGGTCGAAATACTCGACCCTGCAAATGGTCCATATATTTTAGATACTACTGTTGGTCCTGCTACAGCAGTTTACACACCAAATACATCGGCTGATTTTACCGGTGATGGTGATGTAGATGATTATGCCCTTTATCGTATTCCTCCGGTCTTGTCTATCCTTGACAGCAACGCCGGCGCACCCGTGGATTTTCTCTTTTCCTTTAATATAAAGTCAGGTGACCCGAACGCTCGCGGTTATCTCTGTTCTTTTATAGATTCCATAAGCCACGGTGCCAAAAATGCGCAGTGGGGTTGTTATTTTGAGGTAAAAGACAACGCTCCTAATGTCCTTCTGAAGTTCGGCACTGTTAAAGACGGCAAAAAGGTTCAGTTCTCAACTTGTGTCTATAACACACAGTACTGGGCTACATTGAGATATGACCCGGCTGCAAGGACAGTACAGGTCTCTATCTATACGGATGCCGCCAGAACAACTCTGCTTCTATCCTCACCGACTCTGGATACCTCGGCTGGTCCTGATGATGGACCCGGCGGGGCGGGAGTTTTTCAGCCGATAAGCATGGCCGCTCGCGGAAAAGGCACTGCACCATATGAGTACTGGGTGGGAGAGATGGATTTTGGCGGCGGAGCAACGCTCCTTATCTCAGGTTCTGTCTCGGGTCTCTCAAGTGTATCAGCTTCAGCCGGCCTTAATAAGGGAGCTGCGGGTTCTGCGGCAGGTACAGGAGCTCTATCAGGTCTTGCCGGTCTGAGTCTGGGGGTTAGCGGCACCTTAACCGGGCTGTGCACCTTTAGCGCGGGTATGGGTAAGAGCATACCTCTTGGTGGCGCTTTATCGGGGGTATACGCCTCAAACGGGAACTTGGCCCTTGGTATTGGTATGGCCGGAATCTCCCTCGGGCTCTCTGCATCTTCCGGGGGCATATGGCTTCAATTGGTCTTAACGGGCTCTTTGACAAGCCTCTCTTCTATATGGGGAACGCCTGTTGTTCAAGGGCAGGTTGCCCTATTCGGCACTATAACGGGAACAAGTCTGCCCACCGGTACTACCGGTGTAATCTACGGTGCAGCAGGCACGTCTGCGGGAGTAACGACTCTATCAGGGGTATTGGCCTTACAGGGAAGTATTCTCCTTAACGGTACTCTGAACTCTCTCTCAAGCGGTACGGGTTTTGCCGGGTTAAGACTTGGGATGAGCGGTTTTACTGCCGGTCTATCGGGTATCTCTGCCCTGGCAGTTAGCGGTCTTGCTCTATCCGGCACTACGGTGGCGGTTACCACAGATAGCGGTCTATTTGATATCGTGGCCGCTGCCGGGGGAACAATAACCTCTCTCTCTTCTTTTAACTCGGCGGTATTCGTAACAAGGGCTCTTATGGGGGGGCTTGGCAGTACCTCTGTTTTTACGGCCGACATAGCAACGCAGTCCGTTAAAAACATTACAGGTCAGACCCGGGCCTTCTCGACTTTTGCAGGAGCGGCTTACACGGACTACGGGCTCAGCGGTACGTATCTCTCAGGTCTGCTCTTAAGCGGTAATATCCACGAGAGTATCTCCTTGGCAGGTATGTTCTCCGGGGTATCTTCCATAAGCGGCCTCTGGGCAGTCTCAGGGCCTCTCTCATCTACCACTCTTGCCCGATCCGCAAGGATAGATGTTACAAGATGCGGCGGAGAAATGCCCCCTACGGTGCAGATAGATTACAGCAGGACGATACTCACAAAAGATAACAATAACCCCAAGGTGACAATATGAAACAACAGTTCAGGGTAAATACCGCCGAGACATTTCGTACATATGTTTTTGAGAATAATCGCAGAGCCGTACCTGTTACGGCGGCCATCACCATCTACAGGCCGGGCTCGAGTAATAAACTCGTAGACAACGCTTCAATGAGTATAGCTGCCGACGGTCTTCTTTCCTACAGCCTCAGCTCTGCGGATAACTCAGAGACAGGTTCGAGTTACAAGGCAGAGATTACATATCAATTAGGTACTGAGACATTCTACGCCACGCTTTTTTACGATGTGGTAATGAGTAAACTCATCAAGGTTATTGTTGATGAGGACATAATTAATGAACTGCCCCAGTTAAAAGACAACGGATGGCGCGAAAGCGGAACTGCAAGCGGAGGCTCTGCCTCTACGATACTGGATACGGAATTATCCCGTTATGCTGATGATTACTTTACAGGCGGACTTGCCGTCTCTCTTGATAAGGGCGAGAGCCGTGAAGTTATAACCTTTGTCTCTGCCACAGGTACGGTTACGACCTCGCCTTTTTCATCACCTGTACTTGCGGGAGAGAAGTACTTTTTACGCCGTTCTTTTGCCCGTGAGATACAGCGGGCCTTTGAGAAGATAGAGGAAAAGATAATTCGCCTTGGTAAGCGGCCCGAACTTATCCTTGACCCCGTTGATATTAGAGAGGTGCATATATATTACTCCGTGGCCGAGGTCTGCAAGGGGCTTGTTACGGATAGAGAGACTTTCTGGTGGGATATCTGGAAGGACTACGAGAGACGGGCTGATGAGGCCTTTGCGTCTTTAAGGTTCAAGTACGACTCCACTGGTGACGGGTATATATCAGGCGCTGAGTCGGATACGCGCACTCATGTATCAAGGACGGTGAGAAGATGAGCATATTAAAAAGAGTCTTAAGTGTAGGGCGTATGAAGCCTCTTACCGTGAGTTATGCAAAGGAGGTCTGCGGTGAATAATACGGATACGCTGAAGGCTATCACGGATAACCTTTACTCAGTGCTTGCTAAAGAACACCTTAATCTGCCGGCAGAGAACTATGAGGACGAGAAGAATGTTCCCTCAAGCCTCTTTCCATACGGGGTTATTATCTACGAGGGGGAGTCCTTTGAGTACACACATGGCCAGAGGCCGGGGTACAGCGATGTTGATTTTACGGTAAAGGTTGTCTTGCGCGGCAGAGACCACCGTGCCATGACAGATGATGAGCAAAGATGGGTCCACAGAATACGGGAAGTCCTAACGGTGAATGCCGTTAACTCCGGGGTTTTAGCCGGCACTTCTCCTGTAAGCAGAGTTACTACAAGGGGTGTTAAGGTTGAGAAATCCGGTTATGTCTCACGGCTTATCTATACTCTGAGCATAAGATACAGGTAAGCAGGACTTGCGGCAAGTACCATGGTGTCCGTTGAATACCGCAGCTTTTAAAATATTATAAAAGATAAAAGGAGAATGTGATTATGGCGGAGAATAAATTATATATGGCCCTTGGAGAAGAGACGGTACGCGGCACAAAAGAGTCTGCCAGTGTTGGTTTTATTCCGCTGCTCTCGCCGGGTATCCCTAAGATGGAGTTCAACGATATAAGAAGGGATGAGTTCAGGGGAGAGGATTCCATAAAAGGCGGCGCACCCTTTCGTCGTATGGACCGGAAGTGGAGCTCCTCACTGGAGATACCTTTTTTTACCGAGTCCGGAGGTGTCTCGGGGATTATGGGGACTTTTATGAAGCATTTTTTTGGTCATGTTACCAGTGTGGAAAACGGCACTACAGGCCAGTTCTCTCATTCTTTTAGCGCGGTGGCAGACCCTTTTTCCCCGGCCGCCCTTGGTACAAAAGCCCTTACTCTGAACCTTAATATTAACGAAGGCAGCATCATGAATAACTGGCCCTTTGTGGGGGGGCGCGTCAGTTCTCTCTCTTTTACCCAGGAGGCAGGACAGAACCTTAAGCTTACGGCTGATATGTTTGGTCAGTTCATGGACGTGGTTACCGTGAGTACCGGAGGTGAGGTCTTTGCCGCTGAGAACCTGCGCTGTGATTACAACAACCTTCTGGTTTACACAGGTACGGTCTCGCGCACGGGTGTAGCGCCAGATTTTACGGATATTACTTTTAATTCCGCCACGCAGATAAAACCCGACAAGATAAGCGTTAAGTTTGAGAACGGTATGAGTGATGTCTTAAGGCTCTCTGGCCTTGATTATCCTGATAAGACGCGTCTGGGAAGTTTTAAGGTAAGCCTTGAGATGACTATTGACTGGGAGGACCCGGCAAGCGGTTTCTCTTCTGTAACGGAGTTTAACAACTGGATGGCCTCGGCAAGTTCTACTAACTTTGTCCTGCACTGGGATACGGGTACAGCGGCGGGAACGGGTGATAATCATGGGCTGTATATTGATCTGCCAATTATGCAGAGAACAGGCGGTGCGCCTGATTACTCTCTGGATAAGGACCCTATGATAACGCTTAAGTACGAGGGAGTATACGATGGCTCGGTAACTCAGTACATGGGAGGCGTAATACTTAAAAATACCGCTGCTGCCCTTTAAGGGTGAGGGGTTAAGAGGTTCATAACTACGGGAGGTCTTATGGCTATAGTAAGTTTTGATAGAGATACACTGGTTGATTTTGTCCCTGAATATGGTGGTAACAGAAACTCCGAAGACCCCTGCGTAGTGCGTCTGAAATTTGTCCCATACTCAAGGGTTCAGGAATACTCCCGCCTTATCGCCGCCAGCGCCGGCGCGGGCAGCGATGCCGTAAAGACAGTACGGCTCTCGCAGTCAGTACAGAAGAGGCAGTTTGTTGAGAGTGTCTCCGAGGTCTGTGGATATTACATCGGAGAGAGAGAGGTGACAGACCCGGATGAGTTTTATGAGTCAGCTGATACGGAGCTTGTGACAGAGATAATCCGCGCAATGGAGAACATCGGCAAACTATCGCAGGGCCAAAGAAAAAACTGAGAGCGGGTTTTCGTTGGAGCTTTCTTGCCTCGTCTGACGGAAGCCCCTTTAACTGCGAGACATGTGATGAAGTTTTAAGAGAAGGCCGTAACTGTTGTAATGCCGGAGGTCTCTCGGAAGAGGCGAGAATCGTAACGAGTTTTACTGATGATGTAATACAGGAGATACAGGCAAAGGGTACCGCAAAGGTCTTCAGCATCGGGGAGGTACGTTTTTACGAGTGTCCTCTTACCGCAATTACAGCGGAGACTTTTGAGCTTATAAGAGTTGTTTTTCTCCTGGAGAGTTCGGGGCGGTTGTTCTTTGACGGCGGCTGGGCGGATCAACCACACTGGCTTGTAGAAGCCTACGAGATGTACAAGATAGAAACTTTAGAATATCTGAAGGGACGTAAAAATGCAGAATGACAAAGACGTAGAAGTTGTTATAAAGGCCCCGGCAGAGTTGAATTCCGTTGTAGATAAGATACTGCGCTCTGTCGTTGATTCAAGCTCCACCATAAAGGATAATTTTGAGGGGCTTATATCCCAAGAGGATAGCGATGCCCTTGATACTTACGCTACAGGGCTTGAGAGGGTTGCGGGGCTTGAGTCCGAGAGGGTAGGGCTCATAAGGGAGAGGCACGCGGCAGAGGCGGAGCTGAGAAGGCTTGATGCCGTAAGCCCCTTTAATTCGCCTGACCCGGGTGCAGTGGACTCCGAGGTAGCCCGCTCGTTTGCTGATTATGATACCAGGCTTTTTGCTCTGCAGGATTTTAATACACGTATCATAACAACGATGATAGCCGCACATGAGACTCAGGCGCAGATAGAAGCCACCTACGGTGACCTTTCCATCCGCTCCGCCAAGAAAGTGCGTGACTTTAAGATACAGTACGCAGGTGAGGCATTTGGCGCGGCGGCGAACTTTATGGAGAACCTCTTCGTGGCAACAGGGGCAAGCAGCCGTTCAATGTTTGAGGTAATGAAGGCCGCGGCCATATCGCAGACCGTAATAGATACCTACGCATCGGCTCAGGCGGCATATAAATCTCTTGCCGGTATCCCCGTAGTTGGTCCGGGCCTTGCCGTTGCCGCGGCTGCCTCGGCAATAGCCGCGGGACTTGCACGTGTTGCGCAGATAAGGAGTACGCCTTTTGGCGGCGGTACAGCCGTCACAGCCGGAGGCCAGGCAATCACCACGCCCTTTACCGGGGGTTCACCGCAGGCATTTCCCGTTCAGGAAGGTGTTGGTAATGTCTCTCAGACACTTACGGTCAATGTCTACAACCCCTTGAGTGATGATAACTGGGACAAGATCGTGGAAGACAATATCGCTCCGGCCCTTGAGGGGCTCTCAGATAGAGACGTAGTTTTGAATATAAAAGTAGCGGGGTAATAATGGCAATCTGGGAGAAGGTTAAATTTTTTTACGAGACCATGTTAGGTCTCACAGGTTCCACGCTTACGGCTTCCAGTACCCTTGCGGGTACAGATGTTATGAATATCTATAATATGCTGGAGGTCAACAGGTGGGAGTCAGTAGATACGGCGGATCCGCAGTATATTACATGGAGCGGCAATGTCCTTATTAACGGGGGTTTTGAGAACTGGACAACAGGCACACCTGATTACTGGTCTCTTTCCGGTGGTGTCGCTACAGTCTCAAAGGAAGTGAGTATCATAAAAAAAGGTTTATCATCGGCAAAAGTAAGCAGGGCAGGAGCTAATTGCAAGCTTGCGCAGAACATATCCTCGTACACTGATTACAGAGGCAAGTCATTTACAGTCGGGGCCTGGGTATTGTCCTCACAGGTCTCTCAGGCGAGGCTTGCCGTAAGTGATGGCCTTAAGACCTCTTACTCAACTTACCATAGCGGCGGCGGGACGTGGGAGTTTTTATCCACCTCTCTTCTTGTATCGCAAGGAGCCCAGTCTCTTGGTGTTGAGCTTCAGGTGCTGAATATAGATGGTTCTGTTTTTTGTGATGTAATGAGCGGCGGCGAGAGTAAGAGCGCTGATTATCTGGCCATAATGGGCCATGATTTTTATGGTTCAGGCGGAGCCCTTACATTAGAGGCATCAGATGATGATTTTACCGATGATATACAAAGCGTTTTAAGTGTTCGCCCTCTCTCTAACCGTGCCATTCTTGCCGAGGCGCGTTTGCTGGTAAATCCCGACTTTGAGGTCTGGGACAAGGGTAACCTCACGGCTCCAACAGGATGGATAAGAGGAGGCGGGGCATCAGGTTCTGTGAGCAGAGAGTTGGTAACGGTTTATAGCGGCCTGTACAGCGCAAAACTCTCAAGCGCGCTGAATGAATCCGTATCTTTAGAGACCGCGGAGATGGGCTCTTTAGTAGATGCGGACTTATCGGGAAAGACCGTAAGTTTTGGTTGTTATGTAAATACCGCGGTTTCGGGCCGTCTCACTTTAAGGATATACGATGACGATGGTACAGGTCTGCAGTTCACAGAGAGCGCGGCGCACTCAGGTAACGGTGCGTGGCAGTTTATGACAGTGACACGCTCCTTAAGGAGCGGCCTTAAGGGCTTTAAAGTAATGTGTAATATCTCGGCGGGTACGGCTGCTGAGGCTTATCTTGATGGGGCTGTTCTAAGGGCAGCTTCAAGTGTTAAGGCAGGAGAGGTCTCTGATTACGTAACTCCCGGAGCTGTAAGCAAGAGACATTGGCGTCTGAAGATGACCGGTCACAACAGCGCACCGTATATGAATATATGCATCTGGGGCTCAAAGAGTGTTCTTGATTACGCGACATCTTCTTTTGATCCCTACGGCGAACGTGTTCAGGCCAATGTTAATATAAGCAACTCAGGTCAGGTAATGGGTGTGCACAGGAAGTACTCTGAGCGTACCATATCCCTTGCATTTCGTGAGGCAGACTCCGTGCTCTATGAGAAGGTGCGCGCCTGGTGGGAGGTATCAGGGCTGAAGAACTTCTTTGTAGCCTGGGAGCGTGGTAATAACCCCGATGATATCTATCTCATGTTCCCTGCCAGGAGGTTTTCCAATCCGCTTAAAAACGGCGGTCTCACAAGGGATATAAATATAAAACTTAAGGGGAGAAAGGAATAAACAATGGCTGATCTCAGAATTCAGTATATGGACGAGATGGTTGGCGCCGGGCATCCCGCGAAATCGGATACCCTTAACAGATTGATGTTATCCGAGCATGGCATTAACGGCGCTCATAAATGGTTTGATGTGACACATCCGGATTTTGGGGCCAAGGGTGATGGTGTAACTGATGATACCGCTGCCATACAGGCGGCCTTTGATGCTATCGCAAGTACAGGAGGAATCCGTACGGTATATTTCCCCTCGGGTACTTACATTATCTCAGCTGTTATTAACCTGAATAAGAACAATATCATGGTGCGCGGTGAAGGTGAGTCATCGGTAGTACAGGTTAAGAATAATGTGGGTGATTTGCAGCTTAATGGTTACGGGGCCATGTTTATCATTGCCACGGGTTCAAACCACATTGTCATTAAAGATTTTTTGCTCGACGGTAACGCTGACAACAACACTACATCTACCTATAGCGCGATAAAAGGCATTAATACGGATCATCTAACCATACAGGACATGACCATTAAGAATACTCCTTTTAACGCGATTCTTCTCACAGCCACTACTCTGCCTCATACCAACTTTAAGGTGATGAACAATAAACTCCTGAACATAGGGTGGCAGAGCATACAGGTTCGTTACGGTGATACAGGCATAGTCTCAGGGAATAATCTTGTTTCCAGCGGCAATCACGGTATCGCCATTACCTTTGGGGACACGGCAGGTACAACCTCAAGCAGCAGGGTCCTGGTCTCAAAAAACATTATCAACAGGTCTACCCCCCCAAGCACCATACTCACGGGCCAGGTTGAGAGCGGCATGATGATAATGGTTAGCGAGGCCGGCAGTAATATAGTTGTAGACAGTAACGTCTGTTATGACAACAGGAATGCCGCAAATGATGGTATCGCTACGGTTGGGTCTCCGGCACCGGGCGGTACGGGGCAAATATATCGCTCCATTGTCATAAGCAACAACTCAGTCTCCTATGCCGGCGGTTTTGGTATAGACGCAACAAGCCACTGCACGGTAACGGGCAATGTAATTATGTATCCGGCTACAGACGGTATTGTTTTATCAGGCGACCTTGGGCCTATGCGAAAGAATGTTCTTATCGCAAACAACGTTATATACAACCCTAATTTCTCCAACACAGCCGGTACGGCAGGCATTGCGCTTAACTCCGCCGTTAATAACGGGGCCACCTGGAAGCATATTAGAATAATAAACAATATCGTATTTGATGAAGGGAACCAGGTCTTGTATGGCGTCCTTGTTAACGCCACAAATATGATTGTGAGTAATATTGAGATAAGCGGCAATGACCTTAATGTAATAGGAGGGACGGACTCAATACACATTACGAATCCGGGTAATGTTATTAATCTGCGTCTCAGGGATAATGTTGAGAAAAGTCTCTTCAGGACAATAGCAAACGGTGACGCCGCTCCTTCTGTGCTCGGCGGAGAGTATTTTCAGACGGCGAACACCTCGGCCACCACAATTACCACGTTCAATAATGGTTATGTGGGCCAACGGATATTTGTCAAAATAGGTGACAACTTTACTACCATTAACTTCGCCGGACCTAATCTGAAAGGTAATGGCGGGGTGAATTACGCTGCCGCCACAGGCGCCTCCCTGGTCTGTGTATTTGATGGGACTCAATGGGGATGTACTGTTAACAAGGTTTGATTGCAGCCAAGAGGGCGATGATGGTAAGACAAAGATTTCTTGAAGAGCTTAAGAAAAGCGAGAACATGCCTAACGTAATCCTTGAGTTAAGGCTGAAAGGGGGAATACGTTATCTGGGCATACACGGGAACATGCCGGCTTATATTCATTATCGTGCCAATGGCGCCTATCGTGCCGATGCCGATATATTTGCTGTTGGTTCCGACACGCTGCACTTTATTGATGGAGTACTGAAATCCGTATCATCTCTTCAGAACAGGATAGATCCATCAAAGGGTTTTGCCACAAGGGGTGAGTTAAAGGCCGTAATCTCCGGGAGGGATAACTTCAAATCTATCATCAGGGACGAGTTTTTAAAAAACACTCAGGTGATAAGAAAAGACGGTTTCATAGCCCCGGGTTTTACATATTTTGATTATGTCACAACTTTTCAGGGACGTATATCCGACTGGTCCCGCAAGGGCGATGAGCTTACCATTACCATAGCCGATACCTTGGCTGATGTGGCAAGCACAAGCCTGCCTGTTAGCAACTCAAGCGGCACGCAGACCCTTGATTACTCCAATTGGTCCCCCGGGGATATTATGAAAGATCTTTTAATCTCCAAGCTGGGTATGGATGCATCCACTGTTAATACTGACAGCTTTGACTCGGAGTCATCTCTATGGCTTAACGGATGGGTTTTTAGCCGTGTGCTTACAGAGCCCGTGGAGGCCAATAAAATTCTGAACGAGCTTCAGAGAGAGACTAACTCCTTTATCGTACATGACGGGTTAAGTGTTAACCTGAAAGTTTTTGCTCCCACTCCTCCGGGTACCAGCGTAGAGCAGTGGTCTGACGGCACTCATATCATAGAGGACACCCTTACCCAGAAATCCGGGTACAGGGATAAGTTTTTTAACCGTGTTGTTGTTTATTTTGATTATAAGGGGTCAGGAGATAACACGGATAACTTTGAGAGCGCCGTCATAGCGGTGGATGCGGCCTCACAGGACGCGAGTCAGTGGAATGAGATATCCACAAAGACGATAAAGAGTAAGTGGATTAGGTCATTAACCCACACTCAGCCCGCGAATATAGGGGGAGCGACTCTATTTCATCTTTCCAAGAACAACGGTACCGGCTCAGGGGCCCTTACTTTTACTCCCGGCGCCAACGGTACACATACGCTTCAGTGGGCCGCTCCCGGGGATACGGCAGGCGTTGCGGTGCAGATTTCCTCTTCAGGCAAATACACGCTTTACTCCTCTGATGAGAGCAAGTTTGTAAGACTTGTAGTTGATTACGGAAGCCTTCCAACGCAGGTCGCCGTTGATACGATAAATATAACCACCCTTAACGGTCTGGCCATGGCCACTCAGCTGGCGCAGAAAATATTGAACCGCTACCGCGACCCTGTCTCTATCATAAGCTTTGATATGGATATTAACAATATGGTCTATAACGGCAGCTTCATAAGGCCAACTGATCTGAAAGACATTACAACAGATGAGGCATTTGAGTATGGAGCCTCCACGTGGAACAAAGAGCGTGTGATGATCACACGTGTGAGACCGGATATGAGCAGACACAGGGTAAGTGTTGAGGCCGTGGAGACAAAGCTTTACCGCCGTTACGGGTTTATAGCTCCTGCGGGACAATCTGATTACTCGGCGGCCACCCAGTCTGAGAGAGAGCGTGCGTACATAGGAGACACTTCCAACAAGGTTAACAACGGCACGGAAGACGGATACATAATTTGGTAAGGAGGGTTTGGAATGGCGGCACCTACTAAGAACTGGACGGATATCCCTGATACGGCTATTGACGCTGATAGTCCCCTTGATACTACGCTTCTAACGGAGATAAGGGATGACCTTGCGCATCTGCACGAGTGGCTGGGCCTTAATTATACAGCTGCCGTGGATCATAACCATGATGGGCTTAACAGCGCGCTTCCCGCTTCTCCCGGTTCGTACACTGCTGCCGGACCTGCATCTGACCTGGTCCTTGCTGCCGACATAGAGCGTTCAAAATTAGGAGATGCCGGAGGAACATGGACAAAGGTAAAGGAACTGAAGCTTGGCCGCGGCGGTAATGTGAAGATTAGTTTTGACGGCATGTATGCCCTCTTTGCCGGGGCCCCTACTACGGTGGGGGCAAGGATATACAAAAATTCCATACCCTACGGAACCATGCGGTCTTTTACAACAAGCTATCTTACCTATACAGAGACGCTTGGCAGCTTTTCTCCGGGGGACCTGGTGCAGCTCTATTATGTCTGCAACGGCACTGATGATCAGGTATTTGTGAAGAACTTCAGAGTATATGCTGACCATGATTTTCAGTCCAAGGTAATTACAGATTAGGTGCAGGGCTGCTTATGCCTTCTTGATGTCAGGTTTTTTTAAAGAAGTACTACTCATACGCTGAGTGCGGGCGCAGGCGGCAAGCAAGGCTGATTTAAGTGATAAAAGTTGAAGTGGGCCTGTGGCCTGCGTAAGAAAAAGTCATGGGCAGGGGAAGACAGGGGGAGCGCTACGGAGGGCGAAGTGAGTCCGGAAAAAAATCCTAACATATGGATGTTGGTAAGCGGTGGCCTTCTTGGTGTCTGGACCGCCATGCTGTCTTATGTGCTTCGGGCGTTTGGGCAGCGTATGGATAGGATTGAGGCAGCCGTTAATCATCAGAACGTGCCAAAAACAGAGTGTGGTTTTTTTCGTGAGAATACGAGGGAAATTTTGCGTGAGATAAAGAACGTACTTGCGGAAAACAATCGTGATATCCGGCATATGAATAATACAATCGTTAAGATAGCCACAAAGATGGAGGCCCTTGATGAGTGATTTTGATCGTGCCATGGAGTTCGTCCTTAAATGGGAGGGCGGTTATGTCAATGACCCGAGAGACCCGGGCGGCGAGACCAAGTGGGGGATCTCCAGACGGGCATACCCCACGCTGGATATAAAGGACCTTACAAGGCAGGAGGCAGAGGATATTTATCGCCATGATTTCTGGGACAAACTTGATTGCGACTCCCTGCTCTGGCCCGTAAACCTCGTTGTCTTTGATACCGCCGTTAATATGGGGGGTAAAAGGGCAAAAGATTTTCTATCACGCACGCCATACTGGCAGGATTATATCATTGAGCGGATAGACTACTATGCGAGGGTCCTTGGCAGGAAACCTTATTTACGGGGCTGGATAAACAGGACTGTGGCCCTTTACAGGTTTGCCGGAGAGGCGCGTCATCCGTTGAGCACGTCGCTGCATTAAGCACCGGTCTCTTGGTTCCGTGCCGTGAGCGTAGCATTTGTTTGCGTATTTTATTATAGGAGGTTATCAAGATGAACTACGATGACAAGGCAAGGTCTCTTAACAGGGTTGGAATTTGTCTTACATGCGGCAAGCTCCGCAGGATTAGCGTACGGACCTGTCTCTGCGTGGAGTGCGCGAAGGAGGGCATATGACACCTGTGTTTGGCGATCTCATTGAGAGCACCGTTGGCAAGGTAGTAGCTAAACTTACCGACCATTACCTCCCGGCCACTATGGACGAGAAAGAGAAAGCGGAGTTTCGCCTGAAAGCCGGCAGCCTTGCCCTTGAAGAGGCCAGGGCCGCTACCGCGGATATGCAGAACGCCCGCGCCCTTGCCGTATCAGAGTCAGAGGGGGGACCGGCCTGGGCTAATGTATTAAAGGTGACCCACAGGCCCATGTGGTCATTTATCATGCTGGCAGTATTCAGCTGGACCATACTTGCCCCTTATATAGGCTATCCGCAGATACCTCTTACGGAGATTCACAAGTCCATTATGCAGACAGTGATAATCTTCTACTTTGGCGGACGGAGTCTGGAAAAATCCATAAGCATGATAAAGGCTCGCTGAGCCCTTCTTGCCGTAGTGTATAGAGAGTGTTATTCTTGACCTGCCCCGATGATAAAGGCTATAATGTAATATTATGATCTTTGTTATCGGGGTACCCTTTATTATCTAAGCAGCAGTCTCAGGTACGGCTCCAGTTAATATTCCTCTTCCAGATAAATATGCGGAAAGTATCTGCCACGAAGAGGCAATAATCCTCTGTACAACCCCTTGCCGCCTCAGTAATCAAACCCCTGTTATTCTTTTTTTACTCTATTTTTTACAAGGCCAAAGTGTTGCAAAAAAGAGATTTTATTCCCTGCTGTTGTTTTTTTAAGACAGTGTTAACTTCACCTTTTTTATGTAAGTGCTTGATTTAACTTAATTCTTCTACTTGGCACGCTTTTTGTATATAACTTACCGTGTATGATGCAGACGACTATTAAAAAAGAGATTACATTCTCCGGCGTAGCCCTGCACACAGGGCGTGACGTGAAGGTTAGGATACTGCCGGCAGAAGAGGACAGCGGAGTAAGGTTCATAAGAAAGGACCTGCCCGGTTTTCCTGCCATAAAGGCCGATGGGGCTAATGTTGTAAATACCAATTACGCAACGACCCTTGGTTATGGCGGTGTAACTGTCTCCACTGTAGAACATATCCTCGCGGCCCTTTACGGTCTTGGTGTGGACAATGTAGACGTAGAGGTCTTTGGCTCCGAGATACCCATCCTTGACGGCAGCGCAGGGGAGTTTATAAGAAAGATAGAGGCCGTGGGGATTACTCATCTTATGGCGGAGCGGGAATATCTTGTCATCAAGCGACCCATAAAGGTATCGGAAGGTGACAAGTACCTCATGCTCCTGCCCTCAGATGAACCCGGTTTAAGGATTGATTATTCTATAGACTTCAGCCATCCTGTTCTCTCAAAGCAGATATTCTCAAGGCACTGCACTCGTGAGGTCTTTATTAACGAGATAGGCAACGCGAGAACCTTTGGATTTTTAAGCGATATTGAGATGCTGAGGGCAAACGGACTTGCCATGGGCGGATCACTCAGCAACGCCGTTGTAGTGGGCGATAGAGACATCCTTAACAAAGACGGCCTCAGGTATCCTGATGAGTTCGTCAGGCACAAGGCTCTGGATCTTATCGGCGACCTCTCTCTTGTGGGCGCTCCCGTGAGCGGTCAATTAATAGCCCACAGGTCGGGCCATGCTCTTAACCATCGTCTCTTACAGAAGATAGTAAGGCACAGGCCAAGGTGGGAGCTGGAGCGCGGTAATGTCAGGAGGTTACATTACAACAATAACAGCGAGAGGCGCGAAGCCGTGGGCCTGTAAAAAACCCGCGGGGCTTACCTTGCAGTAGAATCTCCCTTCTGGGGAAGAGATACAAAAAAGACGAATGTTACGCGACTCTGAGGGGGGGAGTGAGTAAACCGGGGTACGGGGCAGCAACCGGCTGGGAGTATAGGGGCCGCCATGGAGATTACAGCAAGCGCAGCAGCGTGTTCAGGTCTTGATTTTTACCTCCCATTTTAAATGCTTAAGAAGGTACGGTTTATCCGGCCTTTTTTTTTGTCCTTTTTTCACTGTGCTCTTGCCGTGGGACTCTGTGTTTGTTCTATTTACCCTCTTAACTTTTTTACGGACTTAACGTGATCGCACTAAGCCCTTTTTTACCCTCCCTGCCATTGATTGTAAAAAAAACAGCGCTATGATAGAATTATTTTCAAGGTCAAGTACCGGAGAAGAAGAGTATCTGCCTGTCCCTTAAGGGATTTTTATTTAATCTACGGTGTTGATGAAGACAAATACAACTTCAAAACTGAAAGAGGATGAGCTGAGAGAGCAGATAGCCCTTGAGGACAATGCTGTTGCCAGGGCTCTCTTTGGCGAGGCCGCGGTGAATCTCAAGACTATTGAGAGAACCATGGGGGTAAAGATAGACACCCGTGGCAGCCTTGTTACTTTACGTGGAACCGAAGACGCTATTGCTCCCGTGAAAAAGCTCATTACTGACCTCTATGACCTGCTCTCAAAGGGGTATGTACTTAGCCCCCATGATATTGATTATGCCATACGTATGGTCTTAACTAACGAAGACGTGCCTATCTCCGAGGTATTTCTTGATACGGCTTGCATATCTTTTAAAAAAAAGGTCATTGCCTCCAAGAGCGTAGCTCAGAAGAGGTATATTGATGCCATCAGAAGGTCTGATATGGTCTTTGCTATCGGTCCTGCTGGAACAGGCAAGACCTATCTGGCAATGGCAATGGCCGTAAGCGCCCTTATAAACAAGGAAGTTGAGAGGATTATACTTACAAGACCGGCCGTGGAGGCAGGCGAGAGGCTTGGTTTTCTGCCCGGCGACCTTGCTGCCAAGGTAGACCCTTACCTGCGCCCTCTTTATGACGCGCTCTATGATCTCCTTGAGTACGAGAGGGTTGAGAAACTCCTTGAGAGAGGCGTGATCGAGGTAGCACCCCTTGCCTTTATGAGGGGCAGAACTCTTAACGACGCCTTTATTATCCTTGACGAGGGGCAGAACACCACACTTGAGCAGATGAAGATGTTTCTCACAAGGCTTGGTTTTGACTCAAAGGCCGTTATTACAGGCGATATAACGCAGATAGACCTGCCTGCCACAAGGGCATCGGGGTTAATAGAGTCCCGCGAGGTCTTAAGCGGCATAAAGGGTATAGAGTTCATTACCTTCTCTGATGTAGACGTAGTGCGCCACCCCCTTGTTCAGGATGTGATACGCGCCTTTGATGCCGTGGAATCGGTGACGCAGGCAGGCTCAGCGGATTCCGCCGAGGTGGTGGAGCAGGAGCGCTGATATGGCCTCTTCAAAAGTTCTTGTGACGGACAGGACACGCTCTGCCATGGTCTTGCTTGCAAGGAGTTTTTTGAGCCTGGCAATGAGAGAGCTTGCCGTAGAGGGCAGAGAACTCAGCCTGCTCCTTACCCTTGATGAGGAAATACGAGAGCTCAACAAGAGGTACAGAGGTATAGACAAAGCCACAGACGTGTTGAGCTTTCCAATGGAAGACGAGGTCCTTCTCGGCGATATAGTCATCTCTATGGATAAGGTGCGTCTTCAGGCCCGCAGTGCCTTATGTACGCCTGAGGCTGAGTTGGCAAGGTTGTGCAACCACGGTCTTCTTCATCTTCTTGGATACGAGCATATTCACGGCGGCAGGCAGGCCGCCAAGATGAGACGTATGGAAGAAAAATTATTCATTACTCTGGGGGCAGAGGGGCTTTTGCCTCACTCCGCCACTTCTCATAAGGAGTAAATCCTGAAGGTGTGCAGGTATAGATCTCGGGACAGCGAAAAGTAGATTCTCACGGCTTAAGGGGTTGTCATGGCAGGGCAGGAGAGGAAGGTAATAAAGCCAAAGGGCTGGATAGGGTCCCTGAACTGCGCCATAGAGGGCATTATATACGCCTTTAAGACGCAAAGACACATGAAGCTCCATTACCTTATCGCTGTTGTCGCCCTTATACTGAGCCTTGCGCTGAGGCTGCCTGTACTGGAGTTCGTTCTCTTTGCCCTCTCCATTATCTTCCTGCTTTTTGCCGAGATGCTTAATACCGCCATAGAAGAGGCCGTTAACCTTATTGAGGATAAACATCATATACTTGCCAAGAACGCCAAGGACGTCTCCGCAGGCGCCGTACTTATTGCCTCAATAGGCGTGGGCATAGTGGTTTATATGCTTTTTACAAAGTATATGCGAGACCCCTCTACTCTGGCCCTGCGTGCCATACATGATTTTTCAGCCCATATCGCCGTTATCTCCCTGCTGCTCGTCCTTATCTCAGTGGTAATCTTAAAGTCTCTCGGCAAAAGCGGCCGCCCCTTGCATGGCGGGCTCCCAAGCGGACACGCTGCCGTGGCTTTCTCGCTCTTCACCTCCATCACCCTTCTTACGGGCAACCCCCTTGTAGCCATACTTGCCTTTGTAATGGCCGTCATGGTAACCCAATCAAGGCTTCTTGGCGGCATTCATACGTGGGTGGAAGTCTTGCTCGGGGCCCTGCTGGGGGTAGGTCTTACGCTTCTCATCTACAGAATCTTTCTCCACTCAATCCCATGAGGGCACGAATAATCGCCGCCATATCCTCGGGGCTTCTGCTCGTACTCTCCATCGCCCCTTTTGAGCTCTGGCCCATTGCCTTTGTGGCCTTTGTGCCTCTGCTCTTTTCCATTGAGGGGCAGAAGCGGGGGCGGGCTTTTTTTCTGGGGTTTATATCGGGCCTTGTTTTTTTTACGGGCACTATCTACTGGGTAGTGCATTCCATGCACTTTTACGGCGGCCTCGGTTTTCTGGAGAGCCTTCCCGTAATGCTGCTCCTGGCGGCCTACCTTGCCCTGTTTTTTGCCCTCTTTGCTTTATTAAGCAGGTGCTGCTCTGCCCCGGGTCTTGCGGCCCTTCTCTTTCTGCCTTGCCTGTGGGTTACCACGGAGTATCTTCGTGGACACCTCTTTACAGGTTTCCCCTGGGTCCTTACGGGGTACTCTCAGGTTAATAACCTTTTACTGATACAGATAGCCGATATTACCGGTGTATGGGGCCTCTCTTTTATTGTCTTTCTTGTAAACGCGCTTATCTATATCCTGCTGCTCTCATATAAAAAGGGCTTGGCTCTTCCTGTAAAGGCCCTGGTTCTTACACTAATACTTACCGCAGGGGTTTCTTTATACGGTCTATACAGGATAAGGCAGGTAGCTGAGGCCGTAAAATCATGGCCTCAGCTGCGCGTTGCGGTGACTCAGGGTAATATTGATCAGGCCGTTAAGTGGGACAGGAGATACCGGGCCCGAACGCTACGTATTTACAGAAGTCTTACAGAGCGGGCCTCTGCCGCGGGGGCCAAACTTGTGGTCTGGCCCGAGACAGCCGTGCCTTTTTATCTTGAACAGAGCAGATCCGGCAGGCGCATGGTGGCTGATATTGCAAGCGCGAGCCATGTAAGGCTATTGACCGGCAGCCCTGCCTTTGATTATAATATCAAGACAGGTGATACGAGGTATTTTAACAGCGCCTATGCCATCTCAGCCGGGGGCCGTATAACCGGCCGCTATGATAAGGTTCATCTCGTGCCCTACGGTGAGTATGTGCCTCTTAAGCGGTTTATGCCCTTTATAAAAAAGCTTACGGAAGGCGTGGGCGACTTTGTTCCCGGCCCCGGGCCCGTGCCCCTTGACCTTAAGGATTTTAAGGCCGGGGTGCTGATATGTTACGAGGCCATCTTTCCCGTGCTCTCACGTCTCTCGGTTCGTGATGGAGCAGGGCTGCTTGTTAATATTACAAATGACGGCTGGTTCGGGCGCACGGGAGCGCCTTATCAGCACCTTGATATGACGCTGCTTCGCGCCGTTGAGAACAGAGTCTATCTGCTTCGCGCGGCAAATACGGGTTTTAGCGCCATAATAGACCCCGTGGGCAGATTGCAGAAGAGGACCGAGCTTTTTACCGAAGACTTGCTCCTCTATGACGTTGCCCTAAGGGACGGGCGCAAGACCTTTTACACGGCCTACGGCGATGTCTTTGCCTACGGCATTATGATATTCGCCGGGTGCGTTCTCATCGGCGGGGTCTTCAGGAAGAAAAAACAATGAACTTATCTTGCAATAAAAAGGGAGATTTTTATGTACGATGATATAAGAGCGGGGCTTAAAGAGACCACGGCAAAATTCGATGAACTTCGGAGGTATCTTTGACCTTGCCTCAGTTGAGAAAGAGCTTGGGGAGATAGAGGCGGCCCTTGCAGAGCCTGATTCATGGGAAGACCGCGCCCGCACTAATGTCTTGATGAAGAAAAAATCTACCCTTACCCTGCGCCTTGAGTCCATCAACTCAATCGCCTCTTTACTTGAGGAATCAGAGCTGCTCCTTGAGCTTGCCGAGGAGGCCGATGACGCTGATTCTGCCAAAGAGGCCCGTGAGAAGCTCGACGAGGCCCGTGAGGCCATACGCGCTGAAGAGGTAAAACGCATGCTTGGCGGTGAGAATGACGCCCTTAACGCCATAGTCTCCATTCACCCCGGGGCCGGCGGCACAGAGGCCATGGACTGGGCGGGAATACTCCTTCGCATGTACACGCGTTGGGTAGAGTCAAGAGGCTTTAAGATGGAGATATTGGATTATCAGCCTGGCGAGGAGGCAGGTGTTAAGAGTGTCACATTTACCGTATCAGGTGAGTTTGCCTATGGATACCTGAAGGCAGAGTCAGGCGTGCACCGCCTTGTGCGCATCTCCCCCTTTGACGCAGGCGCACGCCGCCATACGTCCTTTGCCTCTGTGCTTGTATACCCGGATATCGCAGAAGACATAGATATTGAGATTCTCGACAGTGAGATACGCGTAGATACCTTTCGCGCAAGCGGCGCAGGAGGCCAGCATGTTAACAAGACAGACTCGGCCATAAGGATTACGCACCTTCCGACGGGCATCGTCACCCAGTGCCAGTCTCAGCGCAGTCAGCACAAGAACAAGGCAACAGCCTTGAAAGTTCTGAAAGCGCGCTTATATGAGAAAAAACGCGCCGAAGACGCTGAGAAGATGGAGTCTTTTCAGAAGGAAAAACGCGATATTGCCTGGGGCAGTCAGATTCGCTCCTATGTGCTTCAGCCCTATCAGCTTGTAAAGGACCACCGCACGGGTATTGACGTAGGCAACGTGGACCGGGTCCTTGACGGGGATATTGATTGTTTTATAGAGGGATTTCTCTTTCTAAGCGCAAAGGCACAAGAGAAGACCTGATGCCTTTTTTTCGTGGAGATCAGACCCTCTCGGCAGATAATGTTGAGATAAAAATTCTCCGCACCTGCCATCTTACTATCCTGCCCCTCACTTCTCAGGCACAAAAACAATAAAAAAATAAAAAAATCTTGACACAACGAGGTTTTTTGGTCTATAAATTAAGTTTCTGTTCCAGCTTGAAGGGAGCGGTATGTCTTCTTATCGGCTGAGGGCCGTAAAGCAGGGCCGGATACTTATATGCCTTACGCTGGCGTAGCTCAACGGTAGAGCAGCTGATTTGTAATCAGCAGGTTGCGGGTTCGAATCCCATCGCCAGCTCCACTGCAATCAAGTGTTTTTGTAACTTTTACGGGCTGTTAGCCCCTCAAAGTTGATTATCGAGGGGGAGAGTAAGGGCCTTCTAATCAGGCGTTTCATTTGTCATCAAAGTTTTGTAAGACCTCATTGCCTAAAATCTCAGGACATTAGGACGTTTTACAAAAAATAACCGGCTTTAAAAAGTCCCGGTAAGCACGGGAGAGTATTTTGCCTTGTATGGAGAGGTACCCGAGTGGCCAAAGGGGGCAGACTGTAACTCTGCTGGCTCAGCCTACGGAGGTTCGAATCCTCCCCTCTCCACCATTTTGGAGCCCATGAGCGCGATTAAAGTACAGGGGCTGCAAGGGGATTTCGGGTAGAGAAAACAGGGCTGTTCAAGTACATGGACGGGGTTATTGAGTACAGGGGCGCGGGATGGAGTATGACCGTCCCCCTTTAATATAAGAATACAGGGGCTTTCTGTGGGCGATTCAAGGCGGGTGTAGTTCAATGGCAGAACTCCAGCCTTCCAAGCTGGTCATGTGGGTTCGATCCCCATCACCCGCTCCAGTATAGCTCGCTCGTAAGCCCATGTAGCTCAGTCGGTAGAGCACTTCCTTGGTAAGGAAGAGGTCAGCGGTTCAATCCCGCTCATGGGCTCCAGTTAATAAGTACAGACTATTACATAAAGAACATTCGGAGGGTAGATAAATGAGTAAGGCGAAATTTGAGAGAACCAAACCTCATATCAACGTAGGCACCATTGGTCACGTAGACCACGGCAAGACCACCCTTACTGCAGCGATCACTCGTACGCTGAGCACCAAGGGTCAGGCCGAGTTCATGGATTACGCGAATATCGATCGTGCCCCCGAGGAGCGCGAGCGTGGTCTCACTATCTCCATCTCCCATGTTGAGTACGAGTCTGAGAACCGTCATTACGCTCATATAGATTGCCCGGGTCATGCCGATTATGTAAAGAACATGATAACCGGAGCCGCACAGATGGACGGGGCCATCCTTGTGGTCTCGGCAGCAGACGGCCCCATGCCTCAGACGCGTGAGCACATACTCCTTGCCCGTCAGGTTGAGGTACCTTATATTACGGTCTTCCTTAACAAGGTAGACATGGTAGACGACCCCGAGCTTCTTGAGCTTGTTGAGCTTGAGGTACGTGAGCTTCTAAGCCAGTACAAGTTCCCCGGAGATGATATCCCAATCGTAAGCGGCAGCGCCCTGAAGGCCCTTGAGTGCGGCTGCGGCAAGGCCGAGTGCGAGTGGTGCGGTCAGATACTTAAGCTTGTAGACGCCCTTGACTCCTATATACCGGAGCCTGAGCGTGAGATAGATAAACCTTTTCTTATGCCTGTTGAGGATGTATTCTCCATATCCGGACGCGGTACCGTTGTAACGGGACGTATTGAGCGCGGTATTGTAAAGGTAGGCGAAGAGATAGAGATAATCGGTGTTAAGGACACCGTAAAGACCGTTGTTACAGGCGTTGAGATGTTCAGAAAGCTTCTTGACGAGGGCCGTGCCGGAGACAACGTGGGCGCCCTTCTTCGCGGCATAAAGAAAGAAGACGTTGAGCGTGGTCAGGTGCTTGCCAAACCCGGCAGCATTACTCCTCATACAAAGTTCAAGGCCGAGGTCTATATCCTTACAAAGGACGAGGGAGGCCGTCATACGCCTTTCTTTAACGGTTATCGTCCCCAGTTTTACTTCAGGACCACCGACGTTACCGGTATCGTCACTCTGCCCGAGGGCTCTGAGATGGTCATGCCCGGAGATAACGTAAACTTCGAGATAGCCCTTATCGTACCTATTGCCATGGAAGACGGACTTCGTTTTGCCATTCGCGAGGGCGGCCGTACCGTAGGCGCCGGCGTAGTAACAGAGATAATCGAGTAAATACCGTGGCCCGTGGGCGAG
>JAJRZX010000048.1 GCA_024275045.1 Deltaproteobacteria bacterium
ATCCTTTTTTACGGACTACTTGTGAGCCCGTAACCGAGGTGGACGAGTCCATCAGGACCCTTATAGACGATATGCTGGAGACCATGTACGCCAATAAAGGCATAGGTCTTGCCGCCACACAGGGAGGTGTGGCCAAGAGAGTCATTGTCCTTGATGTGCCCATTTACGATGATGAAGAAGGTGAGGGGGAGGCAGAGGATACGGCGGACTCCGAGAAAGAGGAGAGGGTGCTTGTCTGCATGGTTAATCCCGAGGTCACCTTTAAGGAAGGTCGAGTTAAGTTTGAGGAGGGATGTCTCAGTGTGCCCGGTGTTAACGCGGATGTGGAGCGGGCGGCTGCCGTTAAGGTAAAGGGCCTTGACAGAGATGGTAACCCCCTTCATATAGAGGCTACGGGGCTTCTTGCCATTGCCCTGCAACATGAGATAGACCACCTTGAGGGCATACTTTTTATTGACAGATTGTCGTGGCTTAAGCGGGACCGCATAAAGAGACGGTTAAAGAAGGCGGCCCTGGAGGAAGAGGCGGCGGTTTAGTTTGGCGCCTTTATCCTTATAAGCCGGGGCGGCTCTGGCCTGCACACGTTTTTTGTGGGCAGGTTTTTTTAATTTTCTTATATCCTCTACAGGAAGAGTGATGAGTGAGGCCGTGAAAATCATATACATGGGCACACCGGAGTTTGCCGTACCGCCGCTTCGGGCCATTCTTGAGGCCGGCCTTGATGTAAAGGCCGTTGTTACTCAGCCCGTACGGGGCAAGGGCCGCGGCAGAAAACCCGCGCCCTCGCCTGTGGAGACTTTTGCCTCAGAGCAGGGGTTGGAGGTCTTGACGCCTTATAATGTAAGAGATACTGCTTTTATAGAGAGGCTGCAGGCGGAAAAGCCTGATTTTATTATCGTAGTTGCCTATGGCAAGATACTTCCCGCCAAGATACTGAGCATACCAAAAAAGGGCTGCGTAAACCTGCACGCCTCGCTATTGCCCCGGTATCGCGGGGCCGCGCCTATTAACAGGGCCATAATTGATGGTAAATCCGAGACCGGCGTAACTACCATGTTAATGGACGAGGGTATGGATACAGGGGAGATGCTGCTCTCTGCCAGACTATCCATAGGCGCTGAGGAGACGGCAGAGGAGCTTACGAAAAGGTTATCTGTGCTTGGGGCGGGTCTTCTGGTAGAGACCATAAAAAAACTTGCTGCCCACACCCTTACACCGCGCCCACAGGACGAGGCCCTTGCAAGTTATGCCTGGTCCATGAAAAAAAAGGACGGCCTAATAGACTGGTCCAAATCCGCCGCGGAGATAAAAAACCTTGTACGCGGCGTTTATCCCTGGCCCGGCGCTTATACGTATCGAGATGGCCGTGTACTAAAGGTTCACTCTGTGCAGTGCTCTGATGCGGACTCTGGCACATCTGCAGCTCCAGGGACCATTATAAGGGTTGAAAAAGAGAGTTTTTTTGTAGCCGCAGGCGAGGGGCTAATAGAGCTGCTTGAGGTTCAGCCCGAGAACAAGAGAAAGATGGCGGCAGGTGATTTTATCAAGGGTTATAAACCGGAGGTGGGTGAGGTCTTGGGTTGATTTGTATGGTTTTGTGGGCCGCTGTATACAGGTTCAGTAGTTTATAGGCTTCGTCCCATATTGGTTTTCTTTGCGAACTTTCTTTTTTCTAAAAGAAAGTGGAGGTTTTCTTTGTTTTACTTTCTTTTTTCCAAAAGAAAGTAAAGGCATTGACAAAGCGGGTTTTTTGACTGATTATTAAAGATTAAGGTCAAAAAAGTCTTTTTCAAGAGGTTTGTTGTGAGTAAAGCGGTAAAAAAAGAGGTTAACTGGGAGGGCAGTCCCACGAGCAAGGGTTACAGTCCGGGGCTGGCTGGTTTTGTCTGGCTCATGGTCCTTACTGCCCTTGCCATACTGGCGGCGGGTTTTTTCTTCTGGTATATACCCACAAGAGGTCTTGGCAACATTCATCCGGCCCTGCCTTATGTGTTCGGGGCTGTTGTGCTTGTGCTTGGTGCATTTGTTCTTGGCGGCGCTCTGCTTCTTGCTCTTGCGGCTAGGGGCGGGCGCATCACTTATTATTCGCCCTGGCTTAGATGGATGCTTGTAAAGTTATTTTTACCCATTATGGTCCTTTTTGGCGGTGTGCTGAAGATGCCCAAGATAAAGATAGAGCGCGCCTTTATAGAGATAAACAATCAGATGGTGCGTCTCATGAAAAAAAAGCGCGGCGCCATGAAGCCCGAGAAACTTCTGATACTCATGCCCCATTGTATTCAGTTTGACGATTGTGCGATAAAGGTTACTCGGAACGTAAAAAACTGCGCCGGGTGCGGCAGATGCGAGATTGGTGAGCTGCTTACTCTTGCCAACGAATTTGGCATAACCTTATACATCTCAACAGGTGGCACCTCGGCAAGGCGCAAGGTGGTTGAGCACAGGCCCGATGCTGTTGTGGCCGTAGCCTGCGAGCGGGACCTTACCAGCGGCCTGCAGGACTCTTATCCTCTGCCTGTAATCGGAGTTGTCAATATACGCCCTCAGGGATACTGCCTTGATACTACCGTGGCCTTAAAAGAGGTAAGACAGGCCATTCTTGATCTTGTAGCCTGATTCGTCCCGGCAAGACCGCTTCCTTTGACTTTCACGACTCTCGTTACTATATTAACCAATAGACAGATACGTATAATGAGTGACCCTGTGTTCAGGGTCTTTGTCTCTATGAGGCGTAGTAAGAGGAGGTTTTTACCATGAATTATGTTAAGACGGCTATGCTGCTTGCCGTACTCTCTGCCATACTTATATTTTTCGGCGGGGCCCTTGGCGGCAGACAGGGCGCCATAATTGCCCTTATCTTTGCCGGGGCCATGAATTTTTTCAGCTACTGGTACAGCGATAAGATAGTGCTGAGGATGTACAAGGCCAGGGCCGTTAGCGAGGCCAACGCGCCGGTGCTTTATAATGTTGTCAGAGACCTTGCCATGAAGGCCGAAATCCCCATGCCAAAGGTCTACATCATGGACAACCCCGCTCCCAACGCCTTTGCCACAGGCAGAAACCCCTCGCACGCCGCTGTTGCCGCCACCTCAGGCATACTGGAGATACTGGACGAGCACGAGCTATCAGGCGTTATCGCACACGAGCTCACTCATATAACCAACAGGGATATACTTATCTCCACCATAGCCGCCACCATTGCCGGTGCCATCAGTTATCTCTCCTATATCGCGTATTTTGCCTCTCTCTTTGGCGGCAGAGACAACGAGCGCGGCAGCAACCCCATTGTGCTTATTGTGATGATGATTATCGCGCCCATGGCGGCCATGATTATCCAGATGGCCATATCCCGCTCCAGAGAATACGCCGCTTACCTTGGAGGCGCCCGGCTTACGGGTCATCCTCTTTATCTTGCCGGTGCGCTAAAAAAACTTGGGTACTACAACAAAAAAATACCCATGCAGAGCGTCTCCAAGGAGGCTGCTCAGGCAACGGCGCACCTCTTTATCGTAAGCCCCCTTACAGGCGGCGGCATGCGAAAGCTCTTCAGCACGCACCCTCCCCTTGAGGAGAGGATAAGGAGACTCGAAGCCATGCCCCCAAGGGGGTAGCCCCCCCGGCTAATTGTCTGCCGCGTATATAATGTGGGTATTGTGGGTGTATTGCAGGCGGGCTTCAATATTTCTGTGGGTGTAGGTAGTGGGCTTCATTACTTCAGGCAAGAAGGGCGGTTCGTATGAAGCTGCTCTAATTAACACTCGAATCAATAGAAAGGGCCAAGTTCAGAGAAAACATGAACTTGGCCCTTTTTGTATAACTCTGATCTTGTCTCTCTTGGTCTGCTATCCCTCTATCTGCCTGATTCAGCACACGAATTCAATACCCGGGGCAGGGCTTACACATATTTTTCTTCAGATACTCCACGGTATTATACACGGCTTTTACTGGAAGAGGTAACCTGCTATCTCGGCGCGGTCTTCATCCGTAAGGTCAAGGAAACGTATGCCGTAGAGCTGCAATAAGGCACGCTGCTGTCCGGAGGCGTTTTGGCCTCCTTTCTCTGCTTCAGGCTCAGGCCCGTCACGCCTTACAACCTCGGCAAGGAGGTTAAAGGTCTTTTTAACGCCTGGCACATGGAAGTTATACCGCAGAAGCGAGCCCAGGGGCATGGGATGACTGGTCTCGATAAGAGCGCCTGATAGGCTGATGTTCAGGGTATTGCTTAAAAAAGTCTCCTCAACACCTTCTTTTTCCAGCACCGCGTTGCCAAGTACCTTTACATGATATCTTTTGAGCCTCTGTGGGCCATTACCATTTTTAATCATCTCATCTTTCATATCGGCGCCTATCTCTAAAAGGTTTAATATCTGTACTATATATAACCAAAAAAAAGGATTAATACAATATGTTTCCCTTTTTTTATCATTACTTAGCGGTCACTCTCATCTCAGGGCACAGGTTATAAGAAATTGCTTTTTACTCCTATTTTTGATATTGCTATCTTTTGCGTATAATAACTTCAAGATTTGGAGGAAAGATGAGCCCGGCTATGATAGACAAAGACGCAGCTCCACGGCTTTTGCGGTGGAGACCCTTTTTTCTTTTAACGCTCTTTTTTTGTTCTGCCCTTGTACTTGGAGGATGTTCCGGCAAAGAAGAGGCTTCGCCTGTACCTGTAAAAGCAAAAAGTGGTGATGGTGCCGCTGTAAAAGCCCATAAGATACCCACAGACGCGGCGCACCTTGACGTTGGTTTTCAGCATTTTAACAAAGGGCTGAAGCTGGCCCTGCAGGGTAAGTATGATATGGCCTTAAAGGAGTATGAGCAGGCCCTTAAGGTTCATCCGAAGAGCGCGGAGACGTACAATAATATTGGTTTTGCCTATTATGACAAGAAGGATTATGATGAGGCAATTTCAAATCAGGAGAAGGCCCTGGAACTGAACCCCGATATTGCCAATGCTTTTTTTGGCCTTGCCCTTGCTTATGAGAAAAAGGGAGATAAGGAGAAGGCCCTTGTTAACTGGAAGGAATTTACAAAGAGGGCGGATCCAAAGAGCAAGTGGCACAAGAACGCCATGAGACACATAAAAGACCTGACCATGAACAAGAAGCAGATGACTCATTAGGGTAATTTTGTGGTGCGCGGGAGACAAGAGTTTTATTCAATGAACTTGCGTTATTTTCTATCCCGGTTTTCTTTGTCTTGCTTTCTTTTTTTTAATTACGCGGGCGAGAAGAGTTTTATTCAATGAACTTGCGTTATTTTCTATCCCGGTTTTCTTTGTCTTACTTTCTTTTTTCCAAAAGAAAGTAAGGAGGTCTTATGGAGAGGATTCCCGAAGAAGAGCTCATGAACGATGCGGCGCAGGCGCGGAGTTATGCGGAGGCTGATTTTGAGGAGCCTCACAAACGTGTTCCGGAGTTATTCGCAGAGTGTTTTAAGGGCATTGAGTTAAGGGGTAAGGTCTTGGATCTTGGCTGCGGCCCCGGTGATGTGACCTTTCGTTTTGCCTCTTGTTTTCCGAATTCAGAGATACTTGCCATAGACGGCGCCGCTGAGATGATAAGGCTTGCGCAAAAGAGACAGGCAGCAGAGCCTGAGGCAGGGAACATAACTTTTATGGAGGGTATTATCCCGGCAGCATTAATACCGCCTGCAAGGTACGAGGCTATTATAAGCAGCAGTTTTCTTCACCACCTTCATGAGCCGCAGGTACTCTGGCAGACCATCAAAAGGGCGGCCAGAGAGGGCACCATTATCTTTGTCATTGACCTGCTTCGGCCTGATACAAAAAAAGATGCCAGTGGACTTGTGGAGCTGTACTGCGGCACTGAACCAGAGATACTTAAGAGAGATTTTTATAATTCGTTATTGGCTGCTTTTACGCAGGAAGAGGTTAGGGCGCAATTAAAAGAGGCGGGACTTATGGAGCTAAACGTAAAAGCCGTGAGCGACAGGCACCAGATAATTTACGGGATAAAAAAGTAAGACTCCCTTACTTTCTTTTGGAAAAAAGAAAGTAAGATAAAGAAAACCAATGCGGGAATGAGTTGTGGTGTATAAAATATGACTTTTGCTTCCTGTGATACCAAGAAAAAAGTGCCGCACCCTCTACAGGGGTGCGGCACTTTTTATCAACCTTTTCTGACCAGCCCTTTAGCCCGGGTAATCAGCGCCTGCGAACTGCACGTTGGCAGGATCGTCGCAACGGGGCGGCGATACGGCATGCACGCCTCCGCATTTGGGGCATTTATCCACAAAGGTCTTGAGTACAAAGGCCTCTCCGCAGCCCTGGCATTTTATGTTCAGGCCGCCGTTAGGCAGCTCCTGGCCTGCGATACCGCCGTCATGAGCGGCGCTTACAAACTCCACTAACTCGCGTCCCTCGGAAAAAGGCCCGCCGCCGCTTGGGCCGCAGCTTCCACAATCTCCCATAGTAAAATTCCTCCCTTCTTTTATTTGTTTATAGTATATCAACCTCGCGGAAAAATGCAATTTATGATAAAAATATTCTATGAGCAAAAAGCTGAAAAATCTCTCTGAAGACGAGGCGGCACGAAAAATCAAGGCCCTGCGCCAGGAGATAGAGGCGCATAATTACAGCTATTATACCCTTGATAAGCCCGAGGTGACGGACGCGGAGTATGACCGCCTTATGCGCTCTCTTGTGGCTCTTGAGGAGGAATATCCCGCTCTTATTACACCGGATTCGCCTACGCAGAGGGTGGGCGCAAGGCCCCTTGATACCTTTGGACAGGTGAGGCACACTCTGCCCATGTTATCCCTTGCAAACGCCTTTAGCGTGGAAGAAGCAGCAAAGTTTGACGAGAGAATCAAAAAAATTCTTAAGCTGCCCGCGGATTATCTCATGGAGTACGCCGCAGAGCCCAAGATGGATGGACTTGCCGTGGAGCTGGTCTACGAGGACGGCACCCTTACGAGGGCCTCTACGCGCGGTGATGGAGTCTCAGGTGAGGATGTTACGGAGAACATACGCACCATAAAGAGCATACCGCAAGACCTGAGAGCGGCAGGGGCAAAAAGGGGGGGTGCCGTGCCGCCGCTGCTGGAGGCGCGCGGTGAGGTAATAATGCCCCTTAGCGGTTTTAAAAAATTAAATAAAGAACGCGAAGCCAGCGGCGAGGCCCTCTTTGCCAACCCCAGAAATGCCGCCGCCGGTGCCCTGCGTCAGCTCGACCCGGCGGTTACGGCCTCGCGTAGACTTGATATATATTTTTACGGTGTGGGCATTGTAGAGGGTGTGGATTTTAAGACTCATATGGAAAGTTTACAATTTCTGCGTGCAATGGGGCTGAAATTCAACCCTTATGCCCGTATTATTAAGGGCCTGGATGAGGTCTATGCCTATTTTGAGGAGATAAGAGAGAAACGTGAGACCCTTGACTACGAGCTTGATGGTACGGTGATTAAGGTAAACGACCTCTCGCTTCAGACGCGTCTCGGGCAGACCGCGAGAAGTCCAAAATGGGCCCTTGCCTATAAATTCGCCCCCATGCAGGAGCAGACGCTTCTGCTGCGCATTGATGTGAGCGTGGGCAGAACCGGGGCCCTGACGCCTGTTGCCATCCTCGAGCCCGTTGAGCTTGCCGGTGTGACCGTGGGCCGGGCTACGCTTCATAATGAGGACGAGGTGCTGCGTAAAGACGTGCGCCCCGGAGATACCGTTATAATAGAGCGCGCAGGTGATGTTATACCCGAGGTGGTGTGCGTAGCGACCTCGCCTCAGGAGCGGGCGGCACCTTTCACCATGCCTGATAAATGCCCTGTCTGCGCCTCGCCTGTGGAAAAGACCGGGGCCATTCACTACTGCATCGCGGGCCTTGGGTGTCCGGCACAGCTTAAAAAAAGTATTGAGCATTTTTGTTCAAAAAAAGCTCTGGATATAACGGGTTTGGGCGCCAAGGCTGTGGAAAACTTTGTGGATAAGGGGCTTTTAAAAGACGTAGCCGGGATATACGAGTTAACTAAAGAAAAAATACTCTCCCTTGGCGAGGGCTGGGCAGAGCTCTCGGCCTCTAACCTGCTGGCCTCCATTGAGGCCAGTAAAAAACCGCCCCTTGCCTCCTTTATATTCGCCCTTGGCATAAAAGGCGTTGGTGAGCGCACGGCCTCTGTGCTTGCCCGAAGGTTCCGCTCCATTGAGACCCTCATGGAGGCAGAGCTGCCGGAGCTTCTGGACTTAAGCGATATCGGCCCTCTCATAGCTCCGGGTATAAAAGAGTTTTTTAGTGAGGAGCGTAACAGGGCCGTAATAGATAAACTCAGAGCCGCGGGGCTGAGACCTCTGCCCCCCCCTGAGTCCGAGGGTGTCCTAAAGGGGAAAACCTTTTTATTTACAGGCGCTCTCTCCACAATCTCAAGAGAAGAGGCAAAACGCCTTGTCCAATCAGCAGGCGGCGATACCGCCTCATCAGTGAGCAAAAGGCTTAACTATCTTGTCGTGGGAGAGAAACCAGGCAGCAAACTAAAGAAGGCCCGTGAAATGCACGTTACCATCTTAACAGAGGAGGAGTTTCTCTCCATGGTAAAAAAGTCCGTTGCCGTAGACTAAAATCACTGCCAGAACCCCTCCCCTTATATATAATAATATCACCTGGTTACGCCGTGAGAAGAGACAGCGCCCTGTTGGCAAGAGGGCTGACACCTGAACAAAACACAGAGGGAGAGCTTGACTATGGGAGGTCTTTATTTTCTGCTGCCTACACTGCTTATCGTCTTTGTATCTTTTCTTATCGTAAAAGCCGCCACCATCGCACTGATGATGACCGGGCTTGAGGGGCGAAAGGCCCAGTTTCAGGCCCTCTCAGCTTTTACAGGTACGGGATTTACCACGAAAGAGGCTGAATCCATTGTCAACCACGATAAACGACGTAAGATTACAAGCTGGCTCATGATACTGGGCAACGCCGGAGTGGTTACCGTTATCGTCACCGCTACGTCGTCACTTGTATCCAGCAAGGGGCTTCAGCTGCCCATTAATATCGTACTCCTGCTCATAGGACTCTATGTCATATACAAAGTGGCCACGCTTAATGGTTTTGTAAGAAGATGGGAGAGTTTTATTGAGAATAAGCTGATAAAAACAGGTAACTACGAGGAGGGCCCCACAGAAGACCTGCTGCACCTGCTGGAAGGGCATGTACTGGTTCGCGTAATTGTAAAAAACAACTCCAGCCTCGCCGGAGCCACGCTCAAGGACTCTCACCTTACGGAGCAGGGCCTTATTGTTCTGGGTATTGAGAGAGAGGGACGCTGGATGGGTATCCCCAAAGGCACGGAGGTTATCCACGAGCACGACAGGCTCGTGGTCTACGGATCGCCGGAAATCCTTACGGTGCTGCTGCGCCAGGAGGCCCCTTCCACGGCAAAGGCCTGATTAATAAAGGCGTACGCCTGATAATCCGGCGCCACTGAATATACTGCCTAAGAATGACCCTAAGTCAAGGTCTAACTTACTAAAGTTGTAGACAGGGCTTCGGGGCACGGTAAAGCCCCCCTCTTTACGAATTACCGAAGATCTCTTCTTTTTTGTAAATTGCCGGAACGCCCTCGTGGCAGATTGCCCCCTCAAGCACCTCTCCTATAAAAAACGTGTGATCCCCGGCCTCTGCTGCGGATACAACCTTGCAGTCAAAGTACGCAAGGGCTGTCTTTAATATGGGAGCACCCGTTACCTTTGTGAGGTAGGATATATCAGCGAACTTATCGGTATCCCGGCCGGATTTAAAACCAAAGTGCCTTGATAACGCTATCTGGTCAGGTCCAAGTACGCTCACGGAAAAGAGCCCGGAACGCTCTATCATATGATGTGAAAAACGGCTCTTGCCAATGGCAACGCCCAGGAGCTGAGGCTTAAAGGCCAGACGCGTTACCCACACCGCGGTCATGGCGTTAACCTTGCCCCCGTACTTGGAGCCTATAATATATACCCCGTTAGTTATCTTTTTAAGGGCCTCTCCTATCTGCTTATCCACTCTTCTCCCCCCCTGTTCAGGGGTCTTACGGTTACTTGATGCCTTTCATTCAACCTGTCACTTTATCCTTTACCCCACACCCCCGTGAAGCCTGTTTCTCCCACTTGCGTGGGTCTTACGGTTACCTGGTACTTTTGGCCCAATCTCTCGCTTTATATCTCTCCCGCACTCTCCACCCACGGCAGCTTGAGTTTTTATTATCTTCGTACAATGCTTAGGGTTTTAGAGCGGGTTTTTTTCTGAAGACTATGTCATCGTAATACCCTGTGGCACGGCCTCCTGTGTTGTCACTGTCTGTCATAACCGCTACCCCTGTAATGCGCGGCGGTTTATGACCAAAGGCCCTTACGTAGTCCTCGTATATGTTGCGTTCTTCACTTACCCAGCTTAGGGCCTTTTTGCTGCCGCTCTGTACGGCTATCATTATGTCTTTAGGGGAGTAAGGATTTGCGATAAACTCGCCCTTCTTGAGTTTGTTGGCCCAGATGTAGTTTAAGGCGCTTCCCGGAGGCCTTAACCCGAAGAGCCTCACTCCAATCTCCTGGCGCGCCCTCTCAACAAGGGTGCTCTCTGCCGGCTCAAAGGCAAAGGTTACGTAAAGACGCGCACTATAATCGTCACCTGCCTTTGTGCGTCCATCGCCTTTTGCCAGGACGTTATCTATCTTCCACCTCCACGATAACATGGGATACTCAGCGGCCTCTATATCCAGGGTGCGGTAAAGCGCCGAGGCCGAGGCCACGCTCTCGCCGCGTAGATAAGAGTTTCCGTCCCTGCTCTGTACAGTATAAACCGTATGCCTTTTTATGCCGGGAAATACAAGGGGTTTCCATGCGGCCGGAAGAGACGGATCTTCCGTGGATGGCACTGAAAAATCCTCTGCGATAACCTCAGTACCGCCATCTTCCGCCGTGCTTGTATCTGCAAAGGCAAAGAGGAGAGTGAGACAGAGAAGAGCGAAGAATATAAGGCGGATGCCGCTCTTATACTCTTGCCTGCGCTCTAATACACCTCCCATATCCGCCTCTCCTGATAACCACAGGCCCCTCATATATTACGAAAATTCGACTTTACTCATATTACCTTATGGTTTTTGTAAAGACAAGCGGGTTGAAGAGGTATTGGCTGTGTATGAAGTTTAGAGACGGCTCATGGAAGAGGGGGTGCAGGATAAGGATAAAGTGAGAGGTTGGGCTAAAAGTATCAAGTAACCGTAAGACCCCTGAACAGGGGGGGAGAAGAGACAGGCCTCACGGGGGTGCGGGATAAGGATAAAGTGAGAGGTTGGGCTAAAAGTATCAAATAACCGTAGGGCCCCTGAACAGGGGGGGAGAAGAGACAAGTTGCACGGGGGTGCGGGATAAGGATAAAGTGAGAGGTTGGGCTAAAAGTATCAAATAACCGTAAGACCCCTGAACAGGGGGGGAGAAGAGACAGGCTTCACGGGGGTGCGGGATAAGGATAAAGTGAGAGGTTGAAAGAAAGGTATCAAATAACCGTAAGACCCCTGAACAGGGGTTAGAATTTTACGGTAACTACTTTGGAGACTCCGGGTTCTTCCATGGTAATTCCGTAGAGTCTGTCCACCATTTCCATGGTGCGTTTGTTGTGTGTGATAAGGATAAA
>JAJRZX010000049.1 GCA_024275045.1 Deltaproteobacteria bacterium
CGTACGCATGAGATTCAACGCCTTATCGGCAGGAGCCTTCGCGCGGTCTGCGACCTCTCTGCGCTTGGCGAGAGAACCGTTATAATAGACTGCGATGTTCTGCAGGCAGATGGGGGCACAAGGACGGCCTCCATTACAGGGGCCTACCTTGCGCTTATGGATACCGCGAGGTTTTCCATGGAGATGGGTATAATAGATAAACTCCCCTTTACCGAGGCTGTGGCCGCCGTAAGCGTGGGCATAGTCGGCGGAGAGCCCATGCTGGACCTTACCTATGAGGAGGATTCCACGGCTGATGTGGATATGAACGTCATCATGACCGGAAGCGGCCACTTTGTAGAGGTTCAGGGTACGGCGGAGAATAATACCTTCTCAAGGGTAGAGATGGACGCCCTCTTATGTCTGGCCGAGAAGGGCGCGGCAGAGCTCATTGAGATTCAGCGGGCATCATTATCATAAGTACAACCACCGGATATTCCTTCCATTGATATTTTTCTTCATTATGTATTTGTCTTCTGAGTCCAAGAGAGACGGTAAGGGCGGAGATGAAGATACTTCTTGCTACAGGCAACAAAAATAAGATAAGAGAGTTCAGAGGGCTTTTTTCTGACCTTAATGTGCAGGTACTATCCCTTTGCGATGTACCCGGCCTTGAGCTTCCTCCTGAAGAGGGGGCCACCTTTGCCGAGAACGCCCTTGCCAAGGCGCGTTACGCGGCCTCGTACTCGGGGCTTAATACCGTTGCCGATGACTCGGGCCTTGTGGTAGGGGCCCTTGGCGGCGCTCCGGGCATATATTCGGCAAGGTACGCCGGACCCCGGGCTACGGACAGGGAGAATATAGATAAACTCCTTGAAGAGATGCGCGCTGTGCCCCCCGATAAGAGAGGGGCGAGTTTTGTCTGCGCCATCGCCTATGTGGAGCCTGCCGCTCATGGCAAAGAGGGACTTGAGAAAGTCTTTACAGGCACCCTTAGCGGTGTGATTACATCCACCCCCTCGGGCGAGCACGGTTTCGGGTATGACCCTGTTTTTTTTGTACCCGGCAAAGGTGTAACCACGGCCTCGCTTTCCATGGAGGATAAGAACGCCATAAGCCACAGAGGCGCTGCCCTTGGGAGTTTCAAGGAGTGGTTCGCAACGCGCGGGGTTTAGAGAAACAAACATGTGCTTGCCGTTAGGTGCTTACTGTAGTTAAATGGGGGTTAAAGGCAGGCGGGGTCTGATGCGGGATATGTGATATGGTCCCCATGTATCTGATGAAACTCAGGGAGGTTTGTCATGGAAGAGAGGGAGATGGAGGTAGTGCCGGGCCTTGAGGGAATACCGGCGGCTAAATCTGCTATAAGTTTTATTGACGGCGAGGCCGGTATCCTTGAGTACAGGGGCATACCTATTGAGGAGCTGGCTGAAAAGAGCACCTTTCTTGAGGTGGCTTATATGCTCATCTTCGGCGCCCTGCCCACGGCCCGGGAGCTGGCCTCCTTCCACGATGACATTACCTTTCATACACGTCTGAAGTACAAGATACTGCGCATGATGGAGTCTCTGCCTGAGACAGGGCACCCCATGGACTTTCTCCAATCCGTAGTCTCTGCCATGGGCATGTACTATCCGGCACGGGATACCCTTGACCCTGAGGTGCGTTACGCCTCTGCCGTGCGCCTTGTTGCCAAGATGCCCACAATAGTGGCGGCCTGCCACAGGATGCGCAGCGGGGACGCGCCCATAGCCCCGAGAAATGACCTTAGTTTTGCCGCCAACTTTTATTACATGCTCTTTGAGCGCGAGCCCACTCCCTTTGTAGAGAGGGTCCTTGATGTTATACTCATACTCCATGCTGACCACACCATGAACGCCTCTACCTTCAGCGCACGCGTGGTGGGCTCTACTCTGGCAGACCCTTACACCATAGTCTCTTCGGCCATAGGCACGCTCTCGGGCCCTCTTCACGGCGGGGCCAATGAGCAGGTCCTGCACATGATAGAGGAGATAGGCACCGTGGACAGGGCCGTCCCGTATGTGGAGGCCAAGATAGCGGCCAAAGAAAAGATAATGGGCATAGGGCACAGGGTGTATAAGACGGCTGACCCAAGGGGCAGGATACTCAAAGCCTACATGAGAGAGCTTCGTGACCACGGCGGTACAGTGGAGGCATCTGCCGTGGAGATATCAGAGGCCGTGGAAAAGGCCGTGGAGGAGCGTCTCGGCAAGCGGGGGCTTTGGCCCAATATAGATTTTTACTCAGGCGTGGTCTTTAAGGCCCTTGGCATAGAGGCGGAGCTATTTACGCCCATATTCGCCATGGGCAGAGTGGCGGGATGGCTGGCGCACTGGATGGAGCAGATGAATACCAACCGCATATACCGCCCCGTGCAGAAGTATACGGGGCTTAGAGAGCAGCATTATGTGCGTGTGGAGGACAGGGGTGAGTAAGTGCCCCTCCGGGTCTTTAAGAGAAAAGGGGCTTTTTTTTATATGAGAAAGATACCTTTAAGGCGCTCTGTATCCTGTCTCGTACTGGCGTTGGTCTTTATTCTCAGCGGCGGGTGCGTGGCCAGAAAGGCCATGAGGCTGCAGGACAGGACAATAGTCTCAGTAGATGATATGGATAGAGCGCTGCAGGACGTAAGGCTCATCTTTGTGGGTGAGTACCATAAAAAGCTTGGCCATCACATGATGCAGCTTGATGTAATTAAGGCCCTTGACAGGGCTGGTGTAAAGCTTGCCATAGGTCTTGAGATGTTTACGGCAGAGAATCAGGAGGTCCTTGACCGCTGGGTGGCAGGCGAGATGACGGAGATGGCCTTTAGAAAACGGTATTACAGAAACTGGAAGGTACCGTGGTACAAGTACCGCGGCATCTTTATATACGCCCGTAAACATAAGATACCCCTTGTGGGGCTAAATATTTCGAAAAAGGTCTCTCACAAGCTCTTCATCGGAGGGCCCAGGGCACTCTCGCCTGAAGAGAGGGCAGCTCTTGGCGATATCTCATGCGACGTGGATATGGAGTATGAGAAGATGATACGTGAGGCCATGGAAGAGCACGAGCATATGGGCATGGAGTTTCAGGCTTTTTGCAGGGTGCAGATGTCCTGGGACAGCTTTATGGCCTCGAAAATTATAGACTACCTTGTGGCCAACCCCGGGCGCACCATGGTGGCCCTTGCGGGCAGCGGTCACGCCTGGAAAAGAGGCATAGCGAGAAAGGTTATCGCTGCCACGCGTCTTGACAGTATTGTCATCTTGCCTGAGGTTAGCGGAGAGTATGATAGAAAAGACGTGTCCTTTGGAGACGCTGATTTTCTGCTGCTTGAGCGCTGAGTTTTTTTATTCTTATCCGCTTATTCTTGCTCTGCCGCGCGAGGCTGTCTTTATCTAACTTTATGCGCTGCTCTTGCACCGCTCCCATCTATAGAGCGGAGACTCTTACCTTACATTGGTCTCATATATATCATCAAACTCATCTCCTGATTCAGCAAAAAGCCTGTAGAGCTCCGGATCAAAACCGTGACTCTCTTTTGTCTCCATAATATCCATGGTCTTTTCATGGCTAAAGCCCGGTTTGTAGGTGCGCACGCTGCGCATGGCGTCGTACATGTCCACGATATGGACTATCCTTGCGCAGAGCGGGATCTCGGTCTTGCTCCTGGCGGCGGGATAACCGCTCCCATCCCATCTCTCGTGGTGGTTAAGGGCTATATCCATGGCTGTCTTTAGAACAAGAGGCCCGGGGTTATGAAGGATATTGGCCCCTATGTAGCAGTGCGTCTTCATGACAGAGAACTCTCTGTCCGTGAAGTGCCCCTCTTTAAGTAGAATATTATCGGGTATGCCTATCTTGCCTACGTCGTGCATGGGGCTTGCCCTGTATATGGTCTCAACCTCCCCGGGAGAAAGACCGGATTTTTGTGCCAGGAGCCGCGAGTACAGGCTGATCCTCTTAATATGCGCGCCCGTATACTTGTCTCTGTACTCAGCCGCCAGCGTAAGTCTTGTCACGGTATCAAGGTAGCCGTTTTTTATCTGCTCGTGGGCCTCTTCAAGGGCCAGTCTCTTTGACTTAATCTCTCCCTCAATTGTTTTTCCGTGTTTGACAAGGTATTTTTCGTATTTTTTTACCTTAAGCAGATTCCTTACGCGCAGGTACAGCTCTGTCTCGTCAACCGGTTTGTTAAGTGTCTCGTCAGCTCCTGCGCGCAGACCTTTTATCTTCGCCTCTTTATCCGAGAGGCTGGTGAC
>JAJRZX010000050.1 GCA_024275045.1 Deltaproteobacteria bacterium
AAAGACCGTATCATCCCGTCCTCACGCGCTTGCACAGTGCAGAAACTGGCTTAAGGCGCATCTGCCTCATGCTTCCCTTAATGACGCCTCAAGCACGGCCATGGCCGCCAAGATAGCCTCTGAGGACGAGAGCGTTGCCGCTGTATCAAGCATAGCCGCTGCGGATCTGTATAATCTCCGCGTCCTTGAGAACCATATTGAGGATACACCTCATAATCTTACGCGTTTTCTCGTAGTAGGTCGCCAGGATGTGAAGGAGACAGGTGACGACAAGACCTCCATTGTCTTTGCCATTAACGACGCACCCGGGGCGCTCTACGACATGCTCGAACCCTTTGCGAAAAGGGGTATAAACCTTACGAAGATAGAGTCAAGGCCCATAAAAACACGGGCATGGGAGTACCTGTTTTTCATAGACCTTGATGGTCATATCAATGAGAAACGCGTTAAAGACGCAGTGGATGAACTGCGGAAACTCTGCTCATTCATGAAGATACTCGGCTCCTACCCCAAGTCTCACGGCCCGGGGGAGCCTTCACTTGGCTGAGATTTTTTTAAAACGAGCTGAAAGCAACCAAAAACAAAATTAGGCGGCTGATAAAGATATGAGGCTAAGAGTCTCTAAAAACATAAAAGACCTTGTTCCATACCCGCCGGGCAAACCCATTGAGGAGCTTGCCCGTGAGCTCGGTATTGACGATATTATTAAGATGGCCAGCAACGAGAACCCAATCGGGCCTTCTCCTGCCGCCTTAAAGGCCGTTGAAGAGGCTCTCTCCGGCCTTAACAGGTACCCGGACGGCGGCTCTTTTTATCTAAGGCGCAGGCTCTCACAGCGCCTTGGTGTTGCTGAGGATAGTATCTTAACGGGCAACGGCTCCAATGAGATAATAGAGCTGCTTATAAGGACCTTTCTCGCTCCCGGCGATGAGGTAATCATGGGCGAGCCCTCCTTTGCCGTTTATCCCCTTGTGACAAAGGCCGCAGGCGGGGTGCCGGTCATGGTTCCGCTGAGGGATAAAACCATTGATCTGCCTGCCATGAGAGAGGCCGTAACAGATAAAACACGTATTGTCTTTATCGCAAACCCCAATAACCCCACAGGTACCATTACAGGCAGCGCAAGACTTCGCTCTTTTATAGAGTCCATGCCTGATGACATTATCATATGCCTTGACGAGGCATACAGAGAGTACGTAAGAAGCGCTGATTACGGGGACAGCACGCCTTATATAGGGTGCGGGAAACCCGTTATAATACTGCGCACTTTTTCCAAGATATACGGGCTCTCGGGGCTGAGAGCCGGGTACGGCCTTGGGCCTGCAGAGTTAATAGACTACCTTAACAGGGTGCGCCAGCCCTTTAACATGAACTCACTTGCGCAGGCCGCTGCCCTGGCCGCCATTGATGATGATAACCACGTACAGGCAAGCCGCAGCGTAAACGCCGAGGGGCTGGAGTATCTCTACGGCGAGCTTGATAGGATGGGCCTTGAGTATGTGCCCACTGAGGCTAATTTCTTTCTTATAAAAGTAGGTCAAGGCATGGATGTTTACAATGCCCTTCTTAAAAAAGGTCTCATAGTCCGCCCAATGGACAGCTACGGCCTTGGCAGTTATATACGTCTTACCGTAGGAGTGTCTGAAGAAAACTCTCGATTTATAAGTTCCCTTACCGAGGTCTTAGGGGAGCTTCTCGGGGATTAATGCAGAAATAAACAGTATGATAAAGGGGAGTATCAAGATGATAATCGTAATGAAAAAATCAGCAACGGAAGATGAGATTAATAACGTCCTGCAGAAGATTAAAGACGCAGGTCTTGCCGTACATGTATCCAAGGGCAAAGAGAGAACCATTGTAGGGGCCATAGGCGATGAGGCCCTCCTTGGCTCCATCCCGCTAAAGGCAATAGGGGGCGTGGAGAAAGTAATGCCCATACTTAAACCCTACAAGCTTGTGGGGCGCGAGCTTAAGAACACGGATACCATAATAGACGCCGGCGGGGTGAAGATAGGCGGCAATGAGGTGGTGGTAATGGCCGGGCCCTGCAGCGTGGAGTCCAGAGAATCCATACTTGAATCCGCACGCAACGTATCCGCCTCAGGTGCCCGCATATTAAGGGGCGGAGCCTTTAAACCGCGCACATCGCCATATAGTTTTCAGGGTCTTGGCGTAGAGGGGCTGAAATACATGGCAGAGGCCCGTAAAGAGACGGGGCTGCCTGTTATAAGCGAGCTAATGGACCCGCGCGACCTTGATGTGCTCTGCGAGTACGTTGACATCATACAGATAGGCGCGAGAAACATGCAGAACTTCCGGCTCCTTAAAGAGCTTGGCAGGGTAGACAAACCAGTGCTCCTGAAACGCGGGTTGTCTGCCACCATAAAAGAGCTGCTCATGTCCGCCGAGTACATAGCCGCCAACGGCAATGATAAGATTATCCTCTGCGAGCGCGGCATCAGGACCTTTGAGACGGCTACGCGAAATACACTTGATCTCAGCGCAGTGCCTGTGCTTAAGGCCGAGTCGCACCTGCCCGTTATCATCGACCCCAGCCATGCCGTTGGGTTCTGGCAGTATGTGGGCCCGGTATCAAGGGCGGCCATTGCCGTAGGAGCTGACGGGCTTCTTATAGAGGTGCATCCTGACCCTGAGAACGCCTTCAGCGATGGCGCTCAGTCCCTGAAGCCGGGGAAATTCGCGTCCTTAATCGAGGAGCTGCGCCCCATCGCAGCGGTGCTTGGAAAGACCATCTGAGGCGCTCTCTGAGCACTTAAGGAATAAGCTGTTTTTTAGCTGAGAACGAGGGTATGAGCGAAGATAACTTTCTTTTTGATAAGATAGCCATAATCGGCGTTGGGCTCATAGGGGGCTCACTGGGTCTTGCCCTTAAGGCGAAGGGGCTGGTCCGTACCATAACGGGCATAGGCAGAACAATAGAGAACCTTGAGACCGCGCTCTCGCTTGGTATTGTAGATGAGATTACTCAAGATATATCCGAGGGAGTACGTGGAGCAGGGCTTGTAGTTGTCTGCGTGCCTGTCTTAAAGATTGGAGAGGTTATTAAAAAGGCCTTATCAGGGATTAGTGCGCCGTGCATTATTACAGATGTTGGGAGCGTTAAAAAAGGCGTAGTTGAAGAGGTGAGGGGCATGCTGCCCGAGAGCGTTGAGTTCGTGCCGGCCCATCCTGTTGCGGGTACTGAAGAATCAGGCGCAGGTGCGGCCTTTGCCACGCTCTTTAAAGACCGTCTCACGGTGATTACACCCGGCCCTCATACATCCGCAGAAGCTGCCGCCAGTGTTACAAAACTCTGGACCGAGGCAGGTTCACGAGTAGCTGTAATGGACCCCGAGGAGCATGACAGGGTCTTTGCCCTTGTCAGTCATCTGCCACACGTAATAGCCTATACCATTGTTAATACCGTTGCATCTGAGGGCTCTATCTCAGGGAGCGGCAGCCGAAAAGCCATTGATTACTCTGCCGGAGGGTTAAGGGATTTTACCCGTATCGCATCAAGCTCGCCTGAGATGTGGAGCGATATCTGCTCCATGAACAGAGAGTACCTTGTTAAGGTGATAGAGTCTTTTGAGGCGCGGCTCTCTGTAATCAAGTCCCTTATAGCCTCAGATGATTATGAGGGCCTTAAGGAAAAATTCAATATGGCAAAGCACAGCAGGGATTCTCTGGATTAAGCAGGTCCCGCAGAAGTGCTAAGGCTCGTGGTTTTTATATATTTTTCAAGTAGTTTCACCTTCCTCTAAAAAGTAAAAAAATGACAAAAGCAGTTACAATCCTGCCCCTTAAGAAACCCGTGAGAGGTGAGATTTCCATTACAGGCGATAAATCCATCTCTCACAGGGCCGTCATGCTGGGGGCCATCGCTGAGGGCGATACTGTTATTCGAGGTTTTTTATACGGCGCAGACAACCGTGCCACTGTTGCCGCTTTCAGGGCCATGGGCCTTGAGATTGAAGAGGGTTTTGAGAAAGGTGCAAAAACCCTTATTGTGCACGGCACCGGGCTGCGGGGCCTTAGAGAGCCCGATGATATAATCAACGCCCTTAACTCAGGCACAACGGCAAGGCTCCTTACGGGGCTTCTTTGCGGCCAGTCTTTTTTTTCCGTAATAACAGGCGACGACTCGCTGCGTACTCGTCCCATGAAAAGAATAGTAGAGCCTCTCTCTTTAATGGGCGGCAGAATATCAGGCCGAGTTGAGTCAACGCTGCTGCCTCTTGCCATAACCCCCTCTGAGCTAAAGGGTATAAACTACAGTACGCCTGTAGCGAGCGCGCAGCTGAAATCCTCTATTCTCCTTGCCGGGCTCTACGCCCGTGGGCGCACAAGTGTTACAGAGCCGGCTCTTAGCCGTAACCATACAGAGACCATGCTCAAGGCAATGGGAGCGGATATTACAGTAGACAACCTTACCGTTACCATAAGCGGCGAAAGACCGCTAAAGGGCATTCACATAGATGTGCCCGGAGACATCTCTTCCGCGGCCTTTTTAATGGTAGCGGCGCTTATTGTGCCTGAATCCAGGTTGTTAATAAAAGGCGTAGGCGTAAACCCCACAAGGATGGGTATTATTCATATCCTTAAAAAGATGGGCGGCGATATTACCCTTCTGAACCTCAAAGGGGATGGGTTTGAGCCAAGAGCGGATATTCTCGTCTCCGCCTCCAATCTAAAGGGGATTAATATTACAGGCACTGAGCTGCTGCCTGCCATAGATGAGTTTCCCATCATAACCATTGCCGCCGCCTTTGCAGAAGGGAGCACCGGGATAAGCGGAGCCGGTGAGCTCCGTGTAAAGGAATCAGACAGGATATCAGTGATGAGAGGTATTCTGAGAGGCATGGGGGTAAGCTGTGAAGAGGCCCCTGATGGTCTGAGTTTAGAGGGCAGAGAGTACGGGACGCTTGGAGGCGGGTCTTTTAATACACGCGGTGACCACAGAGTGGCCATGAGCCTTGCCGTAGCCGCGCTTGGGGCACGCGAAGAGGTTACCATTGAAGACGGTCACTCCGTGGACGTCTCTTATCCGGGGTTTTTCACGGCTCTTCATGAAATCTCCCGCACCGGGAAGTAACGAGAATGAGGTTATTATGCAGAGATCTTTTATCATAGCCGTAGACGGCCCCGGCGGCGTAGGTAAATCCACGGTAAGTAAAAAAATCGCCCGCAAGTTAGGCGGGCTCTACGTAGACACAGGGGCCATGTACAGGGCCTTTGGACTTGCCATGCGCGATGCTGGCGTTAACCCCGATGATGATGATGCGTTAACGGAGTTCTGCTCCAACCTTGATATCATCTACAGGGCAGATGAGAACGGTATATTTATTAACGGACTGGATTACAGCGAAAAGATACGCACCGAGGAGGCCGGCGGACTTGCATCAAAGGCAGCCGCAAAGTCCATTGTGAGACGCACTCTTGTGGCATACCAGCGCACCTTTGGCAATGACGGCATTATCGTGGTCATGGAAGGGCGCGATATCGGCACCGTGGTATACCCGGAGGCTGATATAAAGTTTTTTCTCGATGCCGACGCAGAAGTGAGGGCACTTAGGAGGCTGAAAGAGGGTAGAGACGGGCTGGGAGTAAAAGACATGAAAAAAGCCCTTGCAGCAAGAGACCGTCAGGACAGTACCCGCAAGGATTCACCCCTAACGCGCGGCGATGACGCCATATATATAGACTCCACGAACTGCGATATAGATGAGGTGATCACTCTATTTATGACCCATATTAAAAAGAGACTGCCCCGCGAGCGCACAGCCCCTCTGGATTAATGGTAAAGTGTCTGCCAACAAAAGGAAAATCTTCTGAAATTAGTTTGCACTTTCTCTCATGCTGTGCTATCTTCCTATAAATAAAATATATCGGGGGTACTACATTTAATGCTTGATTTAAGCGATAAGGACGAAACAGTAGCAGAAGAGTCTGAATTTGAACGGATGCTGGGCGAGCAGATTAAAGAGTTCAAGGAAGGCGATGTTGTAAAAGGCACAATAGTTGAGATATCAGGAGACGCCGTTGTAGTGGACATAGGCTTTAAGTCCGAGGGCGTTGTATCGGCCAAGGAATTTCCCGTAGTAGACGGGAAACTCAGCGTTAATGTCGGTGATGAGATAAAGGTCTTTATCGAACGCCGCGAGGATGAGAACGGTTTTGTGGTTCTCTCCAAGACAAGGGCTGATCAGCTCAAACTCTGGGATACCATCGTAGACGCCTGTGATAACAATACCCTTGTTGAAGGCACTATCACAAACAGGGTTAAGGGCGGTTTTTATGTTAACATAGGCGGTCTTAACGCCTTTTTACCCGGCTCTCAGGTAGATCTGAAACCTGTGAGAAACCCTGACGGGCTCATTGGTCAGACCTTTTCTTTTAATATCCTGAAGTACAATAAGCGCAAGAGCAATATCATTGTCTCAAGGCGCGCCATACTTGAAAAAGAGCGCGAGGTTCTGCGCAAAGTTACCTTTGAGAAACTCGAAGAAGGGGCCATACTTGATGGTGTTGTGAAAAACATCACGGACTACGGCGCATTTGTAGACCTTGGCGGCATAGACGGTCTTGTGCATCTTACGGATATGTCCTGGGGCAAGGTCTCACACCCCACGCAGTTTCTTAAAATCGGCGATACCATCTCCGTAAAGGTTCTGCGTTTTGATAAAGAAGACAATAAAATATCCCTTGGCATCAAGCAGACAAAACCCGACCCCTGGCTTACGGTTACCGAGAGGTACCCCGTAGGTTCAAAGGCCACTGGACGCGTGGTAAATATTACGGATTACGGCGCATTTGTGGAGCTTGAGGAGGGCTTTGAGGGCCTCGTCCATATCTCGCAGATGTCCTGGACAAAGATTCGCCATCCCTCACAGAAGCTCAAGGTTGATGACGAGGTAACCGTCCAGGTGCTTAACGTGGACCAGGCCAACAGACGTATTTCCCTTGGTATAAAGCAGGTTGAGCCCAATCCCTGGGACGGCGTCTCAGAGCGTTACCCCAGAGGCACGAAGGTAAAAGGCCTTGTAAAGAATATTACGGATTTTGGTATATTCCTTGGAGTTGAGGACGGCATAGACGGCCTTGTGCATATATCGGATCTATCGTGGACAAAGGTAAAACACCCCTCTGAGCTCTTTAGAAAAGGGCAGGAGGCCGAGGCCATTGTCCTGCATATAGACAGCGTTAACAGGCGGTTCTCGCTCTCCACGAAGCTCCTTGAAAAAAACCCCTGGGAGGGTGTGGAAGAGAGATACAAGCCCGGCACAATCGTAGAGGGCAAGATTACGGGCATAGCTGACTTTGGTGCCTTTGTGCTTCTTGAAGAGGGTCTTGAGGGTCTTATTCATGTCTCGGAGATAAGCCGCGGCAGCAGCGGCGCACCTGATATCAGCGTAGGCGATACCGTTGTCGTAGAGGTGCTGAACGTGGATTCCAGAGACAATAAGATAGGTCTAAGCCTGAAAGAGGTCTCAGAGCGCACTTCAGAGGTGCCTGCCGAGACAGAGGCCGCTGCTGATACTGATTCAAAACCGGAGACGGATGTTCTCACCGAGGTCATAGCAGAGGCTGAAGCTACAGTGGAAGAGACCGTACCCGTAGAGGCTGAGGCAGATGCCGAGGCCGTACCTGAGGAGAAAACCGCTGAGGCTTCATCTACCGATGAGTCAGCAGATTCAGAGGCAGAGAGTACGCCTGAAACAGCTGATGATTCAGAGGAGTCTGAGGACGCCTCTGATAAGAACGAAGAATAAAGAATAGTTTTATATACCTCTTGGAAGGGCAGGGGGCTTAACAGTCCTCTGCGCTACAGAGGTTCTTGCCTTATAAAAAGCGCTTTTTTATACTTTCAAATATACCGGCCGTACTCTTTGCGGCCTCTCTCATAGAGCAGTTAAGTTGAAAACAGGCCCATATCCGAGAGGCGGCAGGTTTTGTTGAATTTATACGTTCAACCTTGCTCCATTTAAGGTATAGACTCTGTTTCTCTCTTACAGATAGCGTTGATGAGATTAACTAAAAACCTCCTTGCCGTCTTAGGCGCCGCCACTTTCTTTGTACTCCTTGCTCTGGTTCTCTCTATCTTCTTTTTCGGCGGTGGTTATCATAAAGATAAGGTAGCCGTTGTACAGTTAAGCGGCCTTATAAGCGATACGGCCGACCTTAGAAGAAGCCTTGAGTCCCTTGGAGAGTCTGAGGATATTAAGGCCGTTGTCTTACGGATAAACTCTCCGGGCGGGGCCGTGGCCCCCTCGCAGGAGTTATACGAGACCATAAAGACCCTTGACAGTAAAAAGGCCGTTGTTGCTTCCATGGGCTCTATCGCGGCCTCCGGCGGTTATTATGCGGCTACTGCCACGCGAAGAATAATAGCCAGCCCCGGGAGTATTACAGGCGGCATTGGAGTCATAGTTCAGTTTGTAAGCGCCGAGGGGCTGCTTGAGAAAATAGGTCTTAAGGGTTATGTGATTAAGAGCGGAAAGTTCAAAGACGCGGGCTCACCGCTACGCAAGATGAGGCCTGAAGAAAAGGCCATGCTTCAAGAGGTTGTAAATAATGTCAACTCACAGTTCATAAAAGCCGTTGCAGAGGGGCGCGCCATGAAAGAGAGTGCTGTTAAAAAACTTGCAGACGGCAGGATTTTCACAGGTGAGCAGGCCAAGAAAAACGGGCTTATAGATGAGCTCGGCGGCCTTACTCAGGCTATTACGCTGGCCGCAAGGCTGGGGGGCATTAAAGGTAAACCCCTTGTCATATACCCTGAAGAGAATTTTTTTGATAAATGGGGGGCAGTTGTATCAGGCAACCTGACGGGCCGTTTAACCGGTCTTTTTCCGGGACTCCGGCTTATGTACGTTACGCCGGGAACCTAAAATTAACCAAGGAGGTCATTTAAGATGACAAAGAGTGAACTCATCGAGAGAGTATCCGCAGAGGTGAAGACTTTTTCAAAGAAGGATGTTGAGATAATAGTGGACTCCCTCTTTGACTCCATGTCAGAGAGCCTCTCAAGGGGTGAGAAGGTTGAGATAAGGGGGTTTGGCAGCTTTAAGATAAAAGAGCGTGAGGGAAGGCAGGGCAGAAACCCCAAATCAGGCGAAAACATCTACATCGAGGCCAAACGCGTCCCCTTTTTCAAGGCAGGTAAAGAGATACGTGAGAGGATCAATAAGTAGGAATGGAAAAAATCTGGGCTCCGTGGCGGAGTGAATATATAAGTTCACAAAAATCCCATACCTGCCCATTCTGTGACGCAGGTAAAAACGGCGCACCGCATCTGCTCTACTCGGGGACACACTCTCTTATTATCCTGAATAAATACCCCTACACAGGGGGCCATATTCTCATAAGCCCCTTAAGGCATACCGCACTGCTTGAAGACCTCGGCACTGATGAGTATACAGACATGTTCAGGCTTATTCGCGCCTCTGTCACTGCCCTGAAGACCGCTTTTTCTCCAAACGGGTTTAATATAGGAATGAACCTCGGTAAAACAGCGGGCGCCGGCATTAAAGACCACCTTCATCTCCATGTAGTGCCGAGATGGGATGGTGATACGAATTTCATGCCCGTACTCTCCGAGACCAGGGTACTCTCAGAGCACCTTGACGTAACACACGCGAAATTAAAACCCATTTTCAAGCGCCTGGGTATAAAATAAACCCCCTTTTCAACGCAGAGTACTTTTGCGTCCCTTCAGGTAAAACAATTTCTTGACAAACCCCTCTCTTTATTATAAATTTCTATACCAATAAAAAAATACGACTTCGTAACTGACGGAATAAAGGTGGTTACCACCGGGGAGCGAGGTTTTAAAGTTATCTAAGTCGACCGTCTGGGCATGGCACTCTCTTTTAGCAGGGACTACCACTGCTTCTGGACGGTTTTTTTAATGAAGTGACGGTTCTTTACATAAATCCACGCACTTCATGGTGTTGGATACTCTCTTTAAGGTTATTGTGAGAGGAGGCGCTCTGCCGTAACAGGTTATATTTAATCATGGGCTCCTGGAATAATTTTTTCCTTCCTTTCACCTGAAGAGCTCTTAAGAGACCTTAACAAAAGTGATTTGAAGTTAATAAGTTTTTTATCTTCAGTTACGCATGTTTACAGCATTTTGTGCACTTGGTGGCTGAGATAAAAAAGATTTTTTTACAGAGAAGATAATCAGGAACATACAAGTTTTTTTGACTTATCAATCTTAAAGTAAGGAGGCTTTTTTATGCAGCTCACCGGATTACTCTGGGGCTCAAAGCTTTTAGACAGGGTGGAGTTTCCTCATTCCGAGGTTCTCGGTCCCGAGGCCAGTCCAGATGAAATAAAGGCCCTTCTCAAAAAATGCGGTACTGTATTTATAAAACCCATCTTTAAGGGCGGTGTTGGTAAAAAAGGTAAATCCGGGCTCATCGGAAGGGTCTCTGACCTTACGGCAGCCCTTAGCGAGAAAGAACGCCTTTATTTTGTAGAGCACATACACGGCACCACAAGGGCCAAGGCCGACGGCGTTACCTTTGAGGGTGCGGTGCCTGCCGAGCACGAGGTCTATTTTTCCATAAGCGACTCCACCATCTTCCGCGCTCCTACCATGACCATTACACATCACGGCGGCGTAGACATTGAGGAGCTGCCAAAGGACAAGATAGCCGAGGTGCCATTTGACCCCCTTACCGGCCTTAAGAGCTTTCATGTATCAAACGCATTAGAGGACCTTGGAGCGCCTGCCGAGATAATCAGTCCCCTTGTGCAGAACCTGCCCAAGCTCTGGACCCTCTTTAACAACTACGGCATGAGCACTCTGGAGATAAACCCGCTGCGTATGATGCCTAACAAACGCGGACGTCTCGTACCTGTTGCCTGCGACTTTAAGGGCTCCTTTGATATAGACAACCCGGCGTGGAAACGTCTTGACCTGCCATCACACCTGTTCGCATCCGACTACTCTGAATTCGAGCAGGAGATAAACCAGCTCCGCACATATCAGGGACAATCCGATGTTTTTATCATGAACGAGAAGGGCACGATTACAGCCCCGACCTTTGGCGGCGGCGCCAACGCCCTTGTAACAGAGCTTCTTGGCGACAGGGCCACCATATCATCGGACTTTGGCGGTAACCCGCCCTACGCCAAGATGAACGACATAGCGCGTATTGTCTTTAAATACTGGCTGAATCAGTCAAACGTGCTCTTTATCATCGGCGGCAAGGCCAATAACACGGATATATACGAGACCTTTCGCGCAATGGCCGACGCGCTTAAGGATCACTTCAAGACCTCCCCCACGCCGCTCTTTGTTGTTATCGGCAGAGGAGGTCCAAACCTGATTCAGGGCCTCTCCGCCATGCGCGATACCCTGGACGGGCTGAAACTTCCGTACAGGATATTCGGTCATGACAGCGCCATGAGCGAGGTTGTAAACTTTGCCAAGAGGGCCGATGACTGGATGAGCAGCGGCGGCAGTGAAAAAGTACGCGAGGCCATGGGGCTCTAAGCCCTGCAAGGCATACTCATAAAAGCTATCCGCTCTCTATATATTGCAGGGCGGCAAACCAACTCAACAAAAGGGTGGGAACATGCATAAAGAGGGAGTCAGTAAATTTCCATGGTACGTAGGTGTTAACTCACTGAAAGAGATGGCCACACGGGAGGACAGGGTCTGTGTCCTGAATATTCTCGGCACGGAGAGCCGCAGCGTAACCCCTGTAAGTCATACCTACTCAGGCGGAAACATTGTCTTTGGCACAGGCCCGGGCAGAGGCGGTCAGGTACTTGAGACCCCGTCCGGCGACATACCCGTATATAACTCCATAAGAGAGGGTATAAAGGCCGGTCATAAGTTTAATACAGCGGTTATATACCTGCCGCCATCAGGGGTAAAAGACGGCGTTGCCGAGGCTGTGCGCCATAACCCCGACCTTACGAAGATAGTAATTCTTACGGAAAAAGTCTCTCTTAATGACGCCCGTATCATACGCGCCATATGTCAGGCAAATGGCGTAGATGTATTTGGCGCGAATTGTCTGGGCCTTGCTGATTCCTGGAACAAGGTAAGGATAGGAGGGGCCCTTGGGGGAAGTAAACCTGATGAGTCACTTGTAAAGGGCAGCGTGGCGCTCTTTTCCAACTCAGGTAACTTTACCACCACCATAGCCGTATATCTCCTTACAGGCGGCTGGGGCACCACCACATCCATATCAAGCGGCAAGGACGTATACATACACTACGGACCAAAGGAGTTTTTTAACGCCCTTGATAACGACGACCGCTCAAGGGCCGCTGTTGTGTACGCCGAGCCAGGCGGATATTACGAGTCCGAGCTTGAGATAAACAAACCCACCGTAGCCTGCGTTGTGGGCCGCTGGAAGGCCAAGCTTACAAAGGCATGCGGACATGCCGGAAGCCTGGCCGGTACCGGGGATGACGCAAAGGCCAAGGAAGGCTGGTTCATGGACTACTTTGGCGTAGATGATATTTATACGCCGGAAAACCCCGTGTGCTCCGCAAAGGGCGCGGTAGTTACAAATATCGCTCATATACCCGAGGCCCTTACGGCGGTTATGGCCCTTAATGACGCTACCCCTGATTTTGAGCCCGAGGGCACGCTGGCGCTGAAGTGCTGGTTCTCAAGCGATGCCGGCATCACGGGAATCCCTGATGACCTTAACCCGCCTGTTGTGAGAGCCGTATCTCCTTACGGTGAGCAGATAGAGGCCCTTAGCCGTCAGATAGGCGCGCACTTTCCACGTGAGAGGCTCAAAGACGCAAGCGGCGCCTCTATGATGGACCCGAAGACGCAGGTAACGAAGATTCATAATATCTCCATACTGGACGCGTCAAAGCGTTCACTGGAAGAAAACCTTGTTATGTCCCTTCTAAGGGGTTATCCATGCAAGACAGGGGCGGCGCTTGCGAATATTGCCTTTAACGCCTTTGTAAATCACAGCAGCGCACCTGCCCTTGCAGCGGCAGAGGCATCGCGCGAGGCAGGCAATTCTCCCAATACCGTTGCCACCTCTGCCGTGTGCATCGCCGGCAACAAAAGCCTCGGCACCGCGCCTGAGGTCTCAGCGCTTCTTCTTGAGCTCTTTGGAGGCTCGGGTATTAAAAAAGCATCGGATAAATTCGATTTCTCAGCTCTTTTAAAAGGGCTCTCAGCAGATGATAATAAGCTCTTTACCACGGATGAGGATGACCCTGCCGCCCAAAATATCACAGCGGCACTGGACGCTCTTGGCGCTGAGTCCGTATTCATTGACTTTGTACGTGAGGCCGCAGGCGGTGCACCATCATCAGCGGCGCTGCTCTCCGGCATATGGACTACCATCGCATGGGAATCTCTTATAAAAAAGAGGATCTCAAAGACCACGATAAAAAACCTGCCCTGGTACTCACGCATATTCTCCACCATCGTGGGGTGCAGTGTCTCAGCCAATAAACAGGCCGCGGATACTTTTTGCGGTATCCCCGTACTTGAGCTAACAAAGGAGTGGTCTTTTACTGAGACGGCTTTTATGGCTATCGTAGGCAGGCGTCCTGATGAGAAAGAGCTCTTTGAGTTCTCAACCCTTCTCGGCCTTATCATCTCCAACGGACCTGGAACCATCTCCGCTCAGGGCAGCAAGGGAGCGGTTAGCAGTGACGGGCCTGAAGACCCGGACAGGGTGCAGATTAATAAAGCCTTCGCAGGTTTTATGACCCATACGGGGTTTGCACACGGAGGCAACGGATATGAGGCCATAGCCTTTCTTATGGATATGTTCAGGGACTCGGGTCTTACGGACCCCTCTGATAAGAACCACGACATTGATCTCAAGGCCATAAGCGATAAGTACGCTCAGTGGTACGGAGATTTCAAGGCCGAACAAAAGGCCGTCGGCAACCTTCAGTACAAAAAAATACCCTGCGTCAATCACCCAATATTCAAGGGAAAGCCTGTTAATTATGACCCCAGAGAGAGGTTTATCACCAAGCTCTTTGAGGAAAAGGGTATTTATAATGTCTTTAAAGACTTTTACAGCGGCCTTGTACAATCGCTCTTTGATACAGGGGTAAGCAAGAACGTGTACTGCGTAAACGTAGATGCCGTTATCGCAGTTATCCTTCTAAAGATTGTATGGGCTGATTATCAGGCAGGGGATATCTCTGATACTGATATAGAGACAGCGGCCTTTACCACCTTTCTCTTTGGCAGGATGATAGGCTGCGCCGCTGAGATAGACGACCATATCAACAGGGGCAAGAACATGGATACAAGAACAGCCGCCTCAAAGTGCTCTTATGTAGGCTAAGCCCTGCCGCATCTTAAGTGATTAAAAGACCCGGAAAACCCGGGTCTTTTAATTTTGTTTGACATGGCAAAGAGGCTAATGTACCATTTCAGTAATATATATATTAGCTCTGCCAATACTCTTCATGGGAAAAGGTGTCCTATTGAATCTCAAAAAGTTCCTGCACACAAATAAGGGTTTTTTCATTCTAAGCCTCATTGCCGCCATACTTGGCACAATTGCCAGTGTTTTCTTTGGCGGATGCTCCAAGGTTGAGGAGCAGAGTGATGTCATCGTCTCAAAGCGGGTTAAGATAGATGTGCAGGAGGTCATTCCCGATGAGGTAGTGGTACCGGCAAATAAGGGTGAGGTAAGTTCTGCCGCAAAAGATAAAAAAGTAAGAAAGGTAGCACCAAGAGAGGCAAAAACCTCTAAAAAGAGAGCCTCACGTACCAAGACCGCTAAAAGTACCCCTTCACGGGAGAAGAGGCATACTCAAAAACAGACCTCCACCAGACCCATTACAAAGACCTGGGCCGTAAACGTGGCGTCTTTTACAAGGTCTGCTGACGCGCGCAGGCTAAAATCAAAACTAATCTCATCAGGACGGCACGCCTATATCACCGAGTTCACAAAAGACGGTACCCTGTACTACAGGGTGAGGGTAGGGTTTTACGCCACAAGAGCAAGGGCAAAGCAGGAGGGGCGTGCGATTAGCTCTTCATTCAGGAATACGGGAGACGCCTGGGTAACTCGGCCGGGTAAAGCCGAGATTCGAAGTCACACCAGATAGCTCTTTAAAAACAATCGTTTAACCCCAAACCCTAAACCATACTCTTCTGTCCAAAGGCTCTTCTAATGGATACTCCATCACTTATTGTACCTGAAAAATCCGTCTTTCTTGAGACCTTTGGGTGTCAGATGAACGAGAGCGACTCTGAGCGCTTACTTGGTTTTCTAAGAGACCTTGGCTACACCCGCGTTGAAACCCCGGGTGACGCGGACCTTATCATATTAAATACCTGCAGCGTCCGAGATAAGGCAGAGCAGAAGGTCTACTCAGCGCTTGGCAGGTTCAAGCACTTAAAAGAGGAAAATCCAGGACTTATTATTGCACTCTGCGGCTGTGTTGCGCAGCAGGAAGGGGAGAGGCTACTTCAGCGCGTACCCTATCTTGACCTTGTAATCGGCACAAGCAATATTCACAGAGTAGGGCAGCTGCTTGAAGAGGCCGGTCTCAGGAATAAAAGAGTTGCGGCTATCTCATTAAGTGGTATTATAGATACAGACGAGTACGGAAGCGCCTCACGAACAAATGGCCTCAAGGCATTTGTAAGCATTATGCGCGGATGCGACAATTACTGCTCCTACTGCATTGTACCCTACACAAGGGGGCATGAGGTAAGCAGGGATGCCGCTGATATAATCGGGGAGATAAGGCGGCTATGCCTTAATGGTGTACGCGAGGTTATGCTTCTCGGGCAGAATGTCAACTCCTACAGAGACAAGAGCGCCGGGATTAACTTTGTAGACCTGCTTCGTGGTGTTGCCGAGATAGACGGGATAGAGCGCATTCGCTTTGTAACATCACATCCCAGAGATTTATCCCCTGCTCTTATCAGACTCTTCGGGGAAGAGCCGAAACTCTGCCGTCACCTGCATCTGCCTGTGCAATCAGGCTCAGACCCTGTACTGCAGCGGATGAGAAGGGGTTACAGGGTTGATGAGTACCTTGCAAAAGTAACAAGACTTCAGGACCTGTACCCTGATATCGCCCTTACCACGGATATTATAGTTGGTTTTCCGGGTGAGACAGAAGAGGATTTTGAGAGGACTCTCACCCTTATAAGACGTGTTGGATTTGATAACATATTTTCATTTAAGTACTCACCCCGTCCCGGCACAGCGGCCGCTGATTATGAGCCCGCAGTTCCGATGGCCGAACAAAAGAAAAGGCTCGCAGCGCTTCAGGCGCTTCAGAGCAAGATTACAATCAAACGGGGCCGCGACCTTGTGGGCCGAGTTGAGAGCGTTCTTGTAGAAGGCGTGAGTAAGCTCAGCGGTGAGGAATTAACAGGAAGGACAGCATCAAACAGGGTTGTAAACTTCGCTGCTCCGCCGGAGGTTCAAGGCAGAGTAATAGATGTTCTAATAACCGAGGCACATGAGCACTCGCTTCGAGGCACGTACAAGGAATGGAAGGCCTATGCTACTTGAGATGAAAGTTTTCGCCATAACCATCGACCCCTTCACAAACGCTCCCATAGTGATAATGAAGGATCTTGAAGATGAGAATACGCTGCCCGTATGGATAGGTGTGCTTGAGGCCGGGGCTATCGCATCGGAGATTGAGAACATACATTTCTCAAGGCCCATGACCCATGATCTCTTCAAAAACCTCCTTAATACACTTGATATGACCCTTGAGAGCGTTGAGATAGCGGATATCATAGATAATGTTTATTACGCAAAGCTGCATATGGTATCAAAAGATAAAGAGACCTATACACTTGATACGCGTCCCAGCGACGCCATAGCCATTGCCCTTAGAATGGATGCGCCCATATACGTGGATACCGTTGTCCTTGATAAATCAAAGGACATAGACCTTGGCGCTGTCTCCGGACTTGGCGAAGATAAGAGAATAGAGAACGGCGACAGTCTGGATCTCCTTGAAGACCTGTCTCCTGAAGATTTCGGCAAATACAAGATGTAAGAGGTTGTATATGATTGATTTTCACTCCCACACTCTTCTGAGTGACGGATATCTTATACCTTCAGAGCTGGCTCAGAGGGCAGAGGTAGCCGGTTATAAGGCGCTGGCCATGACAGACCACGCCGATGAATCAAATATTGAGGCCGTGCTCTCGGCCTTGCTGCAGGTCTCAGAGCGACTCAATAAATATATGTCCATGAAGGTCCTTGCCGGCGTTGAGTTGACGCATATCCCTCCCCGCGATATACCTTACATGGTTAAAAAAGCACGCTCCCTTGGAGCGCAGGTGCTCATCGGCCACGGCGAGACACTTACCGAGCCTGTTGCCGGCGGAACGAATCTTGCTTATATAAAAGCAGGAGTGGATATACTTGCCCACCCCGGTCTTGTAACTGCATCAGAGGCCCGTCTGGCGGCAAAAAACAATGTGCGCTTTGAGATTACCACGCGCGGCGGACACAGCATCTCCAACGGTCATGTGGCTAAGGTGGCAGGCGCCTACGGCGTAAAGATGATACTTGATACTGACACGCACTCCCCTTCGGATATTATTAATCTCCAATGGGCGGAAAAAGTGGCTTTGGGGGCAGGGCTTGGAAAAAAAGATTTTAAAAAAATTCAGAAAAATGCCATTGAACTCCTTGATAAAGCGCTCTCTTAGCCTGCCCCTTATACTGCTTCTCCTTATACTTGCCGTTGGGTGCTCAACTATTAAGACACCCCTTGGAGACAGGGAGGACGGTACAAACTGGTCATCGCTCTACAGCGGTGCTGAGAGAGATGGTTTTATCTCTGACAGGTTAAACCCGCCATTTGAAAAATTATGGTCAGAGAAGATAAGGCCCTTTGAACGCTTTAAGATCTATCCCCGCCAGCAGCTCTCGGTCCCGGTTATGGCAGAGGGGATTCTGTACATAGGCTCTACAAATCACAAGATATACGCCTTTGATTTTGTCTCCGGCAAAAAAATCTGGAAGTATGACGCAGAGGCTCCCATTGAGAGCACACCAACCGTGGGCTCAGGCCTTGTCTGCTTCGGCGCATCAAAGGGATTGCTGAACTGTCTTGATCAAAAGACCGGCGAGCTGCTGTGGTCTTTCAAGACCGGCTCCGAGGTTATATCCTCTCCCATTATCACTGATAACACGGTCTTCTTTTACTCATCATCAGACCGCCTCTTTGCACTTGACCGCAGGTCCGGTAAAGAGGTCTGGTCATACAGGCGTACTACCTATGAGATGGTTACGCCAAGGTCACGCACTTCTCCCACACTTACTGCTGATGGCGAGAGAGTGCTTCAGGTCTTCTCTGACGGAATGCTTGTCTGTTTAAACGCCTTTACGGGCAGGGTGCTCTGGGATGTAAAGACATATAAACCCAATATTGCCTCAGGGCCTTTTCGCAGTACACCGGCTATTTACGGCGATACAGTCTATGTGCCGGGTGTGGACTTTAAGGTTCAGGCCAGACTTATTGAGGACGGCCGTGTCTTAAGGACCTATGATACGATAAAGGCGCGTTACTTTGCGCTTGCAGGTAAAAAAGGCATACTCATGGCATCAGATTCTCAGGTTGCGCTTCAATCAGAGAAGACCGGGAAGGTAATCTGGAAAAAACCTCCCATGAAAGGTACGAGCACTATCGCCTCAATCAGTGTCTCCGGAGATACCGTCCTTGTGCTTGCCAATACAGTGACAAAACACCTTAACCTTGATTATTTCACAAAAAGAAGAGGACATATCATAGCCATGAGCCTTGCTGACGGCAGAATTTTATGGAGTAAGCAGTTGTCCTCTACCCTTACAGGCGGAGTATCGAGCTCAGGCGGCAGGTTCGCCCTGCTCACTAACAAGGGTTACATTGAGGTCTGGGGGAGATAGTGGGCGGCAGGCTTAATATAGCCTTTGTCTGGCACATGCACCAGCCCCTGTACAGGGACCCCTTTACAGGCGTCTATGACCTGCCCTGGGTGCTTCTTCACGCCACAAAAGATTATATTGATATGGTCACCATCCTCAATGACTTTCCTGATATTCATCAGACCTTCAACCTTGTACCCTCACTCATGGAGCAGCTCCGCGATTACTCAGAGGACTCTGTTGCAGACCTGTACCGTGAGATAAGCAAAAAACCTGCAAAAGAGCTCTCGGCAAAAGAAAAGACCTTTATGCTGAAGAACTTTTTCTCTGCCTCGCGCGAGCACATGATATGGCCGCTTGCGCGTTACGGAGAACTGCTCCGTAAGCTGGGGCTGAATTCAGGAGACAACCCGGCCGGCTCTATTGGTTTTTTCTCAGAGAGTGATTACCGTGACCTTCAGGTCTACTTTAATCTGGTCTGGATAGACCCCGTACTTAGGGATGCCGACCCATTTCTTGCCTCCCTTTACCATAAGGGAGGCAAGTATACGGAGCAGGAAAAACAAGGTCTCCTCTCAAGGCAGATAAAACTTGCCGCAGGCGTTCTGCCCCTTTACAAGGAATATCAGGAGAGAGGTCTCATAGAGGTCTCCACCACGCCTTATTATCATCCCATTATGCCGCTCTTGTATAACAGTGATTCAGCACGGGAGGCTGTACATGATATCCCACTCCCGGAGACCCGTATGAGTTACCCCGAGGACGTTGTGGTGCAGCTGCAGAAGGCCGTCACGCTTTACAAGGACGTCTTTGGACGGGCCCCGCGCGGGCTATGGCCATCTGAGGGCTCGGTAAGCGTGGATATTATTAAGTTAATTAAAGAAGCGGGTTTTAACTGGGCAGCTACTGATGAGGAGATACTTACAAACTCACTGAGGCGGCCCTTCAGGCGTAATGAGTACGGTCATGCCATTGATAACTTTTTGTATTCACCGTGGAAAGTGGGCTCTGAGAGCGGTGAGTTATCCTTTATATTTCGTGACCATGTGCTCTCCGACCTTATTGGTTTTGATTACAGCAAATCAGATGCCCATGGCGCTGCCAATGATTTCATATCACGGCTGGGTCATATTTACGACCATACCGATGACCATGAGAACCGCCTTGTAAGCATTATACTTGACGGCGAGAACGCCTGGGAGTGTTACAAGAACGACGGCAGGGATTTTCTGCAGGCCCTCTACGGAAGGCTCAGCGAGGACACTCGTTTCAAGTGCGTTACGGTAAGCGAGTTTTTTGAGGGTAACCCGCCGCAAGGCCATATTGAGAGGCTCTTTGCGGGTTCATGGATAAGTCATAACTTTAGCGTCTGGATAGGCCATGAGGAAGACAACGCGGCCTGGGATATGCTCTCTGAGGCAAGGTCCGCGCTTGTAGAACGAACCGCGGTACTTGAAAAAGAGAGTGACGGCAAAAAAAGAATCAGGCAGGCATGGGAGGAGGTCTACGCGGCCGAGGGCTCGGACTGGTTCTGGTGGTTTGGCGATGACCACTGCTCTGCCAATGACGCGGACTTTGACGCGCTTTTTAGAAAACACATCAAACGCATATACGACCTTTTAGGTCTTGAGGCGCCTACGAGGCTTGAGATTCCCATTATGACGGCAGAGCGTATTATAGTGCCGGCCACTCAGCCCCGTGCGTATATCGCCCCTGTTATAGACGGTGAGATTACCGATTACTACGAGTGGATATCCGCGGGGCTTATATCCAACAGGTCCTTTGGCTCTTCCATGCACAGCGAGTCCTTTAAAGAAGTACTTCTTGACGGGATTAAATATGGTTTTTCCACGGATAAACTCTTCTTCCGTCTTGATTACCTTGAGGGTAGAGAGCTTTACGAGAAGCCGTGGCGTTTTATGATTAACTTTACCGGCCCGGCCCATGTAAAGGTAAGCGCAGAGGTAGAGGGCAGGGTGGCCGGGGCCGTTATTTCCAGGCGCGGTGATAAACCCGGCAAATGGACTGAGGCAGAACCTCTTGCTGAGATGGCCTCAGGCAAGGTGGTTGAGATTGCACTGCCCTTAGATAAACTTGGCGCCGCTACAGGGGATAAGATAACTTTTTTTATAACTATTGATTCCGAGGACTTCGGCCCCGAGAGATGGCCTGCCAGAGGACTGCTCTGCATAGAGACCCCGGGTGAAGAGTTCGAGGAAGAGCACTGGCTTGTCTGAGACAAATGGCAAAGAGAACTCCCGGCAGCGGAAAGTCCAATATCACCCCGGCAATGCGCCAGTACCTTGAGATAAAGGAGCAGCTTGGCGATGCCATAGTTTTTTTCAGGATGGGCGATTTTTACGAGATGTTTTTTGAGGACGCCGTAACCGCCTCAAAAGTCCTTGGCATTACCCTTACCTCACGAGACCGCGCAAAAGAGATACCCATGTGCGGTTTTCCCTATCACGCTTCTACGGGTTATATAAAAAAACTCATACTTGATGGTTATAAAGTCGCTGTCTGCGAGCAGGTAGAGGAGGCAGGCGAAGGCAAAGGACTTGTGCGCCGCGAGGTAACGCGGGTAATAACACCGGGTACCGTACTTGACGACGAGCTCCTTGAGCCGCGCTCAAATAACTTTATCGCCGCCATTAATACCTCTTCCGGACTGTACGGCCTTTCCTACATGGATTTATCTACAGGTGAGTTTTTTGTCACTGAGTTTAAAGAGAGTGCTGAGCTTACTGATGAGCTCATGAGGCTGCGCCCCCTTGAGGTACTGGTGGCAGAGGGCGGTGAAGACTTCTGCGCGGGCAATGGGCTTAATATTAAAAAAATAAGCACATGTCCCTCAAGGGACTTCTCCCTTGCCCTTAACGTAAGAAGACTTACAACGCATTTTAAGACTAACGGACTTCAAGGGTTCGGCTGCGGCTCCCTTACCGCGGGGGCAGGGGCCGCAGGCGCGCTCCTGCATTATATCAAAGAGACGCAGCGTTCTGAGCTCTCGCATATCCGTAAACTCACGCCCTATTACACTGATACCTTCATGGCCATTGACGCTTCCACTCGGCGCAACCTTGAACTAACGGAGAATAACCGCACAGGCACACATGCCGGCACTCTGCTTGAGATTCTCGATAATACGGCAACCGCTATGGGCGGCCGCCTTCTGCGCTCTTGGATGGGACGGCCCCTTAAGACAGGTACTGAGATACAGAGGCGATTGAACGCAGTTGAGGAGTTAGTCTCAGAGACAAGTGTGCGAGAGGTTATACGCGGCCTCTTAAAGGGCGTGGCTGACCTTCAGAGGCTTGTTGCAAGGGTCTCCATGGGTACGGCCTCACCAAGAGACCTCGTGGCCCTTGGCGCCTCTCTTACAAAGATTTCAAGGCTTAAGCAGCGCCTTCTGCCCCTTCACTCTCAGCTCTTAAGTGAGATTCAGTCTTCCCTTGACCCCGTGGAAGAGGCCGCTCACCTCATTCATGAGAGTATTACAGAGAGACCTCCTCTTGCCCTTAAGGACGGAGGGGTTATAAGGGCGGGTTTTAACGCCACCCTTGACGGGTACCGTGATATAGCCGCTGGAGGCAAAGACCATATAGCCGCCATAGAGTCTGAGGAGAGAAAAAAGACAGGCATAAATACCCTTAAAGTGGGTTACAACAGGGTCTTTGGTTATTATATCGAGGTTACACGCGCCAACAGCGCCAACGTGCCCTCTGATTATACGAGAAAGCAGACCCTTGTAAACGCCGAGAGATTTATTACTGAAGACCTGAAGATATGGGAAGAACGCATACTTCGCGCCGAGGAAGAGGCCCTTAACCTTGAGGCCTCCATATACAGAGACCTTCTTCGCTCCCTGGGCCCTCTTGAGGCGCGTATAAAAGACACGGCAGAGCTTGTGGCAGAGCTTGACGTGCTTGTCTCCTTCACCCTTGTAGCCATAAAGTATAATTATACAAAACCCGCCATTAATGATGAGATGGCTGTGAGTATCAGCGGGGGGCGTCACCCCGTGGTGGAGGCGGCCATGAAGGAGGATTTTATCCCCAATGACCTCTCTCTGGATTCAGCGGGAGATGGGATTATTATTCTTACAGGGCCAAATATGGCAGGTAAATCCACTTATCTACGTCAGAACGCCTTAATCGTGTACATGGCGCAGCTGGGCTCTTTTGTGCCTGCCGCTGAGGCTGAGATAGGAGTGGTTGACAGGATATTTACAAGGGTTGGTGCCTCTGATGACCTCAGGAGCGGCCAGTCTACTTTTATGGTAGAGATGAACGAGACGGCGAATATCCTGAATAACGCCACATCTCGCAGTCTGATTATCCTTGACGAGATAGGGCGCGGTACCTCTACCTTTGACGGGCTCAGCATTGCATGGGCGGTTGTAGAGTATCTTCACGACCACCTTGAGTACCCGCCAAAGACCATATTCGCCACTCATTACCATGAGCTAACGGAGCTGTCCTTGACATTGGAGAGGTTAAAAAATTATAATATGGCCGTAAAGGAGTGGGAGGGCAGCATTATTTTTCTCAGAAAAGTCGTGCCCGGCCAGGCAAGCAGCAGTTACGGTATTCATGTAGCGCGCCTTGCAGGTCTTCCCGCTGAGGTAATCTCAAGGGCAGGGGTGATATTAAAAAACCTCTCATCAGGTGAACTTACTGAAAAAGGTCTGCCAAGGCTTGCTCTGGGTCGTGAGGCAGCGGGTGAGGACGGCAGAGGCGAGTCCTCACAAACGCAGGGCAACCTCCTTGGCCGTGAAGACAGGTTGAGGGCAGAGATACGCTCACTTGATCTTGATAAAACAACGCCTATTGAGGCGCTGAATATTCTTCATAAACTAATGGGCTTAATAGACGACTCATGAAAGACTCTTATCCGGGATTACTCTTAAATACAAATTCCACCTTAAAGGCCCTTATATGCGG
>JAJRZX010000051.1 GCA_024275045.1 Deltaproteobacteria bacterium
CTCCTGAAGAGGTTCAAGGGAAAGGCCATTTACAGTCTTCTTGCCCGTCTTACGGACCGGGGGCTTATCTGCGAAGAGCTGAGACTTACGGGTAATAATCATGGTAGGAGAGAGAGGCTCATAAGAGCGGTAAGTGTTGTTGGTTCTCTTGCTCCAGGTGATACCACTCCTGCCCAAAAACGCCTATACGAGCTCTTGCTTGAGACAGGCGAGACCACACTCTCGGCACTTAATAAGAGAGTTGGCAACGCCGCTGCTACGGTAAAGAGGCTTGAAGCAAGGAGGCTTGTTACCGTAAGAGAGCAGAGGACCCAGGCAGACCCCATGGCCGGGGTTGCAGGCCGTGCAGCCCGCCATGTACCCAATGCCGCGCAGAAGACCGCCATAGAGGCCATAACCAAAGTGCTTGGCAGCACGGTCTTCTCACCATTTCTCCTGTACGGCGTGACCGGGAGCGGCAAGACCCTTGTGTACCTTGAGGTACTTGAGGAGGTAGTGCGCGGCGGCGGCAGGGCACTGCTGCTTGTGCCGGAGATCGGCCTTACCTCTTGGGCTGCCGAGTATCTTAAAGACAGGTTCGGCTCACTTGTAGCCCTTTATCACAGCGGACTTACAGAGTCTGAGAGATGCGGGCAGTGGAGACGCGTACAGAGCGGCGAGGCGCGTATTATTGTTGGGGCCAGGTCAGCGTTATTCGCCCCTGTCGCGGACCTCTCGCTTATCATAGTTGACGAGGAGCACGACCCCTCTTACAAGCAGGACGACGGCGTTCGGTATAACGGCAGGGACGCAGCGTTAATGCTTGGAAAGTTTCTGAAAATCCCCGTAGTTCTGGGCTCCGCCACTCCCGCTGTTGAGACTTTTTACAACACCACATCACGTCGTTTTACAATGCTCCGTCTTGATAAGAGGGTAGAGGGCAGAGCGCTGCCTGTTGTTGAGATAGTGGATATGAAGGGTTGCAAAGGCCAGGTTATCTCAGAGAGGCTACTGGTGCTCATGGAGGAGACCTTTAGCGCAGGCAATGAGGTGCTGCTCTTTCTTAACAGGCGCGGATTCTCAGGCTGCCTTATCTGCAGAGACTGCGGGTTTAGTTTTACCTGTGTAAACTGCAGTGTCACGCTTACTTTTCATAAGGGCAGAAAGAGGCTTCGCTGTCATTACTGCGGCTACTTTGCAGCGGCCCCTCAGTGCTGTCCCGCCTGTAAGGGGATAAATCTCCACGACCCGGGCATGGGTACGGAGAAGGTGGAAGAAGAGGTGAGAAGGCTTTTTCCGGATAAAAAAATTCTGCGTATGGACAGCGATACCACTCGTAAAAAAGGGGCACTTAAGGCCATGATGAGGGCCATGGAACATGGGGAGGCGGATGTGCTCATCGGCACTCAGATGGTATCAAAGGGGCATCACTACCCAGGCATTACCCTTGTAGGCATAATCTCTGGCGATACGTCACTTAATCTGCCGGACTTCCGCTCGCCTGAACGTACCTTTCAGCTTGTAACTCAGGCCGCAGGTCGGGGCGGGCGAGGGGATAGATCGGGAAGGGTGGTAATTCAGAGCACCAACCCTTCGCATTACGCACTTAAGAGGGCGGCGCTCCATGATTATGACGGCTTTTACGCCGAGGAGATAGAGGCGAGAAAAGAGCTCTCATATCCGCCTTTTTCAAGGCTTGCCCTCATAAGGATAGAGGGCCCGGGTGAGAGAGCGGCTCTGAAGGCATCTTCAGTACTAAAGGAGGTGGCCGCAAGGCTGCTGCCGCGTTATGGAGAGGATATCTCCTGCCTTGGCCCTGTACCGGCCCTTGTAGCAAGGGTAAAGGGCGAGTACAGGTTTAATATGCTTATTAAGGGAACGCAGCCGCGTCTGCTCCATGATTTTGTATGTGAGCTTACACGGGGGTTTAGAGAAAAGTTCACCTCAGCCTCTACCCGTTTTGTAGCTGAGATGGACCCTGTGAATATTTTATGAGATTGATGATAATTTAGGCGGAAGTAATCATGGTATGACTTTTTTTTAAGCATAAAATTTCATGCGCCGTGGAAAAAGCGCGGTAAATCAAGGGTTTCACGGAAGGCACGATAATTGCAGAATTATATTAAGAATCTCTGAAAAGTGTTGTAATAATTGTTCCCTTGTTGTAAATTAACTTACACGTTTAAAATTCAACTGAGACTCAAGGAGGTCTTCTTTTATGAAAAAGATAGAGGCTGTTATAAAACCCTTTAAGCTTGATGAGGTCAAAGAGGCCCTTAATGAGATAGGGATACAGGGACTTACTGTCTCCGAGGTCAAGGGGTTCGGCCGCCAGAAGGGACATACTGAGCTCTACAGGGGCACGGAATATGTTGTTGATTTTCTCCCCAAGATAAAGATGGAGGTAGTGGTAAGTGATGACATGGCAGCAAAGGTAGTGGAGACCATTACTGAAGCGGCAAAGACAGGCAGGATAGGCGATGGTAAGATCTTTGTCCTTTCCGTGGAAGAGGTTGTTAGGATAAGGACAGGCGAGACTGGTCCCGAGGCGCTCTAAGGCCACGTGGGCAGGAGTTAAAAGCGGGCAGGGTTCACAGGGGTGGGCCGGGTTTACAGTTTCAAATCGGCAGAGTTTGCAGGTTTTACAGAGGCGGGCATGGTTTACTACAGGTAGGCAGAGTTCAAAAGCAGGCGGGTTTTACAGTGATAATAATTTATCTTAAGCTAAGGGTATAACAAACCATTTGAAGGAGATACCTATGACACCCAAAGAGGCAGTGGCCTTTGCAAAAGAAAAAGGCACGAAGATGGTTGATCTTAAATTTACTGATTTCATCGGGATATGGCAGCACTTTACCGTGCCTGTAAGTGAGTTCTCAGAGGATTTATTCGATGACGGACTTGGTTTTGACGGCTCAAGCATCAGGGGCTGGAAGCCCATACACGCCTCGGATATGCTTGTTGTACCGGACCCGAGCACGGCTATGATGGACCCCTTTAACGAGGTGCCCACCCTTAGCCTTATCTGTAATATAATTGATCCTATTACAAAAGAGAGTTACACGCGGGACCCGAGAAACATCGCCGCCAAAGCTGAGGTTTACCTGAAATCAACGGGCATCGGCGATACGGCCTTTATCGGGCCGGAGCCTGAATTTTTTATATTTGATGATATCAGATACGGCGAGGGCCCTGATAACAGCTTTTACGCCCTGGATTCAGCCGAGGGTATCTGGAACACGGGCAGGGAAGAGTGCCCCAACCTTGGATATAAGCCAAGACACAAGGAAGGTTACTTTCCCGTGCCGCCAACAGACAGCTTTCAGGACCTGCGCACAGAGATGTGTCTTGTAATGGAGCAGGTGGGCATAGCCATAGAGTGTCAGCACCATGAGGTGGCAACCGCCGGGCAGGCAGAGATTGATATGAGGTTCGCCCCTCTTCTGAAGATGGCGGACCAGCTCATGTGGTTTAAGTACGTCATTAAAAACGTGGCAAAACGCTGGGGCAAGACCGTAACCTTTATGCCGAAACCCGTATTCGGAGATAACGGCACGGGCATGCATACCCATATGTCCATCTGGAAGGATGGCAAACCGCTATTTGCAGGTGACGGGTACGGCGGCATGAGCGAGTTGGCCATGAACTTTATCGGCGGCATCCTAAAACACGCCAAGGCCCTTAACGCCTTCTGCAACCCCTCGACAAACTCGTACAAGAGGCTTGTCCCGGGCTTTGAGGCACCTGTAAACCTGGCCTACTCCGGGCGTAACCGCTCGGCCTCGCTGAGGATACCCATGTATTCGTCCTCGCCAAAGGCAAAGAGAATAGAGGCGCGTTTCCCGGACCCATCATGTAACGGGTATCTGGCGTTCTCGGCCCTTCTCATGGCCGGTCTTGACGGCATACAGAATAAGCTGGACCCCGGCGCTCCTCTTGATAAGGATATATACGGCCTCAGCCCCGAGGAGCTCAAAGACATACCCGCGGCCGCGAGCTCACTTGAGGAGGCCCTTGACGCACTGGAGGCAGACCATGAGTTCCTGCTAAAGGGTGATGTCTTTACACAGGATGTTATTGATACCTGGATAGAGTACAAGAGGAAGAACGAGGTGGCAGAGGTAAGGCTTCGTCCCACGCCTCACGAGTTTTTCCTGTACTACGACTGCTAATGGAGTAGTTGGCCGTAAATAAGGCTCTCTCTTAAGGGGATGGTGCAGAGGGGAGTTAAGTCTGAAAATTGTTTTGGGGCGGACCGTTTATGGTTCGCCCTTTTTTTTGTTCTTCATAAGAGTCTTGTGCTTATGGGGTGAGTTTTTTACCTCGAAAGAGCATGGGGTTCTGTGTTAGAACCATATTAAAGGGAGTCTCATATACAGCAGCAAAGATACCTGCCCATTGTGGGCCTTATGTTGTGTTTTTAAGGTGTAAAATCATGAAAAAAAGATACTTTAATTCTGCCTGTCCCGCTCCTCGGGTGGTGTACGGAGTGCTGCTTATTTTAATTGTAATGTTTTTTTCACTTGGGCTTGCAGGCAGTACTCCCCTGTATGCGAGTATTGATAAGGGGCCGGGGCTGAACGCTGCGCGCAGCATCTCTTCCGTACCTCTTGAAAGGGGCAGGTTTCTTGTAGCCAGAGGCATTATGAAGGACGCGCATTTTAACAAGACAGTAATATATCTCATTGACTACAACCCGCTTGGGGCCATTGGGGTTATAATCAACAGGCCGCTGAAGCTGAAACTCTCAAAGGTGCTTCCTGAGTATAAGTGGCTTAAGAAGAGTGAACTAACCCTATCATGGGGCGGGCCCGTGGAGAACAGGCGTCTTACCCTGCTGGCGCTCTCAGAGACCCCTTTGCCGGGTACCGAGCATATGGGCGGCAAACTCTACGCAGGTTGGGATGTAATGTTATTAAGGAATTTTTTAAGTAATAGTGGCGCTGAATCAAATAAAGTGCGGGCCTTTGCCGGTTTTGCCGGATGGGCCCCTGGGCAGCTTGAGAGCGAGGTGGCCCGTGGAGGCTGGCGTGTAATGGAGGCCCCGCATGCCGATATTTTCCGAGATACAAAGGATCTCTGGTTTGAGCTCATGGGGCGGCCCTGAGGCTCTCTTTTATCTTTTCCATGTTTGAAGCCTGGAAAGAATAGAGAGAAAAAAATAAAGTTATCTCTCTATTCTCCGAAAGATAATTCAAGATAGTCTTGACGGAAAAGGAGGAAGTTTTTATGGTTGATAAAGAGTTTAGTTTTTGTGATAACGTTGACCGCATGGCTGATAAGGCCGTGGATGTGCTTGGTCTGGAAAAAGGGCTTGCCTCTGCCATTAAGGGGTGTAACGCTGTTCTTGAGCTGCGTTTTCCTGTTGAGATACAGGGTAAGGTGGAAGTCTTTAAAGGCTGGCGTGCCCTGCACAGTATACACCGGCTGCCCTCAAAAGGCGGTATACGCTACGCTACAACGGTAAATCAGGATGAGGTAAAGGCCCTTGCCGCGCTTATGTCCTATAAGTGCGCAATAGTTGATGTGCCTTTTGGAGGCTCCAAGGGCGGCGTCTGCATAGACCCCTCGAAGTATACAAGAGACGAGATGAGGATGATTACGCGCCGCTACGCGCGCGAGCTGGCAACGCGGGGTTTTTTAAGCCCTTCCACAAATGTGCCTGCACCAGATATGGGTACGGGCCAGAGAGAGATGGCGTGGATACTTGATACTTATAAACACCTGCATCCTGATGATATTAATTACGTGGCCTGCGTTACGGGAAAACCCGTACACCTTGGCGGCGTGAGAGGCAGGGTAGAGGCCACGGGACGAGGCGTGCAGTATGTGCTGAGGGAGTTCTTCCGCCACAGTGATGATGTTGCGGCGGCCGGTCTCACAGGCGGGCTTGGCGGTAAACGCGTAGTCCTGCAGGGCCTTGGCAACGTGGGCTATCATGCCGGCAAATTTGTCTCTGAAGAGGACGGAGCTCTTATTGTGGCAATCATAGAGCGTGACGGAGCCCTTGTGAATGAAGCAGGAATTTCGGTGGAGAAGGTAAAAGAGTATCTTCTGGAAAACGGCGGCGTGAAGGGGTATCCCGAGGCGGCCTTTGTTGAGGACGGTTCATCTGTGCTTGAGATGGAGTGCGACCTGCTCATACCTGCCGCCCTTGAGGGGGTAATACATAAGGGGAACGCTCATAGAATCAAAGCAAGGGTTGTGGCCGAGGCCGCGAACGGGCCCACTACCTTTGCCGCCGATGAGATACTTGTTAATAATGGCGTTACAATACTGCCAGACGCCTATGTAAATGCCGGAGGTGTTGTAGTCTCATACTTTGAGTGGGTGCGAAACCTATCGCATATTCGTTTTGGCCGTATGGAGAAGAGGTTTGAAGAGTCTCGCGGCAGGCAGATTATAGAGGCTATTCAGGAGTCCACGGGCAAGGTCTTTACAGGTGCCACCCTTGGCGCTCTTACCAAAGGCCCTGATGAGCTGGCCCTTGTGCGTTCCGGCCTTGATGACACCATGCGCGGCGCCTATGAGCAGATAAGACAGATGAAGGAGAGCAAAGGGCTGAAGGATTTTAGTACCGCAGCATTTGTCATAGCCATAGAAAAGATAGCCCGCTCTTATCAGGACGTAGGTGTGCTGTAATTTTTTTTCGTTGGCCCTGACCCTGCCATAGACCCTTTTGGGGTCATCTGCTTTTAAATGAGTGGGATTGTGAGCGGGAGTTCTCTCTTACCGACCGGTCTTTTCATCCGTAGATATAGAGGCTGGTTTTTTCCCCTCAGGTAGCTCAGGCACCAGCTCATCTACGGCATCACGGACAAAGGCGTATTTATAGTAATCGTCATCCACTATGGCCCCGTTAAAAATAATAATATCAAGGTCCATTGTGCGCGGGGCGAATTTATCACTGCCGCGTACCCTGCCAAGCCGTTTCTCCACCCCCTTTAAAAATACCTCAAGTGCTTCTTTATCCAGCGGAGTCTCTATGAGAAAGGCGCCGTTAAGGTAATCTCCGCCGTGCGCAGGTGGTACGGGTATTGTGTCTTTAAAGGTTGATACCTTTATGAGATCCTGCTCTGCCCTTAGCAGGTTCTCTGCGGCCTTGATATTCTTCTCTGGCGAGATATTGGAGCCCACGCTGATTACCACACAATTCATCGAGCAGCCGATACCTCCACGGAGACGGAACGCGAGAATCTCAGGGCCTGAGGTTTGTCCACCTCAACGGTGGCCGATAGCACACCGGGGCGAAGCATTATAATCTCCAGTATAAAACCTGCGAGTCTCTCAATTAAAAAAAACTCACTCTCCTCCACTGCCTCTATTATGTTTTTTGTTATCTCACGGTAATCCGTTGTGTCATTGATATCATCGCTGGTAACGGCTTTCTCAGAGTCGCAGTCCATGACAATGTTTATTGTGATGTCCTGTTTTTTCTCTCTCTCCCAGTTGTTGCACCCTATTATGGTGCGAAGGCGCAGGTCTTTAATCCGGATAATCATCTCAGGTGTTCTCCTCCGTCAATAAATAATATCTGCCCTGTTATAAATTCATTTTTAATCAAAAACTCAAGGGCATTGGTGATGTCCTTAATGTCTCCCTCTCTCTTAAGGGGCACTCTTTTTTCTGCGGCCTTTTTCATGTACCCCTCGCCCTCTCCCGGCGGGGGCAGTATAAGCCCGGGTGCGATGGCGTTTACCCGTATGGCAGGGGCGAACTCAAGTGCCGTCATTGTGGTAAGCCCCATAAGCCCCTTCTTGGATACAAGGTAGGCGCCGTAGGCTGAGTTGTTTTTTACGGCATTGCCATCTATGATGTTGACAATCTGTCCCTTTCGGGCCAGGATGGCAAAACCACGTGAGAGGCGGTAAGGGGCCTTGAGGTTAAGCTCTATATGGGAATCAAGAAGCCGGTCAGAGGTCTCTTTAACAGATGCCCTCTCAAAGATAGAGGCGTTATTTATTAGCAGCTCAAGGGATGGCAGGTTTTCGGTAACCTCTGCAAGAAGCTCTCCGGCGGCCCTGGTATTGGTAAGGTCGTACCTAAAGGGCAGGCACTTTACACCCAGAGAGCGAATCTCTTCCACAAGGTCCTCTATAGGGGAGCTGTGATAATGAAGGGCGATATTATATCCCATGGAGGCGAGTTTAAGACACATGGCCTTTCCCAGCCTGCGTCCTCCGCCTGTGATAAGGGCCGTACTCATAAGAACCTTTTTTTCATTCTTTCTCTCATCCCCGCCTCTCCATCATCTGTATGACCGGTGTCATAGTCTTATGGCATATGAAGTTGTGTTTTGTTTTCCGGAACAGTCTTATAATATTACGATAAAAACAGGAATAGTGGGAGTAATTTTAATCTTTTTACAGGCTTTTGCAAGGGGATTCTTGAGTTAAGGGTACTTTTTATCTCCAATTCATCTTCCGGCAGAGCGCTCTTGCTGAGCGGCTTTTTCAAGTGCTTTAGCCTTTTCTAATCTTTTCTTAATATAATATGCCATACTATATTATTTACTCATGTGTAGAGATGCTCGTGAGAGGTACCTGCTTTTATATTGATTTTCCAGGTAAAATATGTGAAAAGGAAAGTGTATGATTCTTAAGAATGAAGAGGAACGCGTACTGGTAAAAATCTGGGACTGGGAGACAAGGCTTCTGCACTGGTGTAACGTATCTCTCATCCTTGCGCTTATAGCGATTGCCGTTGCCTCTGATACACTTAAAGACTTTAAGGTTGCAAAGCACTTCAGGCACCAGCTTATGTACTATCATGTGTATATAGGCTATGCCCTTATATTTACAGTTCTTCTCAGAGTCTTATGGGGATTTTGCGGCAACAGGTACGCGAGATGGAGAGACTTATGGCCCTTTACGGCTGAGAGAATGTCCTACATAGCTCATAAGTTAAAGTGGCATGTACGCGGTTTCAAGGAAGGGCCTGAGAAGTTCAGGTACATGGGGCATGACCCTCTTGGGGCTATATTTTACATAGCGCTCTTTATTATACTTATCATGCAGATTGGCGCGGGCCTTACCCTTGCCGGCCTTGAAAAACACATGGTCCCGTGGCAGGGGCTCTTCTCTGGTTTTGCACACAGTACAATTAAGCTCATAGAGGGCGGCGCGCATGAGCTCCACGAGTTTGGATTTTATTTCATCATATTTTTTATTATCACTCATGTGGGGGCCGTGCTCATACACGAGCTGCATGAGAAGACCGGGCTTCTTTCATCCATGATAAACGGCGTGAAGTTTATACCCGAAGATAAATTCAAAGCCTTTAAGGACAGGACAAAGAGATGAGAGTACTCATTGTAGAGGACGAGAAAGACCTTGCCAACATCATAAAGATGGGGCTTGAAGAAGAGGGTTATATCGTAGATATAGCCAATGACGGCGAAGAAGGGCTCTATATGGCGGAGAACTATCCCCTTGACGCTATCTTGCTTGATATCATGCTGCCTGTTATGGACGGCCTTACGCTGCTGAGTACTATTAGAAAAAAGGGCATTAAGACCCCGGTTCTGCTCCTTACGGCCAGAGACGCGCTTATGGACAAGATAGAGGGTCTTGACACAGGGGCTGATGATTACATGACAAAGCCCTTTGAGTTTACCGAGCTTGTGGCAAGGCTACGCTCCCTTATAAGAAGAGTGGGGGATGCGCGTGAGGCAGTGCTACGCATAGCTGATATGGAAATAAACACGGCGAGCCACGAGGTTACGAGAGGCGGAGAACCCATAAAACTCTCTGCCCGCGAGTACGCCTTGTTGGAGTACCTTGCGTACAATAAAGGCACGGTTGTATCAAGGACTGAGATAGTGGAGCATATATACCATGAAGATGCCGAGATGGACTCCAATGTTGTAGACGTGTACATCAATTACCTTCGCAAAAAGATAGACAAAGAGCCCTGGACCAAGCTCATTCATACCATCAGGGGTGCGGGATACATCTTAAAAGAAGAGTAGATCCTTCCCTACATGTTTAACTCAATTAAGATAAAAATAATCATATGGTGTCTGGCCATATTTTCCATTGTCTTCGCAGGGCTTGAGATATTTCTTTACTACGAGCTTGAGGGTGTTGCCGTGGAGTTTGTTGATGAGCATATACGCTCTGAGGTGGACATCATGAGCGGTATCCTGAGGATTGAGAAGCGTCATGGTCAGCTTGAGACAGAGCTTGTGGAGCTCTCGCTCGCGGCAAAGGGTAAGTATGGACAGAAGTTCTCTGGGCGCTACTACCAGATAGTCTCCGTAGAGGGCAAGATTCTGGCCAGCTCGCCATCGCTTAGCGCGGGGCAGACTCTGCCTATTCTGCCGGCTACTCTTGAAGGTCTTTTTTATACCATTGAAGGGCCAAACGCCAACCCCCTCAGATTAATCAGCAAGTCCGTGGACTTTGGCGGGCTGGTGCTGATATTTCAGGTAGCGGATTCCCTTACCAATACATATCGCCTTGTGAATTCCTTTAGGACAATAGTGCTGATTATATATCCGGCTGTCTTCTTAATCTGCGCCCTGGGTATATTTTTCATGACAAAGTGGGCCATGCGTCCAATTGATATGTTCACAGCCAAGATAAGTCATATTACCGATAAGAACCTTTACGAGAGGGTTGATGAGAAGCATGTTCCTCTTGAATTAAGAGACCTTACGCTGAGTTTTAATACCATGCTCAGCCGGCTGGAGCAGCCCTTTGAGAGAAAGAAAAAGTTTCTCTCCGATGCATCTCATGAGCTTCGTACCCCTACCTCTGTGATTAAGAGCTACTGCGATGTCATGCTTTCCAGAGAACGTGATGGAGATGTGTATAAAGACGCGTTGACCAAGATCGGGGTTACCGTTAACAGGATGACGGAGCTTATTAACAGGATACTGGTAATCTCAAGGATAGACTCCAACTCATCGGAGCTGCGTCTGGTGCGTCTTGGCGTAAGACCCCTTATAGATGATGTCTTCAGGCTTGTAGGCCAGGCGGCCTCTGAAAAAGGCGTCTCGCTGCGCATGGAAGACGGGCCTGATGTAGTGATAAGAGCTGACAGGGAGAGCCTTTTTGAGGTCTTCACCAACCTCATTGAGAACGCCGTCAAGTATAACCGTGATGGAGGCCGTGTAGATGTGCGTATAGCCTCTTTTGATGGGTTCTGCGAGGTCTCTGTGGAGGACACGGGCATGGGTATTGACGAGGAAGACCTTGAGAACATCTTCAAGAGGTTTTACCGCACTGATGCCAGCCGCGGCCTTACCGTGGGCTCTGGGCTGGGGCTCTCAATCGTCAACGCCATCGTTAACGCACACGGCGGCCGTATTGTTGTTGAGAGCGAGAAGGGAAAGGGAAGCAGGTTTAAGGTCTTTTTCCCCATTAACACCATTGCCTGAGCACGGCCTCAGCGCCTTACTTACTCCGCCTTATATAGAGAACGCACCTCATAATATTAATGCCGTTCTGTACTCTCTTCTGCACACTCTGACAGAGGTGCCTCCGGCAATGCCTCTGATTGTCTTGTGCCGTCTTTGCCCCGTACGCCCCTGCTCCGTACCCCTCTATTTAAGATTTAAGAAACTCCTTTAATATGTTATTATTTTTCATATAAGGTCAAAGAGCGGTATCTTTATTTTGTTCACCTGAGGGCCGGTATAAGAGGGCCCCTGACTCATAGGAGAGATTCATAAGATGGAAGAGCAGGAGTGTTGCGGTAAAAGTCATGAGATCCCACGCAGAAGACTTGGCGCCACGGGAGAGTTCGTGAGCATAATGGGCCTTGGCGGCGAGGGGCTTTTAAGAACATGGGGCGAGGATAAGAAGGCCGTCCAGCTTATTAACGGCGCCATTGATATGGGCGTAAATTATCTGGAGTCGGCAAGGGCATACGAGGGGAGCGAGTCCTATTACGGTGGGGCTATTGGTGCGAGGCGTAAGGAGATTTTTCTGGCCAGTAAATCCCACGCAAGAGATTATCAAGGCGCCACGGCTCATCTTCATGAGACACTTAAGAACATGGGCACTGATTACCTTGATCTGTGGCAGGTTCATGACGTAAGGACAGAGGATGATATCTCTGCGATATTCGCCCCCGGAGGGGCTTACGAGGCATTTACCGAGGCAAAAAAAAAGGGGCTTGTGCGCTTTATCGGCATTACAGGTCATCACGACCCAACGGTGCTTGCAAAATGCGTGAGAGAGTATGATTTTGATACAGTACTTATGCCCGTCAACCCGGCGGAGCCCGCTTATAAACCCTTTGTGGAAGAGGTGGTGCCGGCGGCCAGCGCAAAGGACATGGGCATTATCGCCATGAAGGTCTATCTTCGCGGCGGACTTAACGCCCCCAAGAGACTGCTCTTCTGTTATGCCCTTACTCAGCCTGTCTCAACGGGAGTAATCGGATGTGATACGCTGGAGCAGCTTAAAGAGAACGTTGAGATAGCCTCTACGTTTATTCCTCTCAGACTAAAAGAGGTGGAGCGCTTTACTGAGTTTATCTCTTCTCAGGCGCGCCAGTTGATGTATTACAAGCCCTGATTTGCGGGTTTTTGCCCGTGATGCGGCTGAAGCAGAGAAGCCTTTATGATACCATTACAAGACGATACCCCGCGTGATACCTTTCCCTATGTCACTATAATTTTTATTCTCGTTAACGTCTCTGTATTTATCTATGAGCTGAGCCTTGGATACAGGGGCATGGGGAAATTCATCTACTCCACCGCGGCTATACCCTATGAGATTACCCGTTTTACAGACATAGGGCAGGCCGCTGTAGTGGTGCCGCCTTTTACGCTCTTTACCTCTATATTTGTTCACGGAGGTTTTTTTCATCTTGCGGGAAACATGTTATTCCTCTGGATATTTGGAGATAACATAGAGGACCGTCTGGGGCACTTTAGGTTCATACTTTTTTACCTACTTACCGGCCTTATTGCAAGCGCAACCCATGTCTTTGTATCACCTGATTCCACTCAGCCTATGATAGGGGCCTCCGGGGCCATCGCAGGGGTGCTTGGCGCCTACTTTGTGCTCTTTCCGCGAGCCAATGTAAAGACGCTCATATTCCTATTTGTCTTTGTGAGTATCGTAAGAATACGGGCGGTATATTTTCTCGGTATCTGGTTTCTCTTTCAGGTGCTGAGCTCAGGCGGCAATACGGGTATAGCGTGGTACGCGCATATCGGCGGTTTTGTGGCAGGGGCTCTGCTTATAAAGTTTTTTATCCGAGAGGCTCGAGTAAAGCCCCTTGCTTAAGGCAAGGGCTAAGCCTGAGAATAAGTACCCGGCCCATGGGGTATTTTGATAGAGGAAGTAAAGAATTAATATGTAAGAGCTAAGAGTTCCATCCCTGCAGGGCTGGAGGGAGCGAGTACGAGTGGGCAAGGGGGCACTGCCGGCAAGCTGAGTGGAGTTTATAAAAAAGAGTGGTGGGAGGTCTCTCTCTCAGCTCTTTAACGGAATGGCTCTTGCATGAATCTTAAAGCGTTGCTGTGAGCCCTCTTTATCCGCCCTTCTCATGGCCTGATAGTACCTTACTTTTTTAAGGCTTGCTTCACGCAGCAGCCTCTTATTAAGTATGAGGTCTGATACCTTTACTACGCTGAGACCTCTTTTTAAGAGGTCGTCAAGCATCTCGCCCAGTATTGAGGAGGCCCTGTCACTGCCCCGTTCTGTTCCAAGGTGCATGAGTATAATGCCGCCGCCAAGATGACCGCCCTTATCTCCAAAACTCAGTATTCTCTTTTTTATCTCTTCTGGGCTGTGGTATAGCCGTGAAGTTTTGTCATCCACCCAGTCAAGGCTGTCAAGGCTGATGCGTTTTTTGCTGTCATAGGTCCAGCCTATATGAAGGTACCCTGCGCTAAAGGCCCAGGCCCGAAGCTCCGCGTTTATCTCCCCGTACGGGGCCCTCCAGAGCGGGGACATGTGGCGGCCCGTTACCTCAAAGAAGCGTTTCTCCGCTATATTCAGCTCGCCTACAAGAAAATCTCTGGTGATGCCCTTTCTGGTTCTCTGTGTGCCGTTAATCTCAAGCTGGGTAAGGTGGGGGTGCGTTGTGCTGTGGTTGCCCACCTCGTGCCCCTCGGCAACAATACGCCTTGTAATGCGGGGGTGAAGCTTTATAAAGTCTCCGCTTAAAAAAATGGTAGTCTTGATATTCCTTCTCTTAAGTATATCAAGTATCTCGTCTGCCTGGCCCGCGCCTATGCCTCCGTCAAAGGTTACCGCTATTCTTGTGCCGTAAATATTACCCCTTGTAATATTAGGGGGGCTTGAGGGCGTGCTGCGCCTTACCTTTGTGCGGTGTTTTACAGTTGCAGTACTGAGTTTTGGCTTGGGGTAGTTGGCCGCAAGAGGAGATGTCCTCTCAAGGAGACGTATCTTAGAGTGAATAAGGTTGGTTGTGGTTGTAGAGGTGCTGTCTTTCTGTGCGGACAGGTCCTGTGAGATTATATCAGTGGGAAGGGCCCTCTGATTCAGACCTGAGAATAACACAACAGCCGCGGCGAGTACAAAAAGAACAAACGCGCGAAGCGAGGTGGAGCTCAAGGTGTGTAAGAAAGATCTCTTATTCATGTCAGCGCGTATCTTAGAGTATGAGAGTTAAAAAGAGTAGGAAGAATAATTAGCGCTTTATACACAATTGTTACATCTTTTATCATCAAGAGTCTGTAAGGTCAATACTTTTTTTGCAGGTGGAAAAAGAAAACATATTGCAAAATATAGTGTTATTATAATAATATAAAAGATATTCATTATTAATAAGGAGGAGTTCATGGGAATAAAAAGTAAAGAGATAACCCTTAAGCGTATTCTTTTTCCAACGGATTTTTCTGCAATCTCAGGACATGCCTCCGCTTATGCCACCTCTCTGGCAAAGGCTTACGGGGCCACGTTATATGTGCTCCATGTTGTTGACCTCTCTCTTGAGGGCGGAGGAATGTATGTGCCGCATATCTCCTTTGATGTGCTTGAGAAGGAAGAAGAATCAGAGGAGGCCAAGCAGCTGAAAAGGTACTGTGCCGGCCTCGCATACCCTGCAGAGAAGCTTGAGCCCATTATCTGTTCCGGCTCGCCTGAGACTGAGATCTTAAGAGTCTCACTTGAAAAGACAGCTGATATTATAGTCATGGGCACAGCCGGCGAAGGCGGCGTGGGACGGCTGGTCTACGGCTCCAATACAGAGCATGTAATGAGAAATGCCCATGTACCGGTGCTTGCAATACCGCCTGCTGATTAATTTTTTCTAACGAATTAAGGTAAATGAATGTTTGGAATTGGTTTTACCGAACTCCTTCTTGTACTCGTAGTGGCCCTTCTTGTGCTGGGACCTGATAAGCTCCCCGAGGTGGCAAGGACCGCGGCCAAGGCGTATAACGATCTGAGAAGAACAGGGCTTGACCTCAAGCGCACGGTAACGGATATGGATCTATCCGGAGTTGTGAAGGAGGGCCTTGACGTAAAAGATAAAAGAGGAGAAAAAAGCACTAAAAACACCTCCACGGCAGAGACCTCCCGGGTAAAGGACTCTGATGACGCCTCCTCAGGAAAGGCTACCTGATTATGGGGGAGGAACAGGCGGCTGCCGCGCGGCTCACAGGGCATCTGCGCGAGCTCAGAAAAAGGCTTATTATCTCCATCATCGCCCTTGTGCTTGGTTTTGCCGTATCATACTTTTTTTCTGACAGGCTCTATGCCTTTCTCATCTCACCTCTGCTTCCGGTTATGCCTCAGGGCTCGGAGTTCATTGCCTTTACAGGGCTTGTAGAGCCTTTTTTCGTTTACATCAAAGTTGGTTTTCTCGGCGGCGCCGCTCTGGCGAGCCCGGTTATCTTATATGAGATATGGTCTTTCGTAGCCCCCGGGCTTTACGCCAAAGAAAAACGCTGGTTTCTTGCAACGGTCTTTCTCTCCTGCACGCTATTTCTAAGCGGTCTTTTATTCGCTTTTTTCGTTGTCTTTCCCTTTGCCTTTAAGTTTCTCATGAGTTATTCGGGGCCGCAGTTAAAGCCTTTTATCTCCATGAACAGCTACTTCTCCCTTGTTACAAGGCTGCTCATAGCCTTTGGCATTGTGTACCAGCTTCCTCTTGCCATGCTTGTATTGGCGCGTACCGGCGTAGTGACCGCTCGGCGTTTTCTCTCCTGGTGGAGGTATGCCGTTATTGCCATTGTAATAGCCTCGGCTGTGCTTACCCCCACGCCTGACGCCTTTAATCAGATGCTAATGGCAGGGCCGCTCCTTGTGCTGTATTGTCTTGGTGTTCTTCTTGCGAAGATCTTCGGTAAAAAGCCAGAGCCTGCGCCTGCGCCTGAAGACAAGAAAGACGAGTAAACAGCAGCCCTGTCTCACCGGGGGCTATAAGGTGCTTTCTTACGGAGAATCTTTATTCTGCTTTGACTCAGGTTTTTTCATCAAATAAAATGTCCGGCAAAGGAGAGTTCCCTTGCCGGACATGTGTTTTTATCTTATGTGCTCTGTATCTTCGCCCCCGCCCCCGCCCCTTGAACCCTCTTCCTCTACTTACCCCCTATTCGTGAATGCAGGGTAAAAAAATCCTTTATTTACCGCCCTTAGTACCTGTTGAGGTCTTTTTCTTCACAGGGGTTTTCTTTGTTGCACTCTTTTTAGCGGTGGTTTTTGTTGCTGTTTTTTTGGGAGCCGCCTTTTTCTTTACAGTACTCTTTTTTGCTGTTGTTTTCTTAGCGACAGGTTTTTTTTTGGCAGCGCTCTTTTTTACGGCCGTTTTTTTAGTGCCTGCGCTTTTAGTCTTGCCTGAGCTCTTTTTACGGACTATCTTCTTGGCGGTTTTCTCTTCAAGGGCCTTTATCTTCTTCTCAAGGCTGCCTATGCGCTTCTTGTACTGCGCCTCTGTGTTTGCCAGTTTTTTCTTTAGTCTGGTCTCAATGGTTCTGCTCCTTGTTGAGACCTCTCCGGCAGTCTTCTTTAATTTGTTTACCGTAGTCTCCCACTTTTTCAGTGTCTTCTGCAGGATCCGCGATTCTCTCTCGCTCTTTATGGCTTTCTGCTTAAGGCTCTGTGCGTCTTTTTGCCCTTTTTTTACGGACTGCTTGAGCTTTTTCTCCAGCAGCTTCCACTCATCGGAAACTTTCTGAGATAGTTTTTCCCATGTCTTCATGAATCTTCCTCCTATTTTTATACACCTTGGAATTAACAACGTTATTGTATTTTAAACTTTTCTTATACATCACTTATAACCGTTCGTACTGTTTCTGTCAATCGACATTTACATATTTACTCAACTCTTATACGCTGCCTGCGCCGCGGTTTTATTTTGATTGTATTTTAAGTTGCAAAAAAAGTTTTCAATATCATCTCTCTGTTATATACTGTGTGTATGAGTACAGGGACCGTAGCAAATGCTTTTATGGATATTTTTTTCCCGCCTCACTGCCCCCTCTGCGCAGAGGCCGTTAATAGCCATACTCTGGAGTTATGTGATAAATGCGCTGAGGCGTTTAATTCCTCCCGCATAAAGGGGCCCTTATGTCTGCTCTGCGGTATCCCCTTTAAGAGCGGGGGCAGCGAGAATCGTACCTGCGGTTCTTGTCTGAAAAAAAGCCCTTCCTTTACGCGGGCCCGCAGTTTATATCTCTTTGACAACGAGGTAAGGGAGGCGGTTCATGCCCTTAAATACAGCTGGGGAACCATGCTTGGCCCTTTTTTTGGAAGCCGCATGGCCCGTACCGTTACTGAGTTGGAGCTTAGCCCTGATCTTATAGTGCCTGTGCCGCTTCACAGAAAAAAAATCACCTCAAGGGGGTTTAACCAGTCTGTGCTGCTGGCACGTGTTATGGCCGGGGCCCTCTCTGTAAAACTTGAAATATCCAACCTGCGGCGAGTTAGAAATACACCATCGCAGGTGGGGCTAAAAGGCAGAGAGAGGTCTGTCAATGTGGCGGGGGCCTTTATCGTAAGGCATGCAGATGCTTTTAAAGGCAAGGATGTTGTCCTTGTAGACGATGTCTTTACCACCGGCGCTACAGTGGGTGAGTGCGCTCTGGTCTTAAAGAGGGCCGGTGCCAGGGTTACGGTTATTACCTTAGCCAGAGCAGTTAATTGAAGCAAGGCCCCGCTTATGCGCGGTGCTGCTTAAAAGAGGGTTTGGACATAGATAATGAAAAATGTAATTACACTTAAGAGGTTACTTACGGAACTTCTGCCTCAGCGAAAAAAGGGGCGCAAGGTAGCCTTTACCAACGGATGTTTTGATATCATACACGCCGGGCACGTGAGATATCTGAGAAAGGCAAGGGCATTTGGTGATATACTTGTAGTTGGGATTAACAGCGACGCCTCTGTAAGGGCCATTAAGGGGCAGAACAGACCCATTGTGCCCGAGGCCGAGAGGGCCGAGGTCTTATCTGCTCTAAGGTGCGTGGATTATGTGGTGATATTTAATGATACCACTCCTCTTAAGCTCATAACCGCCTTAAAACCCGATATTTTAGTAAAAGGCGCTGACTGGGCCGCTCATGAGATAGTAGGCGGCACAATAGTGAAGGCAAACGGCGGGGTGGTGAGAAGGGTAAGGCTTCTTAAGGGTAGGTCAACCACGAATATTATCAAAAAGATCCTTGAACTTCACAAAAAGTAAGGCCCAATCTCTTGGCAGGTCCAATTAGTTTTTACGTATTTATACTCAGGCCACGGTTTTGCTTTTACCTCTTATTTAGTGAATATTAGGCAATTATCTTTAATTTGGGCTTATTTTGGCAGTAATCTGAGGTTTTTTATGCCCCTTTAAAGGGGGGTTAAGATAGACTTCTCATTCATATTCTCCTGAACTTTACATAATCCCGTACTTGCCTTGTGACTTACGTCATTGCCGTGCGCCACTTGCAAGGGGTATGATAACCATTGAAAAGCCTTTATCCTGAGGGCCTTTTGTGGTAAAAAGGGAGAATTAAGCTTGCGGGATAGGAAAAATGTTCAAAAAAATGAAGTCCGGTCTATCGGGGCTGAGGCAAAGGCTCTCAAAGACGCACAACTCTATTATGGGTGGTGTCGAGGGTGCGGCGCCTACGATGAGCAGGGAGGAATTTCTCGAGACCCTGGAAGAATCGCTCATAACATCGGACATTGGCGTGGCTACGTCTCTGGATATAGCCGAACGCATAAGGAGCAAGGGCGGGCAGAATGTGGCGCGTCTGCAGGAATACCTGCGTGATTATTTATACGATATCTTAAAAGAAGTAGAGGCACCGTTAAAGATCGAGAGAAGTCCTTTTATGGTGCTTGTCATGGGCGTTAACGGCGTGGGTAAGACCACTACGATAGGCAAGTTGTCGGCCCACCTCTCATCTGCCGGAAAGAGCGTTATCCTTGGGGCAGGCGATACATTTCGCGCCGCTGCAAGCGAGCAGCTGGAACTATGGGGCAGGCGTACAGGCTGCGACGTTATCAGCCAGTCCATTGGCACAGACCCCGGAGCCGTAACTTTTGATACCATTAAGGCCGCTATCGGCAGGTACGCCAACATTATACTCCTTGATACCGCCGGGCGGCTGCATACAAAGTCCAATCTAATGGATGAGCTTAAAAAGATTAACCGTATCGCGGGGCGCGAGCTGGCAGGAGCTCCCCATGAGAAGCTCCTTGTACTTGACGCCTCTACGGGGCAGAACGCCCTTAATCAGGCAAGGCTTTTTAACGAGGCCATCGGCGTTACGGGAATAGTTCTTACCAAGCTTGATGGTACGGCAAAGGGCGGTATTATCGTGCCTCTTGCAAAGGAGCTTAAGATTCCCATACGTTACATAGGAGTAGGCGAGGGGGTTGAGGACCTGCGTGAGTTTAAGGCAAGGGAGTTTGTTGAGGCTATTATATAGGGTGCTGGAATTATAAGAATATCAGTGGTAGACTAATAAGTTATGAGGCTTTATTGATGTGTTGTACAGGTATTTGTCTCTAAAAACTTTCTGTTTACCGCCATGCTCCCGTAGAATAAAAGGCGGCATAACTTGGACGAGCTTGAGATAGAGCGTTTTTACAGTATTGTCTCAAGGAGAAAGAGTGTCAGGGAATTCTCCAAAAAGGACATAGCCCCGGAAAAAATAGAACGCCTCATGAGGACCCTGCAGAGGGCTCAGAGCGCGGCTAACCGTCAGCCCTGGCATTTTATTATTCTACAAGGTGAGTACAGGGAAGCCCTTAACGAGGTCTTTACAAAAGAGGGTTTTAAAGACGCACCCGTGGCAGTAGTAGCCTGCGCCGATCCGGCCAGGGCCTGGGTAAGAAAAGTAGACAATATTAATTTTGCCCGGGTGGACGTTACTATAGCAGTAACGGAGATGATAACCGCGGCCACTGCCGAGGGACTTGGCACTTGTTGGGTGGCGGCCATAGACCCTGCACGGGTAAAGGCTATACTTAATATACCGGATTCTATGGATGTAGTCGCTGTTATCGCGCTTGGATACGCGAAAGCGCCCCTTGTAGCGGAAGAAAAGAACAGGAAACCCCTTAAGGAGATAATACATCATGGCAGGTGGTGACAAGGATAAAGAGATAGATTATGTCGCCTTAAGGGCCAACAGGCGTGTGAACCTGCGGAGCCAGCTCCTTGTCCTCAAGATAAGGGGAGAGGACTCCTGCGGTGTTTTTTTTGGTTATGCCAAGACTATCGGCAAGGGCGGCATGTTCATCGCCTCGGTAAACCCACGGGAAGTTGGAGAGCAGATGGAGATAAGTTTTATGCTGCCAGGAGAAGGCAAGGAGACACGGTGCGGCTGTGAGGTTGTATGGCGAAGAGGTTTTGAGCCTGGCTTCAGGGCAGAAC
>JAJRZX010000052.1 GCA_024275045.1 Deltaproteobacteria bacterium
CACATCCGCGTTAACACCGGGCACACTGAGACATCCCTCCTCAAACTTAACTCGACCTTCCTTAAAGGTGACCTCGGGATTAACCATGCAGACAAGCACCCTCTCCTCTTTCTCGGAGTCCGCCGTATCCTATGCCTCCCCCTCACCTTCTTCATCATCGTAAATGGGCACATCAAGGACAATGACTCTCTTGGCCACACCTACCTGTGTGGCGGCAAGACCTATGCCTTTATTGGCGTACATGGTCTCCAGCATATCGTCTATAAGGGTCCTGATGGACTCGTCCACCTCGGTTACGGGCTCACAAGTAGTCCGTAAAAAAGGATGGGGGTATTTTAGTACTTCAAGCATCGACATGGTTCACCTGTTAAACCGCTTGGTTAAATTAATCCTATCATTTAATTATAGCGCAAATCCTCTTCGGGCTTAAATGATTTTTCTCATCCTTGCTATTTTCCCTCCCTTTATGTAGAATTTTTTTATGGACCTATTTGAGCTCGGCCCGGACAAAAGCACACATACGCCGGAACAAAACCCTGCCGCAGTGGCGCCCGCGCCTCTTGCGGAGAGGATGAGGCCGAGAACCCTTACGGAGTTTCTCGGTCAGGAACATATTGTGGGCAAGGACCGTTTTTTGCGCGGCGTGCTTAAAAATAAAGAACTGTGCTCCATGATACTCTGGGGGCCGCCGGGCACGGGTAAGACCACGCTCTCAAGGATACTCGCTGTCTGCTCCGGGGCCCGGTACGTAGAGCTATCCGCCGTATCATCAGGGGTTAAAGAGATACGGGCGGTGATAAAAGACGCCAGAGACCATAAGGCGCGGGGGCAAAAGACTCTGCTCTTCATGGACGAGATACACCGATTTAACAAGGCCCAGCAGGACGCCTTTCTGCACTCCGTAGAGGACGGCACACTTACCCTTATAGGGGCTACTACGGAGAACCCTTCCTTTGAGCTAAACGGGCCGCTGCTCTCGCGGTGCAGGGTCATTGTCTTAAAGGCCCTTGAGGAAGAGGTCTTATCGGAGATAATCTCACGGGCCATTACTGACGAGACTCGCGGGCTGGGTGAGATTAAGGCGGAGGTAGAGCCTGCGGCAGTGGACTTTATCGTAGACCAGGCCCAGGGAGACGCACGCGCGGCCCTAAACTGCCTTGAGCTCTCGTATATGATTACAGCGGCAGACAAGACCGGGGTAAAGCACATCACCACAGAGGCTGCCAGAGAGGCGTTGCAGAAAAAAGTCCTGCGCTATGATAAAGGGGCAGAGGAGCATTATAATGTTATCTCCGCCTTTATAAAATCCATGCGTGCAAGCGACGCGGACGCGGCACTTTACTGGCTGGCGCGTATGATAGAGGCGGGCGAGGATCCGCTCTTCATCGTAAGGCGCATGATAATATTCGCCTCCGAGGACATTGGCAACGCCGACCCTCAGGCCCTGAGTACGGCTGTTGCCGTAAAGGCCGCGCTGGAGTTTATCGGTATGCCCGAGGGGTGGATACCCATGGCGCAGGCAGCAACCTACCTTGCCACGGCGCCAAAGAGCAACGCCTCGTACAGCGCGTATAAAAAAGCCGCCTCTGATGCGCGTGAGCACGGCTCTCTTAGCGTGCCCATGCATCTACGGAACGCCCCAACGTCCTTAATGAAAAAACTGGGCTACAGCGGGGGGTATAAGTATCCCCATAACTACGAGGGAGCGGTGGTGGACCAGGAGTGCCTGCCTGAAGAACTCTCAGAGAGGTCATATTACGAGCCCTCGGAGCGGGGGTACGAGAAGACAATCCTGGCCATGATAAAGGCAAAAAAAGAGAGGGCATAAACCCTTTACCGTAAGGAGAGCCGATTATGCAGACTTTTTCACTAAGCGCCATAGGCAGAGACCAGCCCGGAATAGTAGCGGCCATTACAGAGCCGCTCTTTAAGCAAGGCTGTAATATCGAGGACTCAAGCATGACTATTTTAGGGGCCGAGTTCGCGGTTATCCTCTTAATGACACTCCCGCAGGGAGTGGACTTTGCCTCCCTTGTAAAAGATATAAATGAGGTAGGCAAAGAGTGCTCCCTTACAATAGATATGAAAGAGGTGGCGGCAGGGCCACGGGAGGAGCCTACGGCTCTATCCAATTACATACTAACGCTATACGGAGAGGATAGTACGGGTTTAATATACAAGACCGCCTGTTTATTGGCCGATGAGGGGATTAATATTACAGACCTTGAGACAAAGACGGCCCGCAGAGATGATGATGAGAGCGGAGAAGGCAGACAGCTCTATATGATGATGATGGAGCTCTATATAACGGAGGCCACGGACTTAAAAGTACTTACATCCAAGCTCGAAGACCTTGGCAAAGAGCTTAATGTAAGTATCAAGTTAAAACCAATAGAGGACTACGGAGAGCTTTAGGCCAGGTGCGTACCGCAGAAGAGAGGTGCTTTTTTTACCATGCCCCTGTTAAAGATAATAAAATACCCTGACCCCGTGCTTCAGCGTGTCTCCCGTGAGGTCACCCCACTTGCCAGCGGCATCTCCACCCTTATAGAGGACCTGGAGGCGACAATGCGTCTTCATGGCGGCGTGGGTATAGCCGCCCCGCAGGTAGGGGTACTAAAGAGAATAATAATCGTAGACGTAGGGAGTGATAAAGGGGGTCACGGGCTGCTGAGGCTTTTGAACCCAAAGATTATATATTCCAGCGGCAAGCGAAAGGGCCGCGAGGGCTGCCTCTCCATCCCCGAGTACAGGGCTAATATTACACGGTCACGAAAGGTACATATAGAAGCCTTAACCCCTGCAGGTAAGGACATAACCATTGAGGCAAAAGGTTTTGAGGCCGTTGTGCTGCAGCATGAGATAGATCATCTTGAGGGCATACTCTTCATTGACAGGGTTACGGATATGAAGAGAGATTTATTCAGACGTGAGCCTGTGTAGCGCAGACGCATCCAGGCCATATACTTTTTTGATTTGTTTATGGTTCTTGTGGTTTAATGAAGTTTGCACTTTTTATATAAGGCAATAGCTTTTATACTCTGTCTTTATAAGCTTTTAGCAGGGGACAACCTTCTGTAATATAGGCTTTCTTTTGTTTGCGATATATTAATACCGTAGAAGACAAAAAGCCGGTGCAATAAAGACACACTTGTTCTCACCCCGGTGTCTTTGTCTCACTTTTTTACGGCATATTAATGCCGTAGGAGACAAAAGGCCGGTGCAATAAAGATACACGTGTTCTCACCCCGGTGTCTATGTCTCACTTTTTTACGGCATATTAATGCCATAGGAGACAAAAGGCCGGTGCAATAAAGATACACGTGTTCTCACCCCGGTGTCTATGTCTCACTTTTTTACGGCATATTAATGCCATAGGAGACAAAAGGCCGGTGCAATGAAGATACACTCGTTATCACCCCGGTGTCTATGTCTCACTTTTTTACGGCATATTAATGCCGTAGGAGACAAAAAGCGGGTTCAATGAAGATACACTTGTACCCATCCCGGTTTTCTTTGTCTTACTTTCTTTTTTCCAAAAGAAAGTAAGGAAGGTTTTTCATGAAAAAAATAATGCTTTTTTCTTTATTTCTTCTCATGGGTCTTGTCCTCTCGCAGGTTCTGCCTCTATTTATCCACTCTGCGCAGTACGAGCGTCTTGCCCACGTGACAAAGCTTTTAACCACGGTTGCCCTTGGTTTTATCATGATACGCGTTGGTTACGAGTTTGAGCTGGACAAGTCGCGGCTGGGTTTATACGGCTGGGACTACGTGGTTGCGGCCACTGCCGCCACTATTCCGTGGATACTTGTGGCCCTGTATTTTGTCTTTGTCCTCTCCGGGGATAACGGTACAACCTTATGGAAAGAGGCTCTTTTAACCTCGCGTTTCGCCTCTCCCACATCTGCCGGGGTGCTCTTTTCCATGCTTGCCGCCGCGGGGCTGGCCGGCACATGGATGTACAGAAAGATAAAGATACTCGCCATATTTGACGACCTTGATACGGTTATTCTCATGATACCTCTTGAGATGCTCATACTTGGTCTTAAGTGGCAGCTTCTCGTTGTCCTTGTACCCATGATTATTTTTCTTCTTGCTGCGTGGCATTTTCTGCACAATCTGAAGATTCCCGTTACCTGGCCCTGGGTCCTGGGGTACAGCGTAATCATTACCATAGCGGCGGAGGGTATTTATCATACGAGCAAGCTTATTGACGAGGTTGTGCCCATTCACATAGAGGTACTGCTTCCGGCCTTTGCCATAGGCTGCATGATGGCCCACAGGATAATACCCTCAAAGAGCGGCCAAAAGGCCATTAATATCATTGAGAAACCATCTGAGTTATTGGTTACGGTTATTATTTCTACTATTTTCATGGCCCTTGTAGGTCTGTCCATGCCGCCGCTGGCCAATATTGCCGGCCCTGCGCCAATGATAGAGCAGATGGACCGTGAGGTGGCAAGCGCCTACACAACGCTTACTCCCGAGCACAAGGTGAAGAAAGAAGTAACGAAGATACGCGGGGGGCTATCTTCCGAGCCCGGTGGCTCTACGGCATCGTGGCCAGTAATAGCCCTGCATGTTATTTTGGTTACCATCTTATCCAATATAGGTAAGTTATTTCCCTTTTTCTGCTACAAAGAGATGGCGCACTGGAAAGAACGACTTGCCCTTGCCATAGGCATGTTTCCACGCGGCGAGGTGGGCGCGGGGGTGCTTATCATATCCATTTCCTATGGTATTGGGGGGACCATGATGACGGTGGCCATGCTGTCGCTGGCCCTGAACCTCATGCTTACGGGGGTATTTCTTATTGCCGTTAAAAAACTGCTACATAGCGAAGGGGTGCTGGAGGCGCAGAAGAATCGGCTGAAGGCAGAGTAGATAGGTCAGAGTAGGGCAGGGTTGCCCTCAGCCCAGAATAACATCAAGGAGCATCATTACGACAAAACCAATCATCACGCCAAAGGTTGCCTCCTTCTCAAAACCCTTTCTATGGGACTCGGGGATTATCTCATCGCTTATGACAAATAACATGGCTCCTGCGGCAAATGCCAGGCCCCAGGGCAGAATTGGGCGCGCAAGCGTTACCACCCCGGCCCCTATGGCGCCGCCAATGGGTTCCACAAGCCCGGTTAAGAGGGCTATTAAAACAGCCTGTTTTGTTGAGTACCTCTCTGTAATAAGGGCCAGTGCCACCACAAGGCCCTCTGGAAGATTCTGAAGCCCTATGCCGGCTGCCAGGGCCAGTCCGTTAGATACGTTGCCTCCGCCAAAACCAACTCCAACGGCAAGCCCTTCGGGTATGTTATGAAGGGTAATGGCGATGATAAAGAGCCATATTCTCTTAAGGTTTTTAGGGTTAGCGCCCTCGGGACCTGAGATAAAGTGCTCATGGGGAGAGTATTTGTCGCTTAGATATAGAAAAACCGCGCCAATAAACATTCCACCGGCTACGATAAAGGAGGCTCCGGATTTGCCGGTGCCCTGGACCACGGCAGACTCAATAGCCGGGATTATAAGTGAGAACGAGGTTGCCGCAAGCATTACGCCTGCGCCAAAACCCATCATTACGTCCTGTGCGCGGCGGGAGATGTTTTTGGTAAAGAGTACGGGTATTGCGCCAAGCCCTGTAGCCAGCCCCGTAAGCAGGCTTGCTATGCAGCCCATATAAAAAACAGGTATATCGCTAAAAAATGAGTGCATATTCGAGGCAGCCTTTAAGGTTTTTAATTATCCGTAGATTCCATTAACACCTTTTAAAAATATTTTCATGTACAGAGCCCGGAAACTTTTAAGTATTTTTCCTAACTGCCCGCATGCCCGCTAAAGCTTTTAAAAGACTATTTACCTATGCAGAACTCAGAGAAGACTCGATCCAGTATGTCTTCCGTTGTAACCTCTCCGGTAAGTTCCTCTATGGCGCTGAGCGCCTCTCTAAGGTCTGAGGCGATAAGGTCCCGGGGCAGAGACCGCGCTGAGCCTTCAGCGGCCCTCCTCACCCCCTCGAGGACCTTTGACAGGGCCTCATACTGACGCTCTGTGGCGATAAACTCTCCTGTGCCAACATCTGCAGAGGCAGCACCCGCGGCGCGGCCAGTAATCACCTCATAAAGCGCGTCCCGAAGTCCCTTTATACCGGCCCCTTTTGTGGCTGAGATAAAGACGAGAGGTGGGGCGACACTCTCAGTGGAGGCAAACTCATGCCTTACAAGAACTTCTTCACCCTTATCCATAAGATCGATCTTATTGGCGACAAAGATGAGTTTTTTACCCTCTAAACCCTCCAAGAGTACTTTATCTTCTGTAAAATCACCTGCCGCGGCATCCAGGACAAATAAGATCACCCCGGCGCCGGCTATTCTTTTTCTGGCCTCCTTAACGCCGAGAGACTCTACAAAATCAGTGGTATCTCGAAGCCCCGCCGTATCCATAAGCCTTACGGGGATACCGTTAATGTTGATGGCCTCCTCAATAACGTCTCTTGTGGTGCCGGGCAGAGGCGTAACTATTGCCCTCTGCTCGCCAAGGAGCCTGTTAAGGAGACTTGATTTGCCTACATTGGCGCGGCCCAGTATAAGCACCCTTACTCCGTCTCTAAGGGCAGCGCCCTCTCTGTAAGAGGCGAGAAGCCCTGTGACCTTATCCTCTACGGCCTTAAGAACTGCGGTCTCCACTGCCGCGGTATCCATATCATCTGTTAAGTCCCCCAAGTCTCCGGAGAACTCGAGCTCTGCCTCAAGGCGGGAGATAATACCAAGGAGGGACTCTTTAATCTCATAGGCCTTTGCGCTAAGCCCGCCCTCAAGCCTCTTGCGGGCAGAGGCAAGACCCTCGTCCGTGCCCGCGGTTATAATATCCATTACCGCTTCAGCGCCGGTGAGATCAATCCTTCCCGAGAGAAAGGCCCTCTTTGTAAACTCACCTGCACGGGCAGCACGGGCGCCTGAGCGAAACACAGCGCCCAGGGCACGGTTAAGTACCAGAGCCCCGCCGTGGAGCTGCAGCTCCACTACATCCTCGCCCGTGTATGTATGAGGGCCGCTCATAAAAACAATAAAACCATTGTCTATGGTAGAGCCGTCTTCGGGGTCTATTGTGTGCCCGTAGATAAGAGTCCTCTCCGTAGGGGCAGGTGCGCTTTTTACGGAGGAAAAGACCTTATTGCCAATGGCGTGAGCTTCTGTCCCGCTTATTCTTATTATGCCTATGCCGCCGTCTCCCGCGGGGGTGGCTATGGCGGCTATGGTATCAGAGGAGCTATTCATAATAAAAAAACCTTCCATATAAAGGCTGTGAGTATCTAAAGTATAGAATATATAAAAGAGACAAAAATCAGGCACGCCTGCGGGTTTAAACCCGCAGGTTTAATATATCAGAAAACATGGAGAGGTGAAATAGATGTGGAAATAAAGACCTTAGGGAATAAAAAGACCCGCGACAAAGGCCGCAGGTCTTGTAAATAACTTTTAAGCACCCAATATGAGAAGTCCGGCTTATATGGGAGCAGTATCGGTCCTGTTAATATAGTACTGCTGGGCAATGGAGAGGATGTTGTTTACAAGCCAGTAGATAACCAGACCCGCAGGGAATTTCAGGAACATAACCGTAAAGATAACCGGCATAAATAACATCATCTTGGCCTGCATGGGGTCTGCGCTTACGGGGGTCATCTTCTGCTGCAGGAACATGGAGCCGCCCATGATAAGAGGCGTTATATAATAAGGGTCCATGGCCGAGAGGTCATGAATCCAGAGTATAAACGGGGCGTGACGAAGCTCAATACAGACGTAGAGAACCTCATAAAGTGCGATAAAAACAGGGATTTGCAGTATCATAGGCAGACAACCGCCTACGGGATTAATCTTGTACTTCTTATACAGACCCATTATCTCTTTATTGAGCCTGGCCTTGTCGTCCTTGTAGCGTTCTTTAATGGCGGCTATCTGGGGCTGGACTTTTTTCATGCCGTGCATGGATTTCAGGCCATGATGGGTAAGGGGATAGAAGATTACCTTTATGACTATGGTAAGGATAATAATGGCTATGCCGTAGTTAACAACATAGGACTGGAGAAAGTTAAGCACAGAGAGCAGGGGGCGGGCCATGAAAGCAACATAACCAAACTCCACGGAGCCCTCAAGACCGCTCTTCTCTCTTTTTAAAAGGTCATACTTCTTGGGACCCATAAACGTCTTATAGGAGTACACGGCTGTCTCGCCGGGCATGAGTTTAAGGGCAAAGCGTGAGCCCGCCTCAACCTGATCTTTTGTGGAGGGCTGAAGCGTCCAGCTTACGGGGATATCCGTAACAGGGATAATGGCGGAGAGAAAATACTTGGTTTCTACTCCAAGCCAGTTTATCTTCGCGTTTCTCGTCTCTGCCGGGTTCTTGTCCTTGTGCCGGATAATGTTATCACCGATACTGACAAGACCACCGCTATGATAGGTGGCGCGCGACTTTTTCTTCTTCTTACCCGAGGCATGTCCCATTAAGAGAATGGTATCCACAAAACCATTAAAAGGCTTATCGCCTGAGTTGGTAAGACGAAGCTCTGTATTTATTAAGTAATCAGAGCCGTTAAACCTGTATTTTTTCTCTATATCAAGCCCCTGCGGTGACTTGCCCCTTAGTACCAGCTCTTTACTCTCATCCTTTGAGAGAAGTACGGATGAGGCTGAAGGGGTGAGAGTAGCCGTCTCTATGGTATTGTTGTAGACAAGCCTTGTGCGAAGGCTTGAGCCGCCGTGCCTGGATGCCACGATGTTTTTAAGCTTTGAATCAAGATGGGATGTCTCTTTATATTTTTTTAGTTCCCAGGACTTTACGCCCCCACCCAGACTCGTAAGTTCGGCGCGGTACAGAGGGGTCTCTACGCGGACAAGCTGCTCGTTAAGAACAGGTCTTGCCTTTGCCCGTGCCTGCGCCTCGTCGGGCACACTGTTAATACCCGTGCCAGAGGAGGGTGCGGTGCCGCCAAAGAGACTGGTTTCAGTGTTGCTAACCGTATCTGACTCTATACCGCCCTGAGCTTTTGTCGCGGTCTCGGTATCTGTTACCTCGGCTTTTTTGGGAAAATAGTGCTTCATTACATAGGGATATGAAAAAATAACAAAAGCAGAGAGTGCTATGGCTATAAGTGAGCGTTTATCCATAATGGGGATCTAACCTGTTTTTTTGTTTTTTAGTGGAGGTGTCCGGCACAAGATCAACTCCGCCGGGATGAAATGGATGACATTTAAGAAGCCTTACGGCGCCAAGGAAGAGTCCTCTTACGACGCCAAAAGACTTTATGGATTCATATGCATACTCAGAGCATGACGGATAAAACCTGCAGCGGGAAGGTAAAAAAGGAGATATGAGGGTCTTATACAGGAGAATGGGGAATAAAAAAAAAGCCTTTATCATAAGGCGCGCTCTCTCGGGTTACTCTTAGTTTATTCTCTTTTGAAAAAGAGATTTTTTAAGCTCACACTCTACACTGCGGAGGCTCATTGCCTCAATATCAGTGTTTCTCTTAACATATACCGCGATATCAATAGAGGTCTGGGGTGAGATTTTTGTCTTATTAAGACGGAAAAATTCCCTTAAAAGCCTCTTTACCCTGTTTCTTTTAACCGAGTTACCAACCCTGGCGCTGGCGGTTATACCAAGCCTGTTTCTGCAAAGGTTGTTTGGCAGGGTGTATATTATGAAATTCCTGCTGAAAAATCTCCTGCCCCTTTTTCGTACCTCCCTGAACTCAGCGCTCTTTAAGAGCCTTGATGAGGAAGAAAAGGAATATTCATGAGATTTTTTAAGGCTCACTTTTTACTTGGGAGAGCTGACCACAGGGGCCAGGACTTTTCTGCCTTTTGCCCTTCTTCTCTTTATTACGGCCCTGCCGCCGCGGGTGCTCATGCGCTCAAGAAAACCGTGTGTGGAGAGTCTCTTTCTTCTACTGGGCTGATATGTTCTTTTCATGGTATCCTAACCTTGCTTTTTATTAATATCGAGTAAGTAATTTATGCTTTATCTGTCCCATGAGCAGTGGGGGAAACTTGTATTAAGACATACCTGTGGTGTATTTGTCAATATTTTTATGCCTTTAAAAGACAAATACACAGCTAAGGCTTACTTGGCTTTTTTAATGAATTACAGCCTCATGGGCATAATCACATAGGTATAATCAAGAGAACCCTCGGGTCTCATAATACATGGGCTCAGGTTATCCTTTAGAGCGATTGTTACGCGCTCCTCTTTCATTGAATCAAGGAGATCTATTACATATATGGCGTTAAAGGCTATCTCAAGGTTTTCGTTATTGTTTTCTGTATAATTAACTTCCATCTCCACCGTGGCATCTCCTATCTCCTGACTGGAGGCGGAGAGAACGAGTTTTGAGTCTGAGAATTTGAATTTAACGCCTTTTATCCTGTTTTCCGAGAGTATGGAGACCCGTCTTAGAGATAAAAGAAGGTCTTCCTTATCTGCTCCGGCCATCTTGTCATTACCCTCAGGTATAACCCTCTTGTAGTCAGGAAACTCTCCATCAAGAAGACGCACTATCATAGTGGTGTGCGGGGTGCTTACCATGAGGTTTTTATCTGTAATTCCAAGGGAGAACTCGGTACCGCCGTCCTCATCAAGGAGTTTTCTTATCTCCATAAGACCTTTTCTCGGCAGCAGCGCCCTTGCGCTATCTCCAAGGCCAAGGTCGTCTTCTTTTTCTATTACGGCAAGCCTGTGCCCGTCTGTTGCCACGAGTTTTATCTTGTTGCCGTTTTTCTCAAGGAGAAAACCATTAATATTATACCGTGTCTCATCTGTTGAGATGGCAAAGGCGGTTCTGTCTATCATCTCCTTAAGTGTATCTACCCGTACTTTATGAAGGGTAGAGCCTTCCATGTCAGGAAATACGGGAAAATCTTTTTCAGGGAGACCCATGACATTAAAATTGGATTTTCCCCCTTTAATTGTAACCTTACTATCTTTATTACTTGAGATTTTAATAGTATCGTCTGTAAAGGCTTTTATTATTTCATATAATTTTCTTGCGTTTATTGTAACAGAGCCTTCTTCGGATATGGACTCTGTTGCGGTAACATCCTTTATTGAGACCTCAAGATCCGTTGCGCTGATCTCTACCTTTCCATCCTTTACGTTCATTAAGAGGTTTGAGAGTATTGGCATGGTGGTTCTTTTTTCTACAATCCCCTGCACCCTTGCAAGGGGTTTTAAAAAATCCGATTTATTTATAACGAACTTCATTTTTTTCTCCTCTATTATTAATATATTAATATTTAGTAATAATGAGTAGTAGGGGGTGTGTATACATGTATAAGCCTGTAACTACTCAGAACAACTAAAAATAAGCTTGCAGAAACTGTTGATAAGACCGCTTTTATATAAACACTCTAACCCTTAAGAGTATACTTAAACAGGTATCAGCAGAAAGGCCAAGTACTTTTCAACAGCTTTTAAACACCTTTATTCAAGTATACGGGCAAGTGTGAATTTAAAGGACTTTTATTATATAACGGGTTGTTTTATATAATAAAACCCCTGTATTTAAAAATACCGCTTTTTAAACACCCTGCTTTTCAGAAAACCAGCTTCTTGGTATAACAAAGCCATGCCAGTGCCTCTCCCTTGTTGCCCCCTGTCGCCCCTCGCCCCTTGCCCCTTGCCCCTTGCCCCTTGCCCCCCCCGCCTCGTGAGTATGCGGTTAAAGCGTAACCCCGGTAATTATCTTAAATGGTAAATTTTGGTAATTCTCTTCCTGTAAATCGTTTTTTTATCTGCCCACGTGTGTTTATTGGATTTCCAGCTCTTTTTTTAGTTTTTTTATTGAGTTACGGAGCTCTGCGCTGGTTTCAAGCGCTTTTTCTATCTTTTTTACGGCATGAATGGCTGTTGAGTGATCTTTTCCGCCAAATGCCGCTCCTATCTCAGGAAAAGAAAACTCACCGTATCTGCGGGATAAGAACATGGCAATCTGCCGCGGGTATGTAACCGTGCGGTGCCGGCTCTTGGATTTTAGATCCGCTGGTTTTATATTATATAACGTTGCTACGGTTTTTTGTATCTCATCAATGGAAATAATACGCTCTTCAGTCTCTCTTAAGAGGTTTTTAAGCGCCTCTTTACTCATATCCAGGGTGATTTCCTGGTCAGTAAGGCTGGATACGGCGATAACTCTGTTTAAAAAGCCCTCAAGCTCGCGTATATTGGAGCCGCTCACAGAGGCCAGCCATATAGCCACGTCATCAGGCAGGTCCTGGCCTTCATCAGCTGCTTTTTTTCTTATAATGGCAACCTTGGTCTCCATGTCAGGCGGCTGAATATCAGCAACAAGACCCCACTCAAACCTGCTCCTGAGTCTCTCCTCAAGCCCTGTAATGTCTTTTGGAAAGGTATCTGAGGTTACGACAATCTGTTTGTTTTTTTCATGGAGGGCGTTAAATGTATGGAAAAACTCCTCCTGAGTCCTTTCTTTACCGGCCCAGAACTGGATATCGTCTATAAGCAGCACGTCCACGTTTCTGAATTTACCGCGAAACTCTTTCATCTTCTGACGGCTTATATAGTTGATGAAGTTGTTCATAAAGCGCTCGGAGGTGTAATAACAGACCCTTGCGGAGGGGTTATTTTTGTAGATGTTGTTGCCTATGGCTTGGAGAAGGTGGGTTTTACCGAGACCTACGCCGCCGTAGATAAAGAGGGGGTTGTACTTTGTGGAACGCTTGGAGGCAACCGCGCTGCAAGCGGCGTGGGCAAACTGGTTGTCTTTGCCAATGATAAAGTTATCAAAGGTGTATTTCGGGTTAAGACCCGGCAGAGGCGCTGCCTTGGTTGGTCTTTTTTGGGGCGCTGATTTTTTTACTGTTTTCGCGGCCTTGGGCTCACCCTCACCATCAAGCTGCCACTTTATCTTGCATTCTCTGCCCGCAGCTCTACGCAGCACCTCGTTGATAAGGGGAAGGTAGTGTTCTTTTATCCACTCAAGAAAGAATCGGTTGGGCACCCTCAGGGTTAGAGAACTCCCCGTATCACCTGGAGATACCGTAATTGGCCTGAACCAGGTGGTAAAGTGCTGAGTACTCACGTGCCTTGCAAGGCCGTCGAGACATTCTTTCCACAGGGTTTCGTTGTCCACAGGTTTAGAGACCGATTGTGATGGAAAAAGATTATTCACAGGGTTATTCACACATGTTAATAAGTTGGTTTTGTGAGTGCAGCCACTTTACCAGAGTAAAAACCTATTATCAAGGTTTTTTAAAAAGAAAATTTTGTGGATGCGTAACCGTGTGATTTGTAAAGTCTTTTAGTGGAAGGTGTGAGAAGGGAGGGTATGTTTTATCCCTTGACTCAGGGATAAAACCCCCGCATCTTAATGGCCTCGGCAACTCTTTTTACCCCCAGAATCGTGGCCGCGGTCCTCATATCCGTATTGTTGTCTTTAGAAATATCCATTACCTCGCCAAAGGCCTTTGTCATGATGTGTTTGAGTTTTTTCTTTATCTCCCGAGACTTCCAGAGCAGCCTCTGCATGCCCTGGAGCCACTCAAAGTACGAGACCACCACGCCTCCGGCGTTGCCAAGGATATCGGGGATTATAAAGACGCCTTTCTCGATTAAGACCCTGTCCGCCTCGCTTGTAACAGGGCCGTTGGCGCCCTCTGCTATCATGCGCGTCTTAATGGAGTCTACGTTGCCCGGGTTAATCTGGCCGCATATGGCCGCCGGAATAATAAGGTCCGTCTCCATGGCGAGGAGCTCGTCTACGGTAAGGTTGTCGGCGCCTTCAAAATCCGCGAGTGAACCTGTCTCGGTTTTGTGTCTGGCAATGGTGCTCATGTTAATGCCGCGGGGGTTATAAATAGCCCCGTGCGAATCGGCAAGTCCAACTATGGTGGCGCCTAACATGTGAAGTAGTCTTGCGGAATGGTAACCCACGTTACCAAAACCCAGCACGCTTGTACGAAGTCCCTCAAGGCACATACCCTCGGCCTTAATGGCCTCGATGATGGTAATTATAAGCCCCTCGCTGGTGGCGGTCTTGCGGCCCTTGGAGCCGCCAAGGGATACGGGTTTACCCGTAACCACCTCTGGCACGGTAAAGCCTTTCATCATGGAGTATGTATCCATTATCCAGGCCATTACCTGCTCGTCAGTGTACATATCAGGTGCGGGGATGTCTTTTTCCGGGCCTATGAGGGGAAAGAGCTCGTAGGTGAAACGCCGGGTAAGGCGTTCTTTTTCGCCAAGAGAGAGAATCCTCGCATCGCAGTCCACACCTCCCTTTGCTCCGCCAAAAGGTATGTCCACAACAGCGCACTTCCATGTCATAAGCGCGGCAAGGGCCGTAACCTCGTCACGGGTAATGCCGGGGTGGTACCTGATACCGCCCTTACCCGGGCCGCGCGACATATCGTACTGCACGCGGTAGCCCGTGAAAAAACTCATGGTCCCGTCATCCATCTTTACGGGGATGTTCACTGTTAATGAGCGCGTGGGCAGACAGAGGCGTTTAAAGACGCCCTCCGGCAGGTTAAGGTACTGATTGGCTTTTTCAACGGCAGCCAGTGTTTCTTTAAAGTAAACGGGTTTTTTCATCATGAGTTCTGGTCTCCACTGGCCGTACGGACACGCGGTTGTAAGACGTCTATTCATTTAAATTCAAAAGACCTGTCTTGTCAAGGCGGAGTATGGTTTTTAGAGCAGCCCCTTAAGGGTGTTTTCATATATTTTCCGCACACCGGATGTAATGGCTGAGTATTTCTCAAGGAGCCTGCCGCCCTCGCTCTCTTTGTTCTCCGCCCCATGAGCGCCGCAGCCCAGGGTTCTTGCAAGAGCCGAGACCTTTTCCGGGTCTTTTGAGAGAAAAGTCTCTGCCCTGTTGTGTTTGATTCTCTGCGCAAACTCAATGCCGCGGAAAAAGCCGTAGGCCCTCTTTAAAAACTCGTAATCCGCCTCCTCCATATATCCGCCCCTTACAAGGGCCTCCAGGGCCTCCATTGTGCCGGGTGTGCGTAGCTTTTTGTCCCTGCCGCCAAAGTGAAGCTGCAGTGCCTGAGTGAGAAACTCTATATCCACAAGCGCGCCGCGTCCGGTCTTGAAGTTATACCTTGTTGCGCTCTCTTTACCTATCTCAACTTCCATGCGTTTTCTAATGGCAAGCATTTCTTCAATATCAGCCCTCTTAAGAGGGTTTCTGTAGAGTAACTCCTGTACCTCACGCACCGCCTCCCGGCCAAGTACTTTGTCCCCGGCAACGTACCTTGCCCGTATAAAGGCCTGTCTCTCCCAGAGGGCCGTGGAGGTACTGTGATACTTTATAAAGGCAGGAGAGGCTATAACAAGGGGGCCAGCGCTCCCCGAGGGGCGAAGTCTTGTATCAACCTCAAATACAGCGCCTTCTCTTGTCTTTACCGTGAGTGCGCTGATAATCCTCTGGCAGAGTTTTACAAAGAACTCGTGCTCGGAGATGCTGTTCTCTATATTCTCCCTCTGCTCACCGGGTGTGTATATAAAGATAATATCCAGATCAGAGCCGTAGCCAAGCTCTCTTGCCCCAAGTTTACCAAGGCCGATTACGGCGAACCTTGCCCCTTTTGGTACAGGGTACCTTTTTTTAAGCTCACTGCGGGCTACGAGCAGGGCCCGGTGCAGGGCAGCCTCGGCAAGTAGAGTCATCTGCTCTGATACCTCAGTAGGGGTAATGGTGCCTGCGAGATGGTTCAGCCCAATCCGCAAGACCTCGTTGTTTCGTACCCGCCGCATGGCGTCAAGGGCCCCCTCAAGACCTTTATCCGCAAAGAGAGAGTGCTCGTCCTCAAATGCCTTTAAAAACCCCTCTTCTGTCTTACATGGCGTGGAGAGTTCTTGTGAGAGCAGCAGATCGAGGTTCTCGGGCCTCTCTGTAATACCCTCAGAGAGAAACTCACTTGAGCCGAAGATGTTTATTAGTTTCTCGGCTATATGCGGGTTTTCCACAAGCAGGGCATACCGGGCGGAGCTTGCGCCGGCCCTTGAAATAAACTTTTCAAGGTGCTTAAGGGCCATGTCGGGGTTTGGTGCGGCAAGCACCTTTGAGAGCAGAAATGGCGCCGCTCTCTCAAATACGGCCCGTCCCCTTGCGCTGGTGCGCCGCAGCCCGGGAGGGCCTTTTCTAAGGAGCTCAAGGTTGCCAAGGGCCGCAGCAGGGTCTTTAAAACCCATGGCCTGAAGCAGCCCCCGCTGCTCAGTATCATCTGTCTCGGGGTTAAAGAGGGAGATAACATTGCCGTCCACCTCGTCTACAGGGGAAGAGCTGTAAAAGAGCCCCCTGAAGACCTCGTGAACAGACTCTGTTATCCTCTTAAGCTCCGCTGTAAATGCTTCTGTCTCTTTAAAACCCATCATGCGGGCAACTCTATCTTCGGTCTCGCTGCCGTGTCTCAGGGTGTGGGTCTGGCGGCACTCTATTATCTGCAGCCTGTGCTCAAGGTTTCTTAGAAATACATAGGCTTCTCTGAGACAATCCTCGTCTTCTATCCTTATAAGCCCTTTTGAGAGAAGCACCTTCAGGGTGGGCAGGGTTGCGCGCAGTGTGAGCTCAGGGACTCTTCCGCCGTGTATGAGCTGCAAGGCCTGCGTGAAAAACTCTATCTCGCGTATGCCGCCGCGGCCAAGTTTCACGTTTGTCGCCGCCTCTCTCAACCCCTGTTTTTTGGCGGCAAGGTCTATGCTCTCTTTCATGGTCTTTATCTCTTCAATGGCCCTGAAGTCAAGGTTTCGCCTGTATACAAAGGGCCTTATCATCTTAAGAAAAGACCTGCCCGCTGCCCTGTCTCCTGCAACGCACCTGGCCTTTATCATGGCCGCGCGCTCCCATTGTCTGCCCTGAGCCTCATAATAGAGCTCCGCAGCGGTAATGGAGTGCGCAAGGGCTCCGCTCTTGCCCCCGGGGCGAAGGTCCAGATCCACGCGAAAGACAAGGCCCTCGGCCGTAACCTCGTCAAGTAGCCTGCTTACCTTTAGCCCGAGTTTGGTATAGAACTCGGCCGGAGTTATGGAGCAAGAGCTCCCGGCAGAGCCGACTTCGTCGTACACGTACATAATGTCTATATCAGATGAGTAGTTAAGCTCCTTTCCGCCAAGCTTTCCAAGCCCTATTACGGCAAAACCATGAGTGCCGGCATGGCTCTTATCTGTGGGTGTAAGTCTGCCGAAGCGCTCTGTAAGCTCCTCAGAAGATACCTCTATGGCAACCTCCAGCATGGCCTCGGCAAGGTGGGATAGCTCCAGAGTGGTCTCCTGCATTACGGCTAAACCCAGTAAATCCCTTGCGCCGATGCGCAGGAACTCACCCTCTTTATAGAGGCGCAGGATTTTTTTAACCTGAGAGGGCTCTTTGGTTCTCTCTCCGTCTTCGGCCTTTAGCGCTGCCTGTATTTCCAGCAGGAAGACCTCCCTGGTCTTGCTCACGTGGAGCTCATTCTCTAAAAAGAGCCTCTGCGGCAGTTTTTTACCTGATAAAAGTATGCGCGAGAGAAAGGGAGAAGCGCCAAGCAGGAACATAAGCGCAGACAGGACATCAGGGGGGGTGGTCAGGGCGGGTGCCAACTCGAGGCCCTCAGCCTCTATAAGGGCAGCGAGGTTTATAATGGCCTCATCCGGAGAGGGCGCGTCAAGAGCGCACTCTCTTATATTCGCAAGGTCTTTTTCTTTGCCCAGTGCCCTGCCAATGGCAGTAAGGGCATCAAGCGCTGCCTGCGGCGCGGTAAAACCCGCCTTAAATAACCCCTCTACCGTGAGAGTTGTTGTTTTATTCCTCTCCATGACCTCATAATATCATAAGTATTACCTGCCAAGTTCTTTTTTCATTCACCACGGCAGCGGCCGGTCCCGTTGTCTGCGGCCTTGACAACATGGCCCTTGAAACCTAAATTAAGGGTAAGGGCGTATGTCTTACATAAAGACCTCCCTCGTTATAATAAGGAGTTTAAAAACATGAGACTTGAAAAGTTTACAATAAAATCACAGGAGGCCCTTGGCGCTGCCAGAGAGCTTGCCGGTGAGATGTCACATCAGGAGATAAGCCCGGCACACCTGCTCCTTGTTCTTATCAGACAAGACGGAGGCGTTGTAGGGCCGCTGCTCCAGAGGTTAGGCGTGGAGACGGGCCTTATTACGGCTGACCTTGAGAAGAGACTGCAATCCGTACCGCAGGTAAGCGGGCAGGGTGTTGAGGTCTATATATCCGGGGCAACAGAGGCTGTACTTACCGCGGCCCTTAAATTAAGCGCTGAGATGAAGGACTCTTTTGTCTCAACAGAGCACATTTTTCTTGCCATACTCGAGGCCCCGCAGTGCGAGGCCGGTGAAGTCCTGAAATCTCACGGCGTAACGCGCGATGTTTTTTTAAAGGCCCTCACCTCTATCCGCGGGTCTCAGAGTGTTCGTGATCAGGCACCGGAAGAAAAGTATCAGGCCATGATGCGTTATACGCGCGACCTTGTGGAGCTGGCAAGGGCAGAAAAACTCGACCCCGTAATAGGCCGTGACGAGGAGATAAGGCGTGTTATACAGGTCCTCTCGCGGCGGCGCAAGAACAACCCCGTGCTTATAGGTGAGGCCGGCGTGGGCAAAACCGCCATAGCCGAGGGCCTTGCCGAGAGGATAGTTGCAGGAGATGTGCCCGAGACCCTGAAGGATAAGAAACTCCTTGCACTGGACCTTGGGGCCCTCATAGCAGGCGCAAAGTACAGAGGCGAGTTTGAGGACAGGCTCAAGGCCCTCTTAAAGGAGATAAGCGAGGCAGCGGGCTCAGTCATACTATTTATAGATGAGCTTCACACCCTTGTTGGGGCAGGGGCCGCAGAGGGGGCAATGGACGCCTCCAATATGTTAAAACCCGCTCTTGCCAGAGGCGAGCTGCATTGTGTGGGCGCAACAACGCTTGAGGAGTATAGAAAATACATTGAGAAAGACGCCGCCCTTGAGCGCAGGTTTCAGCCCGTGCTTGTGGAAGAGCCCTCTGAAGAGGATGCCGTGGCAATACTTCGCGGTTTAAAGGGGCGTTATGAGGTGCATCACGGCATAAGGATATCCGATGGTGCGATTCTCTCGGCCGTGAGGCTCTCAAAGCGGTATATAGCCGACAGGTTTCTGCCTGATAAGGCCATAGACCTTATTGATGAGGCGGCCAGCAGGCTTAGAATCGAGATTGACAGCATGCCTACTGAGATTGACCGTATTGAGAGACGGATGATACAGATTGAGATAGAGCGTGAGTCCCTTGCAAAAGAAAGAGACAGGGCATCGCTTGAGAGAAAGGAAAAACTCTCAAAAGAGCTCGCGGAGCTAAAAGAGACAATTACAGAGCTCAAGGCCAGGTGGTCCAGGGAAAAAGCCCTCATTACCTCCATTCAGGGGACGAAAAAAGAGATTGAGTCCGTAAAGTCCCGCGCCGCAGCGGCAGAGCGTGCCGGTAACCTTGGCGAGGCCGCGGAGCTGAAGTACGGTAGATTAAGAACCCTGCAGAACGAGATTGAGGGTGCCAAGAAAAAGCTTGACGCCATAAGTCACGGCAAGAAGGGCGGGCGCATGCTCCGTGAAGAGGTGGATGACGAGGACATAGCCCGCATTGTATCAACATGGACGGGTATACCGGTTGAGCGTATGATGGAGGCAGAGCGCGCCAGGCTACTGAAGATGGAAGACGAGCTCCGCCGCAGGGTCGTGGGCCAGGACAACGCCCTCTCTGCCGTGGCAAGGGCAGTAAGGAGAGCACGCGCAGGGCTTGGCGACTCGGGCAGGCCAATGGGTTCTTTTATCTTTCTCGGTCCCACAGGCGTGGGCAAGACAGAGACAGCACGCGCCCTTGCAGAGCTGCTCTTTGAGGACGAGAAGGCCATGGTGAGGATAGACATGAGTGAGTTCATGGAGTCTCACTCAGTGGCAAGGCTCATTGGAGCGCCTCCGGGATATGTGGGTTATGAGGAAGGGGGCTACCTTACAGAGGCCGTGCGCAGGCGTCCCTATACCGTAGTGCTCTTTGACGAGATAGAGAAGGCCCATCCCCGTGTATTTAACCTGCTCCTGCAGATACTCGATGAGGGGCGCCTTACGGACGGACATGGCCGTACCGTTGATTTCTGTAATACAGTAATCATAATGACCTCCAATACGGGCAGTGAGTTTATCGGCGAGGGTGAGGATTATGAGAAGATGCAGAGTAAGGTTACAGAGGCCCTTCGCGAGACCTTTAAGCCTGAGTTCTTAAATCGTGTTGATGAGATAATCACCTACCACACGCTCTCACGGGAGGTTATGGGAGAGATAGTGGACATTCAGATACGCCGACTCTCCGCGTACCTTAAAGAGCAGAGTCTTGCCCTGAGCCTAACCCCTGCGGCTCGCACGCACCTCGCAGAGGTTGGTTATGACCCCCTGTACGGTGCGCGGTCTTTAAAGAGGCTTATACTTCGCCAGGTCTTTGACCCCCTTGCGCTTAAGATACTTGAGGGCGCGTACAGCGAGGGTATGTCCATTGTGGCGGATTTTTCAGAGGGAGAGATGGTCTTTACGGCCCTTGCCGCGGAAAAAAAGCATTCTTGACAAAACCCCTATTTTTGTTTAGATTTAATTGATTGGGGAGGCGGCTTATAAGCGCGTAAGAGTGCTTGCGGCAATGGGCCGGGGTATTGCGGGGTTAAGGTGCCTGCCCTCCCGGGGCTGGTTTTTTTATAAAACATGTAAGATTAACTAAGAGGTGGCGAGATGGCGCCCTCGGGTTGGGATCCTTATAAGGATCTATTGTTTTTACA
>JAJRZX010000053.1 GCA_024275045.1 Deltaproteobacteria bacterium
CCTCTGTCATCGAGTCCAGGAGCCGCCTCGCCACGGCGCGCCTTGCCCTATCAAAACCCGATTACGAGACCGATGTCCTCGTCATAGGCGGCGGCGGAGCGGGCACGGCCGCGGCGCTTACGGCGGCAGATAAAGGCCGGAACGTAATCATCTCCACAAAGCTTCGCCACGGCGACTCCAATACCGTAATGGCCGAGGGCGGTATTCAGGCAGCGGACCAGGAGTGTGATTCGCCTTATTATCACTACCTTGATGTTATCGGAGGCGGGCATTTTTCCAATCAGACAGGTCTTGTGGCGGCCATGGCCAATGACGCCCCCCTTATCATACACTGGCTCGAAGATCTGGGAATGATGTTCGATAAACACCCTGACGGCAGGATGAGGGTACGCCACGGCGGGGGCACCTCGCGTAAAAGAATGCACTCATCAGGGGATATGACTGGGGCCGAGATAATGCGAGTACTCCGCGACGAGGCCCGTAACCGCACTGATTCCATAAAGGTACTGGAGTTCACCCCTGCCGTAGAGCTGCTTATCGACGATAAGGGCAGATGCGGCGGAGCCATACTCTACAACTTGGAGACAGAGGAATATTACGTTGTAAGGGCTAAATCCGTAATCATCGCAACAGGCGGCTTCGGCAGACTTCATATACAGGGCTTTCCAACTACGAACCACTACGGGGCAACGGCCGACGGCGTTGTTATGGCCTACCGCGCGGGAGCAAAACTCCAGGACATGGACTCCACTCAGTACCACCCCACAGGTGCGGTCTACCCCGAGCAGAACGTGGGACTCCTTATTACGGAAAAAGTTCGCGGCCTTGGAGCCCAGCTCCTTAATACCGAGGGAGAGCAGTTCTGCTTTCCCCTTGAGCCACGCGATGTGGAGTCCTCTTGCATCATCAGAGAGTGTCTTGATGAGTGCAAAGGGGTGCTCACGCCAACGGGCAGGTACGGGGTCTGGCTTGATTCTCCAATGATAGATATGATCCACGGCGAGGGCACGGTACGTAAAGAGCTGCCCGCCAAGTTTATTCAGTTTAAACGCTATAATATTGATATCACCACACTGCCCATGCTCGTATACCCCACGCTCCATTATCAGAACGGGGGCCTGCTGATTAACGATAAGTCCGAGACTACCATAACCGGGCTCTACGCCTCAGGGGAAGTAGCGGGAGGCGTGCACGGCAGAAACCGTCTCATGGGCAACTCGCTACTTGATATACTTGTCTTTGGAAGACGCGCCGGACTTAACGCCTCTGAGTACTCGGGCCAGTGTAAACCATCAAAAAAGGTCTCGCTGAAACACGTAAAAAGCTTTCAGAGAGAGCTTAAAGAGGCCGGTATCGGCAAGACGGCCTACGGCCCGGTGCTGCTCCCTGATTATACCCCGGAGCACGTGGCCAAGCGGCGTTTTGATTAAGATATTTTTTTAAATATGCCTATCTGTACTTGATTCAGGGCAATCCGTAACCCGTAAAAGGAGAGGGATCTATCCATGAACATACACGAATATCAGGCAAAAGAACTGCTTGGCAGGTTCGGTGTACCCGTACCAAAAGGCAATATCGCCTTTACGCCGGCAGAGGCCGTGGAGGCATCAAAGGAGTTTTTATCCGAGGACGGCGGGGTATGCGTGGTAAAGGCGCAGATACACGCCGGGGGCAGAGGCAAGGCCGGTGGAGTAAAGCTTGTACGCTCCACCGATGAGGTCCTTGAGGCCGCAAAATCCATCCTTGGGACAACCCTTGTAACGCACCAGACAGGGCCCGAGGGTAAAGAAGTAAGAAAACTCCTCATTGAAGAAGGCTGTGATATTAAGAGAGAGCTCTATCTCGGCCTTGTTGTTGACCGCGCCTCTGAGCGGGTGGCGGTAATGGCCTCCCCCGAGGGCGGCATGGAGATAGAGGTAGTTGCGGCCAAGACGCCTGAGAAAATCTTCAAAGAAATTATCGACCCGGCAACAGGGCTCATACCATTTCAGGGCAGAAAACTGGCCTTTGCCCTTGGCCTTGAGAAACCATCCATCAATAAATTCGTCAAACTCCTCACCAATCTATACACGGCCTTTACGGCCTCTGACTGCGCAATGGTGGAGATAAACCCCCTTGTGGTTACAGGAGACGGCGACCTCATCGCCCTTGACGCAAAACTGGGTTTTGATGACAGCGCGCTCTTTCGCCATAAAGACATCGAGGCCCTGCGCGACCTTGACGAAGAAGACCCCTGTGAGACCGAGGCCGCACGGTACGATCTTAACTACGTATCCCTTGACGGCCATATCGGGTGCATGGTGAACGGCGCTGGCCTTGCCATGGCCACTATGGACATTATCAAACTATACGGCGGCAACCCCGCAAACTTTCTCGACGTAGGCGGCGGCGCGCAGCAAGAGCAAGTCACCGCGGCCTTTAAGATACTCGTATCCGACCCCCGCGTAAAGGGCCTCTTTGTCAATATCTTCGGCGGCATCATGCGCTGTGATATTATCGCCGAGGGCATTGTGGCGGCGGCAAAGGAAGTGGGCCTCACCGTTCCCCTTGTGGTAAGGCTTCAGGGCACCAACGTAGACGAGGGTAAAGCCATACTCGCGGATTCAGGCATTGATATAATCACCGCAGACAAGATGGACGATGCGGCAAGGCTCGCCGTAGAGGCCGCGCAGTAAAGACGGCCTCATGCGGTTAACCCATACAATAATACAACGGAGTCCCTTATGAGCATACTCATCAATAGTTCCACAAGGGTTATATGCCAGGGTATTACCGGCGCGCAGGGCACATTCCATACGCGTCAGATGGTGGAGTACGGCACCAATATGGTAGGCGGCGTTACCCCGGGTAAAGGCGGCACAGAGATTGACGGCATACCGGTATTCAACTCCGTGGCAGACGCCGTAAAAGAGACAGGCTGCGACGCCACGGTAATATACGTACCCGCGCCCTTTGCCGCAGACGCCATCATGGAGGCAGTAGACGCGGATATCCCCCTTGTCATCTGCATTACCGAGGGCATACCCGTGCAGGACATGGTAAAGGTAAAGAGGTTCATGGACGGGTCAAACTCACGCCTAATCGGCCCCAACTGCCCGGGAGTAATCACCCCCGGTGAGTGTAAGATAGGCATCATGCCGGGGCACATTCACAGCAAAGGCATAGCCGGAGTAGTATCACGGAGCGGCACCCTTACCTACGAGGCCGTGGACCAGCTCACAAGGCTTGGCATCGGCGAGTCCACCTGTGTTGGCATTGGCGGAGACCCGGTGAACGGCACTGACTTTATTGATGTGCTCACAATGTTCGAGGCCGACCCCGAGACCGAGGCCGTGGTAATGATAGGCGAGATAGGCGGCACCGCAGAGGAAGAGGCCGCCCTCTTTGTAAAAGAAAAGATGACAAAACCCGTAGTTGGCTACATAGCAGGCGTAACAGCCCCGGCAGGAAAGAGAATGGGACACGCCGGCGCCATAATATCAGGGGGCAAGGGCACTGCCACGGAAAAAATGGCGGCCCTCCGTGACGCTGGAATAGCCGTTACCGAGAGCCCCGCAGAGATTGGCTCGACATTACAGCAGCTACTTAAAAAATCCTGATTTTTTTCAAGTGCACCTATTGACCTTAAGGTGCCTACATGGTAATAATATACACACAAACTCAAAATCACGGCACTTATATATCCTTTATAAACACAATTAATAAGGACGGCTTATAATGGCAGAGGCCGAGAAGAAACTTCCAAGAATTGAGATAGACGCGGTTCGTTGCAAGGGTTGCTCTATATGCGTGGATTTTTGCCCCACAAAGGTTCTGATAATGAAAGGAACCATCGTGGCGGTAGATAACCTCGCGGCCTGCACAAGGTGCCAGCTCTGCGATCTCAGATGTCCTGATTTCGCCATCCGTGTCTTCGACTGAGGGCCACGGAGTTGGTCTGATAGAAAAATAAAGCTACTTAAAGTATGCCGAAGAGAGTCCAAGCGTCTTCGGAGTCTTTAAAAGGGGGTACAAAAGACAATGCCTAACTCAAAAAAGAAACTCTTGCAGGGCAATGAGGCCTGCGTTGAAGGGGCCCTTTATGCGGGTTGCGATTTTTTCGGCGGCTACCCCATTACCCCCTCTACGGAAATCGCAGAGATACTCAGCGTAAGGCTCCCGCAAAGAGGCGGTAAATTCATACAGATGGAAGATGAGATAGCCTCACTTGGAGCCGTCATAGGCGCTGCCCTTGCCGGCAGAAAGGCCCTTACCGCCACATCAGGCCCTGGTTTCTCCCTTAAGCAGGAGTGCCTTGGTTACGCCTGTATCGCAGAGGTTCCTTGCGTAATCATAAACGTAATGCGCGGCGGCCCATCTACGGGTTATCCCACGGGCCCTTCGCAGTCCGATATAATGCAGGCCAAATGGGGCACACACGGAGACCATCCGGCAGTGGCCCTTACACCGGCATCTGTGCAGGAGATACTCACCGAGACAGTAAGAGCCTTTAACCTCTCTGAAAAATACCGTACCCCCGTCATCGTACTTTACGACGAGATTATCGGTCACATGAGAGAGCCCATCACAATACCCGAACCCGGTGAGCTTGAGGTAATAAACAGGGCAAAACCAGAGTGCGCTAAAGAAGACTATCTCCCTTATGACGAAAACTACCTCGTCGCCCCTCTTGCCCCATTTGGAGAGGGCTACAGGTATCATGTGACAGGACTTAATCACAAGGCCGATGGTTTTCCCGTAAACGACTCTGAAATTATACGTGAGAACAACGAGCGTATAATGAGAAAGATAGACGAGAATATCGAAGATATCGAGAAAAACGAAGAGGTCTTTCTTGATGACGCGGAGATAGGCATATTCACCGTGGGCTCCACGGCGCGCTCCGCCCGTTTTGCAGTTAACGCCCTTAGAAAAGAGGGCATCAAGGCCGGGCTCCTGAGACCGCTCACCATATGGCCCTTCCCTGATAAGGCCGTTAAAAAAATGGCTGATCAGGTGAAATTCATAGTAGTGCCTGAGCTGAATCTCGGACAGATGATCGGAGAAGTTCAGCGCGTTGGAAACGGCGCCTGTGAAGTACTTGGTATCAACCGCGTGGACGGCGAGAGCATACACCCCACGCAGATAATAGACCTTATAAAAAAACATAAATAAGACTTACATATATAACGGGAGGCTATCATGGCTGTGCCAGCCGCTAAACAGAGACTAAGCGTACCCTTTGATTATGACAAATACCTGAGACCGGGGAAACTTCCACATATCTGGTGTCCGGGATGCGGCCACGGCATTGTGCTTAAATCCCTGCTGCGCGCCATAGACAAAATAGGATGGGAAAAAGACAACCTCTGCATGGTCTCAGGCATAGGGTGTTCGAGCAGGACCACGGGATATGTGGACTGCAATACCGTGCATTCTCTCCACGGACGGGCCTTTGCCTTTGCCACGGGAATTAAATTCTCAAAACCGGAGCTTAATACCATAGTAATATCCGGCGACGGCGATGCCATGGCCATAGGCGGCAATCACTTCATACACCTCTGCCGACGCAACATCGATATTACCGTTCTCGTATACAGCAACGCTATCTACGGTATGACAGGCGGTCAGTATTCGCCTACAACACCTGCGGGCTCATATGCCACAACAAGCAGGTACGGCAACATCGAGCCCCCCTTTGACCCATGTGAGATGGCAAAGGCCGCAGGAGCCACATTTGTTGCCAGAAGCACTGCCTATCACACAAAAGAGCTGGAAAAGATCCTCCTCCAGGCCCTGGAACATAAAGGGACCTCTGTAGTTGATATCATAGATTCATGCCCCATATACTACGGACGCATGAATAAGTTCAAGAGCGCGAGCCATATGATGAACGGGTTGGAAAAAGACGGCACCATTACGGTAGCGCAGGCCGCCAAGCTCACGCCTGAAGAAATCGGTGGCCGCCAGCTGCGCGGTATACTGCACCAGGCCGAGCGCCCCGAGTACTGCGAGAACTACGATAACATCATCGTAAAACAAGCCACCGCCACAAAAGGGGCCTGATAAGGGGCCTGGATTTAGAGGGCCGGGTTTAAAAGACAGGGGCGGGTTTCAAAAAGGGGCCGGGTTTAATACAAAGGGCCGGGTTTAATACAAAGGGCCGGGTTTAAAAGACAGGGCCGGGTTTCAAAAAGGGGCCGGGTTTACTACAAAGGGGCCGGGTTTCAAAAAGGGGCCGGGTTTACTACAAAGGGGCCGGGTTTACTACAAAGGGCCGGGTTTAAAAGACAGGGCCGGATTTAAAAGACAGGGCCGGGTTTCAAAAGACAGGGCCGGGTTTAATACAACGGGCCTGTATTAGACAGTCCCGACGTTAAAAAGGGGCTGAGTTAAGAGACGGCACCTCGGTTACAAAGAGTAAGACGGATTCAAAATCAAGGCCGACGTTAAGAAAGACCCCTGATTAAAGACATGAGATAGACTTAAGGATTGAGTCTTTCCTTAAAAGTCTCTTCTGTAAGTTGATCGCAGAGTAAAAAACTACCGTCACAGCTCCATAAGGCTGCGGCGGAGAAAAAAACTATCAACCATAAGGTTATACACAGGGTTTTTACCCTATAGAGAGACAGGAGGTATAAAGGTCATGGGCGGAAGGTATGAGATACGTTTCAGCGGTTCCGGTGGTCAGGGTATGATTCTGGCCGGCATTGTAATGGCCGAGGCCGCCTCCATATTCGGCGACAAAAACGCCGTCCAGTCCCAGTCCTACGGCCCTGAATCAAGGGGCGGCGCCAGTAAAGCCGAGGTCATCATCAGCAGCGACCCCATAGATTACCCCAAGGCAACTGCCATTGACTGCATGCTTGCACTTACTCAGCAGGCATGTTCAAAATACTACAAAGATATAAAAGACGACGGCATGCTCATTATTGACTCTGATGAGGTGAAAGAGGTTCCAACCGGGGCCTTTAAGATTATAAGCCTGCCAATCCTGGAAACAGCGCGTAAAGACCTTGGCAAAATCATCGTTGCCAATATCATATCTCTCGGAGTTATGACAGAGCTCACAGGTATCGTATCCAACGAAGCCATGGAGAACGCCGTACTCTCGCGGGTACCCAAACCATTCCTCGAACTTAACAAAAAGGCCCTTCAAAAGGGTTTTTCCATGGCCCGGGAGCAGAAGTAAGAAGACCCTCTGTATTCATTCTTCATGACACTCACCTCTTATGCACGGCCCCTTCACCTATGCGGGGCCGCTTTACCAGTATGGTGAAACTTATCAGACAAAATCATAATCCCTCACGCTTTTGGAACTAAAAACCGGAGTCTGACTTGGTATCCCATGACCTCATAGTAATAGGCGGCGGCCTTGCCGGTATGAGAGCCGCCATTGAGGCCGCTAAAGCAGGGCTCAATGTCGCTATCGTCTCCAAAGTCTACCCCATTAGAAGTCATTCCGTAGCCGCTCAGGGGGGTATTAACGCCGCCCTCAACGCCAATGACGCATGGAAAGACCACATGTACGATACCGTCAAGGGCAGCGACTATCTTGCCGACCAGGACGCCGTACAGGTCCTTACTGAAGAGGCCCCTGAGAATATCCTTGAGATAGAGTCCATGGGCGGAATATTCAGCAGAGACGAGGCAGGCAACATCGCGCAGCGCCCCTTTGGCGGGGCGGGTTTCGCAAGAACATGCTATCTATCTGACAGAACAGGGCACAGCCTCGTACATGTGCTCTATGAACAGATCATCAAATACGGCGTATTTCTATACGACGAGTGGTATGTACTGAAAATAGCCGTTGAAGATAACAGGGCACGAGGCGTTATCGCCTATAACCTTGCAAGCGGTAAGCTCCACCGCCTGCAGTCCAAGGCCGTTATCATGGCCACGGGCGGGTACGGCCGCGTCTTTCGCAGCACCACAAACTCGCTCAGCAGCACAGGCGACGGCATGGGCCTCGCCCTGCACGCCGGACTTGAGCTCATGGACATGGAGTTCGTGCAATTCCATCCCACAACTCTTAAACGCTCCGGGCTTCTCATGACCGAGGGTGCAAGAGGCGAAGGCGGTTATCTCCTTAACTCCGAGGGGGAGCGCTTCATGGAGCGCTACGCCCCCAACGCAAAAGAGCTGGCCTCCCGCGACGTTGTCTCACGCGCCGAGCAGACGGAGATAAACGAGGGCCGCGGTGTGGACGGATGTGTGCTTCTCGATATAAGGCACCTCGGCAGAGATAAGATAATGGAGCGCCTGCCGCAGATAAGAGACCTTGCCATAAAATTCGCCGGCGTAGACCCCATAGACGAGCCCGTGCCCATAAAACCCGGGGCCCACTACTCAATGGGCGGCATTAAGACAGACACGAACGGTGCCACCTCCATTATCGGCCTCTACGCCGCAGGTGAATGTGCCTGCGTAAGCGTACACGGGGCCAACAGGCTTGGCGGTAACTCCCTTCTTGAGACCATTGTCTTTGGCAGAAAGGCCGGAAAAAAGGCCACGGAGTTCTGTAAAAACTCTGCATTCGCGGATTTTAAAGACAGCTTTCTCCACGACAGCGCCATGACCGTGGCCGCCATACTCACACGCACTGACGGCGAATCCGTTACTACCCTTAGAGACGAGCTAAACAATACC
>JAJRZX010000054.1 GCA_024275045.1 Deltaproteobacteria bacterium
CCGCTTTTATCGCAAGACGCTACAGCACGGATAAATCCTATGGCTTTAAAGATGGAGAGCTCATGGGGCTAATCTCCATATACATGCCTGATGAAGAAGACTAACCCTGCCACCCTGCCGCCCTGCCTCACACTTGGGGATATAAAGGTATTCTCACTCTCAGACGGCACAATCCGCCTTGACGGCGGGGCCATGTTCGGCGTGGTGCCACGCGCCCTCTGGTCCAAGACCAACCCCCCTGATGACAAGAACAGAGTCCTTACCGCCATCAACCCCATGCTTATACAGACAGAGGGCAAAAACATCCTCGTAGAGACAGGCATGGGAGATAGGTGGGATGAGAAGAGACGTGAGATATTCGTAATTAAGAGAGAAGAGAACCTTACGAAATCCCTTGCCAGCCTTGGCCTGACCCCCGAGGACGTGGATATTGTCATTAACACGCACCTGCACTTTGACCACGCAGGAGGCAACACAGTAGAGGGGCCCTCCGGCGGACTGAGAGCGGCCTTTCCAGGGGCAAGGTATATTGTACAGAGCGGTGAGCTGGCATGCGCGCTGGAGCCCAACGAGAGAACACGGGCAAGTTACAGGCCAGGGGACTTCATGGCCATAAAAGAAGGCCGACGCTTTGATCTCGTAGAAAGAGGCGAGGTTGGCGCCGAGACAGAGGCGGCAGAGGGTGTCTTTATATTCAGGACAGGGGGGCATAACAGCGATATTCAGCTCGTCAAAATTACAGGCGGCGGCAGGACGGCCATATTCCTAAGCGATATCATGCCAATGAGCGCGCACATTAATTACCCATACATAGCAGCCTACGACTTATTCCCCCTTGAGACCTTAAGGGTTAAAAAAGCCCTCATAAAAAAGGCCGCTGCGGAGCAGCGGTACCTCTTCTTTTATCACGACCCCAATCTGCGGTGCGCCACCGTAAGCCTCAGCGAGAAGGGAAAACCAATACTAAAAAAGCTCTTTTAATGCCGTCGGCCTCATGGACAAAAGTTCAATCCTTAGAAGAGTAATTATTTTTTACAGGGAAAATCAACTTGTATGAATTCTTAACAAGGGTATTTCTCTCTGCCTTCCGCACCTCTTTTAGTAGATATACGCCTTGACTTCTTCAAGAAAGTGATATTATTCTTCTAATGATACCGGGGCGGGTGCGGCCGGTATAGTACCAACAAACCTGTTGCAATGGCGCAGAAGATTGATATTTTGTCCGCTTCGGCCCGATAAGCCCATCTAAAGCGAGACCCGGCACTATGGTTTTTCATAAGAAAACTAAATATGTGTTTTTTGTAAGAAAGTACACGGAGCGGCCATGAAGTACAGGCGCGAGATAGACGGCCTTAGAGCCATCGCTGTTCTGCCGGTTATTTTTTTTCATGCCGGGTTTGAGCTTTTCCGTGGGGGTTTTGTAGGTGTTGATGTGTTTTTTGTCATCAGCGGGTACCTCATTACAACCATCATCCTTGCCGATCAGGAGAAGGGAACTTTTTCTCTCCTCAACTTCTACGAACGCAGGGCGCGCAGAATCCTACCGGCCTTATTCATAGTCATGCTCGCCTCCATTCCTTTCGCGTGGTTCTGGCTGCTGCCCGATGACATGAAGTCCTTCTCAAAGAGTCTTGTGGCCGCCGCTACGTACATGGCCAATATATTATTCTGGCACGAGAGAGGGTACTTTACTGCCACGGAACTAAAACCACTGCTTCATACCTGGAGTCTTGCCGTGGAAGAGCAGTATTACGCCTTTTTCCCTCTGGTGCTCATGCTCGTATGGCGGCTGGGTAAAAAATATATATTTACCGCGCTCTTTGTTATCGCTCTTCTCAGCCTGGCCCTGGCGCAGATTGGCTCAATCAGCCATCCAACCGCAGCGTTTTTCTTATTACCCACACGTGCATGGGAGCTCATGGTAGGCGGGCTTGTTGCTTTTGTCATAATGTACAGAAAGCAATATATAGATATCGTGGCACAAAAGAGGGCCATCACCGAGGTCCTTGGGTTACTGGGGCTGGCGCTGATCTTATACGCGGTTTTCTCCTTTAATAATACTATGGTGATTCCCGGCCTCTGGGCCCTTGTACCCACGATAGGTACGGCGTTAATTATTCTCTTCGTATCCCCGCAGACAGCAACAGGCAAATTTCTGGGCTCAAAGATAGCGGTAGGCATCGGGCTCATAAGCTACAGCGCATACCTCTGGCATCAGCCGCTCTTTGTATTTGCCAGGCATCGCAGCCTGACAAAACCGGGCACGCTGACGTTTTTACTCTTGTCGGCCGCGGCGATTGGGCTGGCGTACTTGAGCTGGCGCTACATAGAGAGACCTTTTAGAACAAAAGGGCTGATCAGCAGAAATCGTATTTTCAGCTACTCCATCCTGGGGATGATCTTTTTCATACTCTTTGGCAGCATTGGGTACCTCAGCAACGGATTTACACGGCAGCGATTCTCAGAAGAAGACCTTAAGCCTCTGGCAGAGGCGCAGGCCATGCACAAGGAACGCATTAAGTTAAGCCGTTACGGAGAGTGTCAGTTTGATGAAAACATAGGCAAGGGTCTTGAGCAGTTTATCAATGAGTGGAACTGTTATGATGACGCCGAGTCAGAGAAATACACAAAGCTGCCGCTGGCTGTAGTAGGAGACAGCCTCTCGGCAGATCTCGTTGTCTCATTAAAGCTATCCGGTTTTCTGCCCATGCAGATCGCGGGCAACGGTTGTTTTCTCGCTCCTTCGCTGATGAAAGAGGAATGCCGCATACTCTTCTCAGGGCTGAGAACACGCATAGAGGGAGATAAGAGAATAAAATACATTGCTTTATATAATCGTTATACATGGCGCGAACTAAGCCCTGGGGGCCTTAAAGAGATTATTGATTACTGGTCGGGGTTCGGGAAAAAACTTATTTTTTTCACAGCAATGCCGGAGTTTTCAAACTTCAATAAGACAATTTTCAGAAAGGCTGATACTCCACCGTTCTTAAAACTTGTAAAGTACTCGGAGCGAAAGGAAGTCTATGATTACTTGAAGTCCCGTAATGTTCATGTAATCTCCACAAGCTCCATATTTTGTAAATCCCCGGAGCATTGCCCGGCTCGTGACGATGAAGGGAATCTGCTGCTAACAGACGGACGCCATATGACAAAACAGGGCTCCATAGAGTTTGGTCAGAGACTCATTAAGATGGACCCTGTTTTTAGAGACTTGACACGCTCAAAATAAATTTTACGCGTGAATCCCAGTCTCACCGTGCAGCCGGCTCATAAGCAGTAGATTCCCTCTCGCTGCCTTGCGGCTGATAGGACAGTAATCTGGCCGCAGCACCTTAATAAGCGGCAGGCTCATCCATGGCAATCACGGCACATGCCTGCCTGGTTTCATAAAAAACCCCTTCATAAGGGGTTTTTTCTTTGACTTTTCACCCTCTTTTCGTAATAATTCATACCTCATCATCATACATGGAGCTTAAGATGACCTTGAAACGAACGTCTCTATACGAGACACACAGAGCCCTTGGCGCCTCTCTTGTGCCCTTTGCGGGCTGGGAGATGCCCGTCCAATACAGCGGGCTCATGGAAGAGCACCTCCGTGTGCGCAGCTCCTGCGGGGTCTTTGACGTAAGCCACATGGGCGAGATAGAGATATCAGGGCCTGATGCCATGAAGGCCGTACAGTATTTTGGTACAAACGATATCACAAAGACTCGTGACAACCAGTGCCAGTACACACTGCTCTGCTACCCCACAGGCGGGGTCGTGGATGACTGCATTGTATACAGGTACTCTAAAGAGCGTTTTATGATATGCGTTAACGCCTCAAATACTGATAAGGTCTTCAAGTGGTTTAATGAAGTGGACCTCAGTGAGGTCGCACCTGATGTTACCATAGAAGACGTAAGCGACAAATACTCTCAGATAGCCCTGCAGGGGCCTGCCTCGATTAGAGTGCTTAAAAAACTTACTGATATTGACCCCAAGTCCATATGGGGCTTTTACTTTACCGAGACAAGGCTGCTTGGCAAAAAAGTCCTTGTCTCAAGAACAGGTTATACAGGCGAAGACGGGTTTGAGATATACTCCGCCCCTGAGGACAGTGCTGCCATATGGGATGCCATAATGGAGGCAGGTGAATCAGAAGATATCCTTCCCATTGGTCTGGGGGCCAGAAATACCCTGCGCCTTGAGATGGGTTATCCCCTCTACGGCCATGAGCTCTCAAAAGACATTACCCCCATAGAGGCGGGGCTTGCACGCTTTGTGTCCCTTAATAAAGAGAAGTTTATTGGCCATGAGACCATAAAAGCTCAGGCAGAGAATGGTGTAGAGAAAAGGCTTACCGGTTTTGTCTTTCATGGCCCCGGGGTACCACGTGATGATTACGAGGTGCGCGTAAAGGGCGTGGCGGCCGGCCATGTTACAAGCGGCACTCTCTCGCCCTGCATGAGACGCGGGCTGGGTCTTGCGTATCTGCCGCCATCCGCCTGCAAGGCAGGCACTGAGATTAGTGTTATCATACGCGGCAGGGCTTTTAAGGCAAAGACCGTAAAAACGCCTTTTTATCAAAAACAAGTGCAATAGTGCCTTATTCAGGCAAAAACAGGCAAAAAACTCTTAATTTAACAAAAAGGAGATAAACGGATGAGTACTCCGGAAGATCTGAAATACACAAAAGAGCATGAGTGGGTAAGACTTGAGGGAGACACCGCTGTTGTGGGGATTACAGACCACGCTCAGGACTCACTTGGAGACGTAGTCTACGTAGAGCTTCCCGAGGAGGGCAGCGACGTGACAAAAGACGAGGCATTCGGCGTTGTGGAGTCAGTAAAGGCCGTATCAGACCTCTACGCCCCTTTATCAGGCAATGTCGTTGAGGTAAACGAGGCCGTTGTAGACGCTCCGGAGGTCATAAACGAGGACCCCTACGGCGAGGGCTGGATGATAAAGATAGAGTCCCCCTCAGAGGAAGACATAGCCGCGCTTCTCTCTGCCGATGAGTACGAGCAATACGTAGAAGAGGAGAAGTAAGAGGCCGTGCCATACGCTCCGCTTACGGATAAAGAGAGAGAGAAGATACTAACAAGGATCGGTGTAACCGATTTTGCCGCACTTCTTGAGGGCCTCCCCCGGTGGTTGAGGTTTAACGGAGACCTGAAGATAAGGCCGGGTATGTCAGAGCAAGACCTCCTTGGCCACTTCAAGGACCTTGCCGGGTCCAACAGAGCCCTTGACTCCATAGTGAGTTTCCTGGGTGCCGGGGCCTACAACCATTATATCCCCGCCACCGTGGACAGCCTTATCTCAAGGTCGGAGTTTTTCACATCCTACACCCCCTATCAGCCGGAGATAAGCCAGGGCACCCTGCAGGCGGTATTCGAGTACCAGACCCTTATCGCGCAGTTAACGGCCATGGACATCTCCAATGCCTCGCTCTACGACGGGGCCTCTGCGGCTGCCGAGGCCGCTGCCATGGCGGTGAGGGTAACAAAACGCCGCGGCGTGCTCTTAAGCGGCGCCCTGCACCCGGCCTACAGACAGACAATTAGAACATACCTGCAGGCATCTCACGATAAGATTCAAGAGGTGCCTTTTTGCACCGAGACCGGCGCTACTGCCGTGGAAGGCGTAAGATCCGCCATTACAGATGAGACGGCCTGTCTGGTAGTGGGCCATCCCAATTTTTTCGGCTCTATTGAGGAGCTGGAGGAATTATCGGGTATCCTCCATGAGAGAGGCATACTCCTGATAGTAGCGGTAACAGAGCCTCTGTCTCTGGCCCTATTAAAACCGCCGGGGGCCTGCGGCGCCGATATAGTAGTTGGCGAGGGCCAATCCTTTGGCAACTCCCTTAACTACGGTGGGCCCTACTTCGGGTTCATGGCCATTAGAGAGAAACATCTACGCCAGATGCCCGGCCGTGTAGTGGGTAAAACCCGTGACTCAGAGGGCAGGAGCGCTTATTGCCTTACCTTTGCCACTCGCGAACAACACATACGCCGTGAGCGCGCCACCTCGAATATATGCACCAATCAGGGCCTTGCCACGCTTGCGGCTGGCATATACCTTACAAGTCTCGGAAGAAGCGGCCTAAAGAAACTCGCACGTATTAACCTCTCACGCGCCGCTTACCTTAAGAAAAAATTAGAATCTGTCTGCGGAGTAAGACCTGCCTTTAGTGCGCCCACTTTTAACGAGTTCGCCGTAAAACTGCCCGTAGAGGCAAATAAAGTCCTTTGCGCACTTAGAAAAAAGGGTTTTATCGGAGGGCTGGCGCTTGGAAAATACTACGAGGGCCTACCCGACTCAATACTGCTCTGCGTTACGGAGATGAACTCCAGGGCAGATATGGACAGCTTCTCTGCGGCCCTGAAAGAGATGCTAAAAGAGCTTGGCTAAATCAGAGTTAAAGAAGAGCAAGAAAAGGAAACCCGCATGAAAGAGCGCGCCGTCAAGGGGCTTAAAATAAAAGAATCCCTTATCTTTGAACGATCCGCCCCTGATAGAAGAGGCATTGAACCCTCTTACGGAGCAGTGCCCGCCATACCACCGGCGGACCTTATACCAAAGAGGTTTTTGCGCTCCCCTGATGATACGATGGAGGGTTTTCCAGAGGTCTCAGAGGGCGATGTTGTACGTCACTACACAAGGCTCTCGCAGTGGAACTTCGGCGTTGATACGGGTTTTTATCCCCTTGGTTCGTGCACCATGAAGTACAACCCCCGCATAAACGAGAGCATAGCCCGTCTGCCGGGTTTTAAAGACCTGCACCCTATGCAGGACGAGGAGTATACGCAGGGAGCTCTACGGCTAATGTTTGAACTTGCCGAGGATTTATCTGAGATTACAGGCATGGGGGCCATGACCCTGCAGCCCGCGGCAGGGGCACAGGGCGAGTTATGCGGACTGCTTGCCATAGCCGCCTACTTTAAAGAAAGAGGCATAAATAAAAAACGGGTCATTATCCCTGATACTGCCCACGGCACAAACCCGGCAAGCGCCCATATCGCGGGTTTTGATGTTACCCCCGTAAAGGTAGGACCAGAGGGTATACTCACCCTGTCTTCGGTATTGGATGTACTTGATGATGATGTTGCCGCCATAATGCTTACAAACCCCAATACTCTGGGGTTATTTGAGTCTCATATAAAAGAGATAGCAGACGCACTTCACGAGCGAGGCGGGCTCATGTACTGCGACGGGGCCAACCTTAACGCGCTTATGGGCATCTCACGCCTCGGGGATATGGGCGTAGACGTAATCCATATCAACCTTCATAAGACCTTTTCCAGCCCCCACGGCGGCGGCGGCCCGGGAAGCGGCCCTGTTGGGGTGATAAAAGCACTGGAGCCCTATCTGCCGGTACCGCGTATAGTAAAAAAAGGCGATACCTTTGCCCTTGACTCAGAGTACCCCCTCTCCATAGGCAGGCTTGGGGCCTTTTACGGCAACTTCGCCGTAATGGTTCGGGCATATGCGTATATAAGACGGCTGGGCCCGGAGGGGCTTAAACGCGTAAGCGAGACAGCCATACTGAACGCCAACTACATCAGGGCCGGGCTTAAAGAGCGCTTTGAACTACCCTTTGACCATGTACCCTGCATGCACGAGTGCGTGTTCTCTGATAAGCGACAGAACGAGCACGGCGTAAGCACCCTTGATATGGCAAAGCGGCTCATGGACTACGGGTATCACCCGCCAACCATATACTTTCCAACGGTAGTGCACGGCGCCATGATGATAGAGCCCACGGAGACTGAGTCCCTTGAGACCCTTGATAACTTCATAAAGACCATGATAAGTATCGCAGATGAGGCCGAGTCAGAGCCGGAGATAATTAAAAACGCGCCTCACAACACCATAGTGGGCCGTATAGACGAGGCACGGGCCGCAAGAAAGCCATGTCTGCGCTGGACAGAGCCAAAGGAAGAATCCTCCTAAGCAAAGAGATATACATTCAATAAAGGGGAGGCCGCTTTTCAGTGAATGCCGCCTCTTCCCCCCACCCTCAGGCAGACCAACAGACCATTTATTCACGTAAAAAACCTTTTTTTTCATTTTTTACCCCTTTTTATGGGTTTCCCCTACTTTTGGGGGATTGACAACCCCGGTGGCCTATGATAAAAAATGGCTATCATCAAAAATCAAATCATTTTTCACGTCTTTTTTTGACCCAGGTAGGGGGGATGGGCGGGGGTGTGGGCGAAGCAGGGGGGAAGGCACAGAGGCCCGCGGGGGCCTAAGTGCGTCTGCTCGTGGGCAGGTACAATAGCCCGGTACTCCACCCATATTGGTTTTCTTTGCTTACTTTCTTTTTTCCAAGCTTCGCGGGGCACAAAGTGTAGGGCAATAGCATTGGCCTACGCCCCATATTGGTTTTCTTTGCTTACTTTCTTTTTTCCGGGATTCGCGGGGCGCATAGGGTAGGTGCAATAGCATTGGCCTACGCCCCATATTGGTTTTCTTTATCTTACTTTCTTTTTTCCAAAAGAAAGTAAGGGCTTTTCTCTTCTTTACAAAAAACCATTCTTTCTGATAATCTTTAGCCATGTCAAGTATAAGAATAGCCATGGCCCAGGTAAATCCCACAGTGGGTGATTTAACGGGCAATGCACTGCTTGTAACGGAGTATTATAAGAGGGCCCGTGAGCGGTGCGCTGAACTGCTTGTCTTTCCCGAGCTTGTGATTACAGGTTACCCACCTGAAGACCTGCTCTTAAAACCCGCCTTTATAGAAGACAATCTACAGATACTCCGTGAGCTTGCCGGCAAGCTAATAGGGCTGACCACGGTTATTGGGTTCATTGATAAAGACGAGAGAGGCATATACAATGCTGCCGCCCTTATTCACGACGGCAGTGTAGTTGGTGTATACCACAAGATGTTTCTACCAAATTACGGTGTTTTTGATGAGAAGCGGTATTTTAAAGCCGGCACCTCCCCACTGAACTTTATCTTAAAGGGTTTTACCATGGGTCTTGGGGTATGTGAGGATATCTGGACCCCTGAGGGCCCGGCGCACCTTCAGGCCGAGTGCGGAGCGTCTGTAATAATCAACATAAACGCCTCGCCTTATCATATGAAAAAGGCGGCTATGCGCGAAGAGATGCTCATAGAGCGCGCCGCGGCCAATGACGTAACCATTGTGTACAACAACATGGTTGGCGGTCAGGACGAGCTTGTATTTGATGGTCACGGGCTTATTATTGATAGTGACGGAGCGGTGCTCGGGCGTGCTCCGGCCTTTGAAGAGGCCCTGCTCGTACATGACCTCAGGGTTAGAGAAAAAAAGAGGGACCAGGACAAGGACGGGGGGTGTAATACGGTAAGGACTATTAAGCTATCGCCTCTAAAGCAGGAAAGATCCGAGGTATCGCCCTGCCCTGTTCCTGCCGCTTCCATAGCCGCGCTGCCCGGCCCATGCGAAGAGGTATACAGAGCTCTTGTGCTTGGCACAAGAGATTACGGGCATAAAAACAGGTTCAGCCATGCCGTAATCGCACTTAGCGGAGGCATTGATTCTGCCATTGTTGCAGTTGTTGCCGTAGAGGCCCTTGGCAGCGAGAACGTAACGTGTGTGTTTTTGCCCTCTAAATACACCTCGGCAGAGAGTAGAGAAGACGCCGTGGAGCTTGCGAATAACCTTGGCGTGGAGCTGCTGAGCCTACCCATAGACGATATACTGGGGCTTTACCTCAAGGGTCTGGCACCCTTTTTTAAAGGGCGAGGGACTGATGTCACGGAAGAGAACCTGCAGGCAAGGATACGCGGGGATATTGTCATGGCCCTAAGCAACAAATTTGGCTGGCTTGTCCTTACCACAGGCAATAAGAGCGAATTAAGCGTTGGTTATGCCACGCTTTACGGAGACATGGCAGGAGGGTTTTCCGTTATAAAAGACGTACCCAAGACCCTTGTCTACGAGATCTCGGAGTGGATAAATAAATCCGGAGGCAGTGCCGTAATACCCCGGCGAATTATTACCAAAGCCCCAAGCGCTGAGCTGAAAGAAGATCAGCGTGATGATGATACTCTGCCGCCTTATGAAGAGCTTGATGCAATTTTGAGAGCCTATGTAGAGGAAGACCGTGATATAAGAGAGATTCAGGCTATGGGTTATTCTGAAGACCTGGTAAAAGAGGTCATGGCCATGGTGGATAAGAGCGAGTATAAACGCAGGCAGGCCGCGCCGGGTATAAAGATAACGCCGCGTGCCTTTGGCAGGGACAGGCGCATGCCTATAACAAACCGTTACAAGGGCTGGCACTGAGAAGCGAGGCGCGCGGGGTAGGTTCAGCGGGTCTGCGCTCGACTCCATATTGGTTTTTTTTAAAAGTTCATGGGGACATACGGTTAGTTCAGTAGCGATGTTTTCGTCCCTATATTGGTTTTCTTTATGCTGGTTTCTTTTTTTTTTGGTTTCGTAGGGCACGCGGGGTAGGTTCAGTGGGTCTGCTTTCGTTCCCATATTGGTTTTCTTTATCTTGATTTCTTTTTTTTAAAGTTCGTGGAGACATACGGTTAGTTCAGTAGCGATGCACTGGTTCCCATATTGGTTTTCTTTATCTTGATTTCTTTTTTTTAAAGTTCGTGGAGACATACGGTTAGTTCAGTAGCGATGCACTGGTTCCCATATTGGTTTTCTTTATCTTACTTTCTTTTTTCCAAAAGAAAGTAAG
>JAJRZX010000055.1 GCA_024275045.1 Deltaproteobacteria bacterium
ATGCCCCTTAACCTTGACGGCAGCGTGGGGCGAAAGGCCGAGGAGGTAACAAAGTTCTCCCGGGCCCTGGAAAAGGCCACCGGACTAAAGGTGCTGCACTGGGACGAGCGCTTATCCACTGTTGCCGTTACCCGTGTTCTTATTGAGGCCGATCTCTCAAGGGCCAGACGCAAAGAGGTGGTAGATAAGAGCGCCGCCGCTTACATACTTCAGGGTTATCTTGATATGCGCCGCTCCAAATAAGATAATCTCTGCAAATAAAAGGATTTATATATATGTCAAAACGCCTTGAGAGGGGCCTTTTTGTTCTCGCCATTGTACTTACCCTGCTTACCACCCATCTCTATATTACATTTTACGGCCCTGCCCAAAGAGTTAACAGCCCTGTAACCATTACCGTGGAGCAAGGGGCCTCCTTTAGCCGTGTTGCCGCACGGCTGCGCTCTGCCGGGGTTATTGCCTCAAAGGGCAGATTTTTATTCGCCGCCCGCATTATGGGCGCCTTTAAGAACACAAAGGCAGGGGAGTACGAGTTCAGTCCCGCAATGACCCCGGTGACGATTATCAGGATGTTAAAAAGGGGCGAGGTCAGGCAGTACACAATTACCGTGCCCGAGGGCTGGGCTGTAAGTGATATCGCGGCTCTGCTACAGCGTAAAGGTCTCGCAGATAAAGACGAGTTTCTGGCGCGCGCACGGGACACTGCCCTTGTAAATAAACTAAAGCTCCCCGGCCCCACGCTTGAGGGTTATCTCTTTCCCGATACATACAGGCTTAGAAAAGGCATGAGCGCCACGGAGATAATCGAGGTCATGGTAAGGCGCTTTAAAGCAGTCTACAAAAAAGAGTTTAAGAGGGCCGCCAAAAAGCAGGGTCTTGAGATGAGAGAGGCGGTAACACTTGCCTCCATCATTGAAAAAGAGACAAACGCAACGGCAGAGCGCCCCCTTATATCCTCTGTCTTTCACAACAGGCTGGTTAAAGGCATAAAGCTGCAGTCCGACCCCACTGTCATCTATGCCATGAGGGCCTTTGACGGTAATATCCGCAAAAAAGACCTGAAAGTAGACTCACCCTACAATACGTACAGGAATTACGGGCTGCCCCCCGGCCCCATAGCCAACCCCGGACGTGCGGCACTGAGCGCGGCTATAACTCCCGCGGACTCAGAGTACCTTTATTTTGTCTCAAAGAACAACGGCACCCATTATTTTTCCGCCTCCTATAAAGAACATACAAGGGCTGTAAATAAGTACCAGAAGAGGCACAGGACCGGGGTTAAGAGACGCTGAGACCTGTTCATGTCATGTTCAATCTCCTTGACGAACAAAAGCGGCCATGATATCGTTCATTTTATGAACACGGTCAGCAAAAACAGCGAGTACCGCTCCGTGCTTCTACTTGACGAGATATCCCGCGACCAGCATCTTACGCAAAGAGACCTCAGCCGCAGGCTCGGCCTTGCTCTGGGGCTTGTAAACTCGTACCTTAAGAACCTGGCCTCAAGGGGCTACATCACTGTCTCCGCCATCCCGAAAAAACGCTATACCTATTATCTTACGCCCCGCGGGCTCGCGGAAAAATCGCGCCTTACGTACCGCCACCTTCAGAACTTTACCAACCTTTACAAGGCGGCGAGAAAAGACTTTAAGGGGCTTTTTGAGGCCCTTGAGCACACAGAGCTGCGGAAAATTGTCTTTTGCGGAGTTGATGAGACAGCTGAGATCGCCTACCTCTCGCTCATGGAGCGTCAACTAACGCTTTCGGGGGTGATTGATATTAATATAGAAAAAGAGGGGGATTTTTTATCTTTTCCCATCATGAGAGTTGAAGATTTACCGGACCTTGAGTATGATGTTGTAGTAATTACATCCTTTAGCCGGAGCTCTGCACTGAGAGCGGCTCTCCTGGAGGCAGGGGTGGAAGAGAGGCGCATACTTGATATAAGCATCGGTGACTGGCTTAAAAAACTTTCATGAGATGAAAGGGCCGGGCAGGGGGATGTGTAAGAGCGGGGCAGCAAGACTTGCATAACGGGTAAGTTAGAGTTCAAGGGGAAGTCTTCACCTGATATTAAGGGGAGCTGCAAGTTCCTGAGGTTTAAACGGTTACTCAAAAAAAGGTTTTCAAAAATCTATGTGGAATTGGTCCAATAAACGGGTGCTCTTAACAGGCGGGGCGGGTTTTTTAGGTTCTTTTGTAGCGGATAAGCTCCGCAAAAGAGGGTGTAAGGATATATTCATCCCCAGAAGCAGCGAGTATGACCTTGTAGACGGGCATAACTGCAAGAGGGTCATCGCGGACTCCTCTCCCAATGTGGTCATACACCTTGCTGCCAGAGTTGGTGGCATAGGGGCCAACCGCGAGAATCCCGGTTCTTTTTTCTACGATAACCTCATGATGGGCGTTCAGCTCATGGAGGAGGCGAGAAAAAACAGCGTGGAAAAATTCGTGGCCATGGGCACCATCTGCTCATACCCGAAGTTTACGCCTGTGCCATTCAGGGAAGAAAACCTCTGGAACGGCTACCCCGAGGAGACAAACGCCCCATATGGCCTTGCCAAGAAGATGCTCCTCGTTCAATCACAGGCATATAGAGACCAGTACGGCTTTAACTCAATATTTCTCCTGCCTGTAAACCTTTACGGACCGGGAGACAACTTCAACCCGCAAAGCTCTCATGTAATTCCCGCGCTTATAAAAAAATGCCTTGACGCCGTAGCCACAGGCGCTCCGTCCATTACCGTATGGGGCACGGGCAAGGCCACTCGGGAGTTTCTATATGTTGAGGACGCGGCCGAGGGCATTGTACTTGCCACGGAGCGCTACAACAGCTCTGAGCCCATAAACCTGGGGGCGGGTTTTGAGATTTCCATAAGAGACCTGGTTGGACTTATAGTTGAGCTTACCTCATTCAAGGGTGAGATTCTCTGGGACAGGACCAAACCCGATGGTCAGCCCAGAAGGTGCCTTGATACGAGAAGGGCCCGTGAAGAGTTCGAGTTTACGGCAGAGGTTGAGTTCAGGGAAGGTCTTCTAAAGACCATAGAGTGGTACAAGGAAGAACAAAAAAAGAGTACAAAAGGGGGGTCTCTGTGAGCGATACTCAAGACAATAAGAGGGTTGGTGGCAGTGCCATGAAAGCCCTGGTGCTAAGCGGAGGGCGCGGCACGCGTCTGCGGCCTCTTACCTATACCGGGGCCAAGCAGCTCGTGCCAATAGCCAACAGGCCTATCTTGTTTTACATACTCGATAACATAGCCCGTGCCGGGATAAAAGAAGTGGCCATGATAATATCCCCTGAGACAGGGGCCGAGATTGAGGAGACCATGGGAGACGGCACAAGGTGGGGGGTCAAGATTCAGTACATCCTGCAGGCAGAGCCCAAGGGCCTTGCCCATGCCGTAATAACGGCAGAGGAGTTTCTGGGCGAGTCCCCCTTTGTCATGTACCTTGGCGATAACCTCATAGGCTCGGGCATAAAAGACTTTACAGACGCCTTCATGGAGGGCGGCAGCTGCGGCACAGAGCGCGCCGAGGCGGCAATCTTATTAAAACCCGTGGACAATCCCTCGTCTTTCGGCATCGCCGAGGTAGGCCCCGATGGAGAGATACTGGGCCTTGTGGAAAAACCCGCGGTACCAAAGTCCAACCTCGCCCTTGTGGGGGTCTATCTCTTCAGCGCGGCCATACACAAGGCCATCTCCAGAATAAGCCCATCGCCGCGGGGCGAGCTGGAGATTACCGATGCCATACAGGAGCTTCTAAACTCAGGGGCAAAGGTAGATAGTAAAATTCTTGACTCGTGGTGGCTTGATACTGGGAAAAAAGACGACCTCTTGGCCGCTAATACCATTGTACTTGATGAGTGGTTCGGCAGAGACATCTCAGGTGAGGTAGATGATAACTCTACCATAACAGGGAGGGTTACCATCAGCAAAGGGGCGCGCATCAAAAACAGCACCCTCAGGGGCCCCGTGGTCATAGGCCCGGACACAGTGGTGGAAGATAGTTTTATCGGCCCCTTTACAAGCATAGGGGGTGGCTCACGGATAATTAAATCCATTATAGAGCACTCTGTTATATTCTCCGGAACAATAGTAGACCATGTGGACAGGCTTGAGGACAGCCTTATAGGCAGGGACGCAAAGGTGGTGCGGTGCCGTGATAAACACCAGGCCCTGAGACTCATGGTAGGCGATGATTCCGTGGTGGAGGTATAGATATAGATGGAAGACAAGCAGATAATAGAGGGGGTAAGGGTAACTGACCTTACAAAATACTCTGATGAGCGTGGCTGGTTAATGGAGTTATTCCGCACCGATGAGATTACAGAGTCCATTATGCCGGCAATGAGTTATATATCCATGACACATCCCGGCGTAGCGCGCGGGCCTCATGAGCACGTGGATCAGACGGATTATTTTTGCTTTGCCGGGCCCTCTACTTTTATGGTCTATCTCTGGGACGGCAGAAAAGACTCACCTACGTATAAGGCAAAGCAAATCATCCTTGCAGGGGAAGAAGCCCCAAAGGTCGTTATCGTACCCCCCGGCGTTATCCATGCCTACAAGAACGTGGGCACCGTTGACGGCCTTGTTGTTAACTTTCCAAACCGCCTCTTCATGGGCAAGGGCAAGAGCGATCCCGTGGACGAGATACGCCATGAGGATATTAAGGACTCGCCATATGTCCTTGATTAAGAGGGCTGTAAGTATATGAGTAAATTAAACCCGGAAAGGGCCGTACTGCTCACCGGCGCGGGAGGCCAACTTGGTATGGATGTAAGCGCGGCGCTGAGAGTACGTGCGCTTAATACCTTAAACCTCCGTAGAGAAGGACTTGATGTTACCGATAAAGATGCCGTTCAGAGGGCAATTACAGAGGCCGCCCCTGCGGTGCTTATTAACTGCTCGGCATATACAAAGGTGGACATGGCCGAGACAGAGCAGAAGCAGGCCTTTGCCGTTAATGAGACTGGCGCCGCTAATTTAGCCGCGGCCTGCCAAAAAACAGGGACCCTGCTTATTCATATATCAACGGACTTTGTCTTTGACGGTACCAAGACCGTTCCTTATAAAGAAGAGGAGCCGACAAACCCGCTTGGGGTTTACGGAAAGAGCAAACTCGCCGGAGAAGAGGCCATAAGAGAGCTCTGCCCGCCACATATCATTATACGAACCTCGTGGCTCTACGGCACGCACGGCGGTAATTTTGTTAAGACCATGCTGCGGCTCGCAGGTGAAAGAGAGACCCTGCAGGTGGTCTCGGATCAGCGCGGGACGCCCACGTGGTCAGCAGACCTTGCCCGTGTTATAGCTGTAATTGCAGAGGCAGTAAAAGAGGGGAAAACCCCTGCCTCTGGTATTTATCATTACTCAGACGCCGGCACGGCAAGCTGGTTTGAGTTTGCCCTTGCCATAGTGGAAGAAGCCCGCGGCCTTGGTAAAACTCTTAAATGCAAGAGCGTAAAACCCATACCCACGTCGGCTTATCCCACACCTGCGCCGCGCCCTGCGTACTCTGTGCTTGATACAACAAAAATAAAAGACACTCTCAAACTCGACATACCAAAGTGGCGACGCTCGCTTATAAAAATGCTAACAGAACTCTCACAAGAAGAGGGGTGGTAAATATGGCTGAGAACATACTTATAACAGGTGGAGCGGGTTTTATAGGGAGTAACTTTACGCGCCGTATTCTTAAGAACCGTCCCGAGGCCAGAGTTACGGTGCTTGACAAGCTCACATATGCCGGAAACCTGAGTAACCTTGGCGACCTCATGAAAAAGCCGAACTTCGACTTCGAGAAAGGCGGCATTGAGAACGCACCGCTCGTAGAGCGGCTCTTTACTGAGAGGGACTTTGATACTGTAGTTAATTTTGCCGCAGAGTCCCATGTGGACCGCTCCATACTGGGCCCAAAGGTCTTTCTTGAGACTAATATCATGGGCACCTTTACGCTTCTTGAGGCCGCGCGCGGTGCATGGCTCTCAGGCTCAGGCAGTATTGAGGGAAAACGCTTTATCCATGTCTCAACAGACGAGGTATACGGGACACTTGGCGAGACGGGTTATTTTACAGAAGATACTCCCTACCGGCCAAACTCGCCGTACTCGGCCAGTAAAGCCGCCTCTGACCACCTTGTGCGCGCCTATTACCACACCTACGGGCTTCCTGTTATTACAACAAACTGCTCCAATAACTACGGCCCCTATCAGTTTCCCGAAAAGCTCATACCCCTTATGATAATAAACGCCTTAAAGGGCGAAAAGCTGCCTGTTTACGGCGATGGTGCTAATATACGGGACTGGATATACGTCTCTGACCACAGCGCCGCTATTTTAGCCGTAATGAACAAAGGTCAGCTTGGCGAGGTCTATAATATCGGGGGAAGAAACGAGCAGAAGAACGTGGATATCGTAAAACTCATCTGTGAGATAGTGGATAAGATGACCTCGGAAGACCCGGAGCTGGCAAGAGAATACCCTTTTAGCGGCAGGAGAAGCGAGCTCATCACCTTTGTCGCTGACCGGGCCGGACACGACAGGCGCTATGCCATAGACAGCACCAAGATAGAGCGGGAGCTGGGCTGGCAGGCCACCACGGACTTTACCCACGGCATGGAAAAGACCGTGAGATGGTATATCAACAACCGCCCCTGGTGGGAGGCCGTCATATCAGGCGAGTACATGAAGTACTACGAAGAGCAGTACGGAAAGAGGTAAAAAGGGCCTATAATGGAAAATTTCAAGAGCTTTCTTTACTCACATCAACGGTAAGAGAATCAAAGACCTCTGCAAGGTCACCGGTAAGCTTTTTTCTCTCAAAGCCTTCCCTGAACCCCGCAGGGGCCTTGATTGAGAGTAAGCCCCTCTTCCACCTGCCGTGCAAATCCATTATCGCGCCCATAATGGCCTCCACGTCCTCGGAGCCCACTGTAATACCAAGGCCGTTATCCTCCACCAGATCCTTGGCCACGCAATCCGGCACAGTAGCGAGTATGGGTCTGCCTGCGCCTATGTACTCAAATATCTTTCCACTGGCAATGGAGCGACCTCCCTCGGACTCATGAGTTACCATTAAAAGCACATCGCTCTTTTGCAGCAGCTCAGGCACCTCCCTGTATGGCAGCTGGGGCACAAACTCCACACAGCCCTTGAGGTTCTTAATCCACGGTCCCTTGTCATCGTAAAAGTTGCCCACATGCACCACCCTCAGCTCTTTGTAAACCTCAGGGGCACGCTCTTTAAGCAGCACAAGGGCCTCGTAAATATAACGGGACGTCCTCCTGCCGCCAAGTCCGCCGGCATAGGTGAGGGTAAACTTATTATTATGGGGTATAACGCCCTCTTTATAATACTCACCATCATAACCATTGGTAATGGTGATGAATTTTTCGGCCATCTCCGGGTTGCGGTTTATAAACCCCTCTGTTATGGGAGGCGTGGCAGAGACTACCACACTGGACCGCTTCACCACATCAGACTCCATACGCTGCTCGGCCCGTTCTCTCAGCCCGTACTTTGGCTTAAAGAGCACGTTGCCCACCCATCCGTCCCTGAAATCAGAGACCCAGGGAAGCCCGTACCTCTTCTGGAGTCTGGCGCCTATGAGCTGAACGCTATGCGGGGGCGAGGTGGTAAATACAAGGTCTATGCCCTCCCTGTCAATAATGCGCACCGCGGCCTTAAATGCAGAGCGGTTCCAGAGCACTTCCTGAGAAGGTATGAGGAATAAATCCGAGAAAGCTACTTTCATACGTCCCGCGTGGTAGATTATCCCACTCGTTGCCGCTATCTCAGCGGTAACTCCGCCCCCTGCCTTACCCTGCCGGTCTCTAATAAGAGACTTTACCTTTCCCACCAGCTGCTTGGGCTCAAGCGTTCTGGCGGTATATATCTTTACCTCGGGAGAAAACTCACTGAGTATCATATCATCACGAACCTGATAATCATGGTTCGAGACCGTAAGCACCACGGGTTTCCATCCAAAACTCGGCAGATATTTAACGAACCTCGATACCCTCATGGTATCGCCTGCGCCAAGTGGCGGAAAAGTGTATGTTATGATAAGTACTTTTTTCAACTCCCTAACCTCAGAAGGACTTTCACCAAAGACCTTAGTCCTATTATATGCTGCAATCAAACCTCTCAAGCCACATATACAGGTTCAACCACTTCCAGATAGTGGAGCCAATGTTCTTTGAGCCCTGCATATGTGCCTTAAGCTCACGCTTAACCCGTGCATGGTCAAAAAAGGGCAACTCGCCAAACCTCTTTGAGTAGATGATATCCTCTATATTATCCTTTAGCACGGTTCTGAACCACTCGTCCTCAGGGGTCTCAAAACCTATCTTATCCCTTCTGTCCAAGACCACCTGCGGAATAAGCCCCTGTACGGCCTCTCTAAGAACAACCTTTGTCTCGCCGCCTCTTATCTTAAGTCCAGGCGGCAGGGTAAAGAGGTACTCCACAAGACGGTAGTCCAGAAAAGGCACCCTGGCCTCTATGGAAAAGGCCATGGAGTTACGGTCCTCATAATGTAGGAGCGATGGCAGATTATAACGGGTAAGATAGGCGTAGAGCTGATCATCAAGCTTTGAAGGGAACTTTTCAGCAAGTCCCACCCCTCTGGAGTACTCCTTCTTAAACCCCCCGTCTATCCATGCGGGGTCTGCCTTGAGAGCGCTCTTCAATACCGCAACCAAGCTCTCCGGCAAAAGGCCCCTTAGAGCATTGGCCACGTGCGCTACAGGATAAGCGCCGTGACTCTCCCTGTAGGAGATGGCCTCTTTGATAAGTTTCATGGGGTTCAGAGAGGCCAGGACATCGCGGTAGCGGCCCGTAAAAAAGAGGTGGTACCCGGCCATGAGTTCATCAGCGCCCTGACCGTCAAGCAGGACCTTAAGACCCTTTTCGCGGGCAAGCCTCATGACGTTCCACTGCGCGTATATGCTCGTAGTCCTGAAGGGCTCCTCCTGATGCCAGACAAGGGCAGGGAGGGTATCAAAGAGTTTTGCTCCATCTGGAAAGACGTAATTGGCCTCGGCATTGGTCTGCTCTGTAACCGCTGCCATGTAGGGCCTCTCATCGTACCGCGGCTCCTCAAAACAGGCCGAGAAGGTCTTTTGATGTCTGCCTATCGCCGCCTTATGGGTACCGCCTTTACCGCCCCCTAAAAGCCTGTTTATCATACAGACTATGGCGGAAGAATCAAGCCCCCCGCTAAGGCAGCTTCCTACGGGAACGTCGCTCCGCAGCCTTAACCTTACAGAGTCCTCAAAGAGGCGATAAAACTCTTGAGAGTAATAAGAATCATCTCTACGAGGTTCGCCCCCTGCATGCGGATTAATGTCCCACCACCTCTCTATACTTACCTTCGAACCCTGCACAATAAGGCAGTGCGCGGGCATGAGTTGCTTAATACCCTTAAAAAAACTCTCTTCACTGTGATCAAGGAGGTTGTAGGCAAGGTAGTCGTATATCTTGGCCTTATCGGCCTTTCTCTCAATGGAGCTCTCCGATAAAAGGGCCTTTATCTCTGAAGCAAAGGCAAAGCGCTCTCTGTTAAGGGCATAATAAAAGGGTTTTATGCCAAACCTGTCGCGTGCGCAAAAAAGCCTGCTCTTAACTGAATCCCATATGGCAAAGGCGAACATCCCGTTAAAACGCCGTAAACAGCCATGGCCCCACTCAAGGTATGCGTTTAATACCACCTCGGTATCACTACCGGTCCTGAACCTGCGGCCCCTGGATTTCAGTTCCTCTCTAAGCTCGATATAATTATATATCTCGCCGTTATAGACGATCCATGCCTTGCCCGAGGGGTCGCTCATGGGCTGATGGGCCGCCTCTGAGAGGTCTATAATAGAGAGCCGCCTGTGCCCGAGACCAAGGTCGGTCTTCCCGGCACCTTGCCTTGCGGCCATATCATCTCTAAGCGCTGAACAGGTACTTGAGGCGGTATGAGCGATCATATAACCGTAATCATCAGGGCCCCTGTGTGCGAGGGCTTCGGTCATATCCTTTAAGAGGAGGGTATCTACAGCGCGGCCTTTAAGGTTATATATACCGGTTATGCCGCACATAAGCTCTCCGCCTCTCTCGTGGAAGACCTGTAAATAGCAAGGATAGCCATCACGGTGCGGCCCTCTGAGCCAAAGACCGCGCTCATAACGGATTATCTATGAAGGTCTGAAACCAGAGCTCCAGACAGAGCGCACCCCAGATTGAGCGGCCAAAGGCCTGCTCGTTCACAACCGCTGCCTCCAGCTCCCTGGCCTTGAATATGCCTCTGTTCCGGGCCTTCTCTGAGAGCAGGGTATCGTGAATAAAATCTTTAAGCGGGCCCTTGAACCAGAGGTGCAGGGGTACGGGAAAGCCCATCTTGTCCTTTCGCGCCAGTATCTCGTTGGGCACGGTGTTCTTGATGGCCCTCTTAAAGAGGTACTTCATCTCTCCGCCTTTAAACTTATTAACAGGTGAGACCCCGGCTATGAACTCGGCTATCCTGTGATCAATAAGAGGCACTCTGGACTCAAGGCCCCAGGCCATGCTTGTTCTGTCCTCAATATGCAGGAGCGCGGGCAGATGTACCTTTAAATCAAAGTAAAGCATCCTGTTAAGGTACGATGAGGCGTCTGAGCCGTAGAATATACCCTTAAAGGAGTCGAATATCTCTTCCCTGTTTTGGAAAAATTCCGGATGAAAAATCTCTTGTGCGCCCACGGAGCGGTCCATGAGCTGAAAGTACCTCTTGTCCTGGGTATCAAAGAGCCCCTTGCCCCAGAACCCCCGAAGCATTGGCTTGTATTGCTTGAGAAGCGTGAGGTTTGGGATAATAGTCTGAAGCGTGGCCACGAACTCCGCCGTATCCTCAGTCTCCTCAATGGCCCCCTTCAGGCACTCCTCGAGGTAGGCAACAAGATAACGGGCGTATCCCGCAAAGAGTTCGTCTCCGCCCTGCCCTCCGAGGACCACCTTTACGTTTTCACTGGCAAGTTTTGAGACCATGAACTGCGGAAAGACACCCGGGCCGGCGGCAGGCTCGTCAAGGTGATATATAATCTTTGGAAGGGTGCTGATAAGATCCTCTGCCGTGGGTCGTATCTCATGGTACCTGGCCCCCACTCTCTCGGCAACGAGGCGGGCGTAAAATGTCTCATCAAATTCCTTTCCATGAGAAAAACCTCCTGAAAAGGTCTGCAGGGCTTCTGTGCCGTCATTTAATTCCGAGGCCAGCGCCACGATAGCGCTGGAATCAAGCCCTCCCGAGAGGTGAGCGCCAAGGGGCACATCTGAGCGAAGGCGTATCTTTACGGCATCGCTGAGGAGCAGACGCAGATGGTCCACCTGATAATCAAGTGCGTGCCCTCTATCAATAGAAAACTCCAGGTCCCAGTATTTTTTCTTTGAGATTATCTCACCGCTCGCATCTACTGTCATGGTATGACCCGGCAGGAGACGATAAACCCCCTTAAAGAGCGTCTTCTCACCAAGTGGAGCCTGAAAGGTCAGGTACTCGGAGAGGGCGTACCGGTTGGATTCGGGACGAAAGAGCCCTATAACGAGCAGAGCCTTTATCTCCGAGGCAAATACAAAAGAACCACCGCCCATCCAGTAATAAAAGGGCTTTATGCCCAGACGGTCGCGGGCGCAGAAGAGCTTTTTCTTCCGGCCATCCCATATGGCAAAGGCAAACATGCCGATGAATTTATCAATACACTCTTCGCCCCACTCCTCGTAGGCATGGACAATGACCTCGGAATCGGTATGGGTCTTAAAGCGATGGCCTTTACGGGCAAGGGTTTGCGCCAGCTCCTGATAATTGTAGATACAGCCGTTAAAGGTGAGCCATATGGAGCCGTCTTCGTTGTCAAGGGGCTGCTGCCCGCCCTCGGGGTCTATAATCGCCAGCCGTCTGTGTCCCAGCCAGACCGGGCCGTTTTCAGCAGACCACTGCCCCTCGCCATCGGGGCCGCGGTGCCGCATGAGGCGCAGCATGTCGCGATGCATCTTCTCAGCATTGATACCAGACGCCTTGCCCCCTATTATCCCGGCAATCCCACACATTTTCTCTCTCCACTTACTTGATAAATTATCAAAATATCACTAAAGATTCAGGGTCAAGGCGCAGCAGAAGGTTGTTTTCTATTCCTATAATTTACAGGAACAACCTTATAGGAGTCTTTCCACCTCTCGGCATAGTATCTAAATACTTTGTTCCCGGTTAACCGGGCTACTATATCCACCAACAGGTAATTGTCATCAGCATACTTGTAATCCTTTTCCACGGAATCAACGCTCTTAAATGCGGTGAGCCATTCCTCTATAAATAATGGCGGTATTGGCAACCGCGTTACTGATGCGTTGGAATCAAGAGTACCTATCTCCCGGTATTTTTTCTCATCATAGAGCTGCACGGATATCTCTGCACTGCCAAGAGGTTTATAATAGACCTCAAGCTCGTAATCATCAAAAGAGGCATTGGTTTCTAAGACAAATTTAAATGAAGAGTGATTATATTTTCCTTCTTTGCTGTTGACCTCCCTGCCCGTAATGCCCTTCCTCCCCCCCCCCCCCCCAGTTTAAAAACTCAACACCCGGCCAGATAAAAAATCTCTCCATAGCATTATCATCATTATAAGTCCCCACATCAAGGCTTTCCAGGACAGTTCTTTTCCCGGCGCGTAACCCCAGAAGCCTCATCCTGTATATAAAAGCGTTTTTAACAACAGCGTTTTCCCGCCATGAATTTACAAGCCCCGAGGGTATTGCAAAGTATTGGCTTGATTGGTGAGAGTCAAGTACACCTAAGTCCCAGTAGTGCTGCTCATCAAATAACTGTAGATGCACTTGTGATAAGTCATGAGAGGTATAGGCAACGTGCACTTCATAATCATAAAAAGCATCCCATGACGAAAACTTGAATTTAAAAGGCGAGTGTTTAAAGCTCCCTATATTGCCATTTACCTCGCGGCAGGGCTTTTCATCCCATACAACAGGCTCACCCCAGTTCATAAGCTTTGCATCGGACCAGAGATAAAACCTCTCCTGAACATCATCATCTTTAGCTTTGCCTACTTCAAGCGACGCAAGCATCTGCGTGAGACCATCGATACTCCTTCTCGCAGAAATCGAAAGCCAATTAACGCACACATTGCCATCACCAACAAACCTGCCAAGGATATCCGGCTTTCCATCGCCAAAACCTACAAAACGACCGAGCACTTCCTGCCTTCTTGGAGCAAGCGCATAAGAGCTTGTAACTATCCCCGTAGCAGGATGGATAATCTCATATTCTGGAAGCAGTTCAGCGAACCTCTTGACGCCATTCTTAAATAAATCCATAGCCTCTTTGTTGCCGGAGATTACGGCATAATCGTGCAGAGCCAACATGGCTATTATGGAACCGTTCATCACATAAGTGGGTATTTTATTAGTATATTCATCAAAAAAAGGCCCCAATGGGCCGTACCTTGCAAAGCCGCCTTTTTCAATAGGCACCAGGTAAGAAAGATATACTTTGTCAGCAGTCTCCAGAAATTCTTTTTCCCCGGTTTTCTTGTAAAGGTAACTAAAAAGAGCTAATGAGTAACCCTGCGGAAGAGCTGATATCCAGGGGGCTTTAAGTTGATAAGGCCACATGGGACCATAATCAAACATAAATGGGAAAAAGAGCCCGCCATCAATTGTTATTGAATTTGACATGAGTCGGCGAGCCTGAACCTTTGCGCCTGCCCAGTGTCCGGCTGTTGCTCTATACAAACCCGCAAGAGCAATATTCGTCGGATGGTCCACCATCTTGCCTTTTATCTTCTCTGCCGTGCTTGGTACAAATTTATCTTCTAACTTTTTTGCCCGAACTTCTTCCTTTAGAGGCGCTTCAAAGATTGGGTCTGAATCTACTTTACCTGTAAGATATTCAAATACACCAAGACTCTCACCTTGAGCATATACAGAAGATGAGACAACCGGCAGAAATAAAATTAGTAATAAATAAAAGATTTTTTTATTACACTCTCTAAACATAATACGCCTCTGTCCAAGCCACACCTTTAAATATGCTCAGTGAGTTGCCAGACTTTTACTACATTAAATTCCCTGAGATCAAAAACTGCACGCTCTATCTTTAACCATAAAATACCATAAGGGAAATCTCCTCATAGCCCTCCCTCAATATCTTCGTAGATCTCCTTGAGCTTCTCTGCCTCATTGTCCCAGTTAAGGTCTTCGTAAGCGGCCAGGGCGTTACGCCTTAGCTCATCAAGGTCCATTGCAAAGATATCCTTAACGCCTTTTGCGAATCCTTCAGGCGTCTCAAAGTCCCTTATGATACCATTATTGTACTTACCGAGAACGTCCCTATAAAACGGCAAATCACTTGCGAGTACAGGCAATCCCGCCGCAATGAATTCGTAGAGCTTATTAGGCGAAGAGTATAAGTGGTTCAGATTCTTCATGTTAGAAGTAGTGTAAGGTATGACCCCTATGTCAGCCGAGGAGGTATAATAGAGTAGTTCTGCTTGGGTCTTGGCGGGAACTGAAATGATCCGCCCCTTGATGCCAAGATCTTTTGCCATATCGAGTAACTCGTTTATGTAATCGCCGTAACCCATAAACAAGAGATAATAATCGTTGTCAAGTAGTGTCATCCCATTTACGAGTGTTGCGAGGTTCCTTTCTTCGCAAAACCATCCCTGAAAAAGTATGAGTTTACTCTCAGGGGGAAGCACCAGATCCTTTCTGAAGAGATTGTATTTCTTCTCAGGGGTAAGCTCGAATTTTCTCTTCGTTGCGTTTTCTATGACGATGACATTATTTATGGAATATTTCTTCTCGAATTCCCTTTGCATATAAGAATTTACGGTGATCACCGTATCGGTCTTCTTTATAAAACTACGTTCTTTTCGCTTAAGCATAAGAGTTGCCAGAAAGGGCAAATTCTGCTCCGTATAAAACTCGTGAGAGTCGTACACCAGAGGGACCTTGCCCTTAGAGGAGCTGATCACCCCGGCGGCAAGAAAGGGTAGGTCATGTATGTGCACTACATCCGGACGGTAGTAACTTATATGTTTTGAGAGAAAGAGATCATAACCGGACCTGAGAGTAATAAAATCAAGCGATGTGCCAAGCATTCGAAGTATGCGGCTTAAGACCGCACTGAAAATGCTTATGCCAAAAGCAACAACCCTGTAGAGCAAAGAGAGCCTCGGGTCAACGCCGTTAAACAAGGGTCTGTGGATCTTTATCCCCTCGAATATCTCATGCTCCTCCATCTTACCGTCGTTGCCTGCTATGAGAATGACCTCCTTGCCCTCTTTTATCAAAGATAGGGCCTCCAGTATTATTCTCCTGTCTATCATAATGTCGGGTGTGGCCATTACCACCCTCTTTACTTTCTTAGGCACTCTTGTAAACCTCCAGAGCCTTTGCGGCAACTACCTTACTGTCATGATACTTCTTCACATATGAACGCCCCTGCCTACCTAACTCCTCCCAGGTATCCCTCTTATTTATTAGATCCCTTATTATGTCCTTTATGTTCTCAATATTAGCATTGATTATGGGGCACTCATCGGAAAAATATTCTTCAAGCCCATCCCTTATGTAGCAAACAACAGGTTTTTCGAGGTACATAGCTTCCACCGCCTGCACACCGTACCAGCCTATGAGAAGCTGATCGATAATAATATCAGCACCTGCTATCACACGAAGCGCCTCAGTGTGCGGCATTTTCTCTACCATAGTAAGCCTTATGTTCTGCCCTTCTCTTTTTAGTTCTTTCACAGCCTCTTCAATAAAACTCGTGCCTTTAAGAGCTTTATGTGATGGCGCATGCGCAATGACCACCTCATCTTCCCCCTCTATCACTCCAACAGCGCTATGCGATACCTCATCCAAATACTCAAGGTCAACGGGCTGCGGAAGCAAGACAGCATGGTCAAAAAACTCCAGGAGGTCCGGGGTGCTTACAAAAATTCCATCGGCGTATTTTTTTGCTACTTCGAAAGCCCTCTCCCTGTTAGCCGAACAACACATAGGCCAGCAGTATTTACAGGCCGAATGCTTATACTTATCTATTACAGTCTTCGAGTCGCGCACATCGCAGCCGCAGAAATAAAAGAAGACCTTCTTCCCAAGCATCTTCAAATACGGAACATCATATAAATAACTGGAGAGTAAAGATTCACCAAAGAAAAAATGAAAAACATCGTACCTAAGACCGTATCTGAACATAAAATATATGGCCTTAAGCTTTCCTGATAGGGTAAAAAGATTAACGGATACATCGGACTTGAATTTAAATACTGATGGTGATGTGTCATAAGATAGCGCTTCGTGGCCGAGCTCCCTTATGGCTCTTGCGAGCATATAGCTGCCACCTGATGTGTTTACGGGTCCATAAAGGACCTTAAGTCTCTTGCTTGTTCTATGATGCGACATAGCAGATACCTCACCCGGAACACTTTTTGCAACTATCTCCCTGAGAGGGAACCCTATCTCCACATACGCATATCCAACCAGAAAATTTAGCCGGCACGCCGAGAACCAACGAATAATCAAGGACGTCTTTGGTCACCACCGCCCCTGCGCCTATCATAGCATACTCGCCGATAGTGATGCCGCAGACAACTACGGTACCAGCCCCTACGCTTGCCCCTTTCTTTAATAGCGTTGCCGAAACCTGCCATTCATCATTAAAGGCCCTCGGGAGCTTATCGTTTGTAAAGGTTACATTTGGTCCAATATAAACATCATCCTCTATTGTAACCCCGAGATAAACTGATACACCATTCTGAATCTTACAATTATTACCAATACTGGTACGAAGGTCGATATAGACGTCTTTGGATATGACACAATTTGATCCTATCTCCGCATGCTCTCTTATCTGCGCATTATTCCATACCTTTGTGCCGGGCCCTATTTTAGCGTCTTTCGAAACTTCCGCGTAAGGATGAATAAATACCTTCTCCATTCAACTTCCCTCTTAAGGTTTGCTGCCTCATTTTTACAAATTATGACAAGCCATTGCTAATGCTTATCGGACCACAAAACTACATCTCTTGCTCTTGAATTGCTTAACCAGCCCGGAATAGTCCGCAAACGTAAAGTGCTTCATCTCTTAACCTCTAACCTCATAAATGTGGGTTGCCTGCCCCTAAGCCGTCTCAAGCACCTTTAATATCTCAATGCTGTCCTCCAGGGACGCAAGCTCATTAATCGAACCGTTATTTACATAATGAACAAAAGCCTCCAGCTCGCCCTTCAGCGGCTCGCCCTTTCTTACAAAACAACCTCTCGTAACATAGGAATTGTTCACCTTATAAGACGAGTATTCAACGAGCTCCTGACTTATCAGGTTGGCCTCATAATATGCGTCTTCTGTTGCTACCTCTATGGTACGTTTCTTAAAAGGTGTTATCCAGTTTGTCGTTACATTGGCCACTGTATCGCCTTCGAGCTTGAAAGAGAGGACGGCATTGTCCTCGAAGTGGTCAATAATCTTCTTTGACTTGTATATACACGACTCGGCTATCTCTTTACGGGTAATAACCCTTATGAGATCTATATCGTGAACAGCCAGGTCCGTGAGAACGCCAACATCGGAAATCCTCGGGGGAAAGGGGCCCACTCTTACGATGCTGAGCGTATGGATTTCTTTACCCTCAAGCTCCTTCTTTAAAGCGCATACCACGGGGTTAAACCTCTCCACATGGCCGACTACAGTGCGCACATTCTTCTCTCTTGCCACAGCGAGAATTTCACTGCCTTCTTTAACCGTAGAGGCAACGGGTTTCTCAATGAGCAGCGCAATCCCCTTCTCAATACACTTAACGGCAATGTCCTTGTGCATAAAAGTAGGGGTGGCTATTACCGCGGCGTCCAACTCCTCCGTAGAGAGCATCTTGTCGAGGTCCTCATAGTGGCGTCCCTCAAGCTCTGTAGGCACAGGGTCGCATAATGCCGCAATCTCCACATCCTGCATGGAGCTGAGAATCCTGTAATGATTCTTACCCATTACGCCAAGTCCGATTATCGCTATCCTTGTCACGTGGCCCCTTTTAATACTGCTTTGAGTATTTTATTAAAGATTATCTGCTATAAAATCCTGCTCTTCCTCTGTGAGAAAAGGACTAATGGGTAAGGAGACTATCTCCCCGCTCACCATCTCCGAGACAGGAAAATCCCCCTTCTTATATCCGAGATACCCATATGCCTCCTGAAGGTGCAGAGAGCGGGGGTAGTGGACTGCCGTTGGAATACCCTTTTCGCGAAGCGCGGCAATAAACTCCTCTCTCTTACTAACCCTGATAGAGTACTGGGCATAGACTGAAGTCCTGTCTCCTCTTATTATAGGCGTTGTAACATTGGCCTTCTCGTGTAAAAGCGCATTATACCTCTCTCCGAGGGCGATTCTTTTTTCAACCTCCCGGGCATAGTACTTCATCTTTACGTTTAAGACCGCCGCCTGAATGGCATCGAATCTTGCGTTAATACCAATATACTTATGCACGTAAGTCCCGGTCTGCCCATGCACCCTCAGGTGCTTTATCTTCTCGGCAAGAACGTCATCAGAGGTAAATACCGCCCCTCCGTCACCATAACAGCCAAGTGGCTTGGCCGGATAAAAGCTCGTGCACCCTATGAGGCTGAGATTGCAGCTCTTCTTGCCTTTATAGGTAGCCCCAAAGCTCTGGCAGGCGTCTTCTATTACCGCAAGTCCCCGCGTCTCGGCAAGAGCGCATATTTCATCCATATCAGCGGGCTGACCATAAAGCGCTACGGGTATAATCGCC
>JAJRZX010000056.1 GCA_024275045.1 Deltaproteobacteria bacterium
ACTTCACCGTAAACCCGCAGCGCCTGATAAGCCTCTTTATAACCTTTACAAGCTCAAGGTGGCCAAGAAACCTCAGATCCCCTCTCTTGGAAAACCCCAGCCGCACCTTGTACGAGGGCAGGTTCTCTGCCGCCCTCACGGGAGCAGGGGGCGGCACTGCATTATCAGTGATAATGTTCTTTACCTCTTTAAAGTCGCATACACCGCATAGCGGACAGGCGGAGTCGCGGCAATCCGGTGTCTCTTTGGCGGCAAGAGACTTCTCGTACTGGTCGTACAAAAACCCCTTCTCCACCCCTGTTGAGAGGTGGTCCCAGGCAAAGACCTCTTCGCGCTCTCTTTTTCTGGAGGTATAAAACTTCGCGTCTATAGCAAGCTCGCCAAGGGCCTCATCCCAGAGAGTGTAATTAAACTTTTCCCCCCATCCGTCAAACCTGCAGCCTTTTTGAAAGGCCCGCATAATTACAGCTCCAAGCCTGCGGTCACCGCGGGCAAAGATACCCTCAAGTTTACTCATCATAGGGTCATGCCACTTAAAGTCAATGGATTGCCCGAGGAGTCTTTTTCTAAGCATACCCTGTAAAGACCTCAGTCTTACCGGGTCCACCTGAGGCGCCCACTGAAAAGGGGTAAAGGGTTTTGGGATAAAGGACGATACGCTTACGCTTATACGAACCCCGCCGCGTCCGCCCTTGCGCACTGACTTTGCCGCAAGTTTTACGCGGCGTGCAAGCTCGGCAATCTCAAGTACGTCCTGCTCGGTCTCCGTTGGAAGCCCTATCATAAAGTATAACTTTATGGACTTCCACCCAAGGGCAAAGACCTCGCGCACTGCCTGCAGCAGGTCTTCTTCGGTTATGCCCTTGTTTATCACAGAACGGAGCCTCTCGGTGCCTGCCTCGGGGGCAAGGGTAAAACCTGTTTTTCTCACCTTTTTTATCTCAGAGGCAAGGGCGGTCCCAAGGGTGCCTACCCGAAGAGAAGGCAGGGACAAGGCTATTCTCTTACGTACAAAACCCTTCATAAGCCCCTGCATCAGGGGCTCAATGGCGCTATAGTCACCCGCGCTGAGACTAAGCAGGGATACGTCATCGTAACCAGTATTCGCAAGGGCCTTATCTATAATCTCCATTACCACGGCAGGGCTTCGCTCCCTTATGGGCCTGTATATCATACCCGCCTGACAGAACCTGCACCCCCGCGTGCAGCCCCTGTTTATCTCCACTGTCACCCTGTCGTGAATAGTCTCCGTAAAGGGCACGATGGGGCGCACGGGTTTATGGCTGTCCATATCCATGACAATTCTTCTCTGCACGGTGCCTGCCTCAGGCACAAGGGGCCTGACCTCTTTTACCGTATTATCCTCATTATAGGTAACATCAAAAAACGAGGGCACATAAACACCCTTTATGGCGGCAAGGTTTTTTAGAATCTCGGCCCTTTCCAGGTTTTTTTTACGTCCCTCCATTACCACAAGGGCCATCTCCACGGCCGCCTCCTCGCCGTCTCCAAGTAAAAAGGCATCAAAAAAATCAGCCACAGGCTCGGGGTTACAGGTAAGGGGGCCGCCGCCAAAGACAAAGGGGTGTCCCTCGCTCCTATCCCTGCTGTAAAAAGGCAGACCTCCAAGGTCAAGCATCATTAGCACATTTGTGTAAGAGAGCTCGTACTGAAGGGAAAAACCAATAATATCAAAATCCCCAAGCGCAAGGCCCGACTCAAGGGTAGTAAGCGGAAGGTCTTTCTCGCGGAGCAGTGCCTCCATATCCGTCCACGGGGCAAAGACACGCTCGCAGGCAATCTCCTGTACCGCGTTAAGCGTCTGATAGAGTATCTGCATGCCAAGGTGGCTCATGCCCACCTCGTAGCTGTCGGGAAAGGCAAGGGCGTATCTCAGCGATACCGCGGAGAGGTCTTTTTTAATGGAGTTAACCTCACCGCCAATATACCTTGAGGGTCTTCTTACAAGTGGCAAAAACTCTTTAATATCAACTCTATCCATCTATATTCAATAATCTCCTTTTTTACGAAAATCCCTTAATGGGCAACCGGCGGACATACGCCGCACCTGCTGCATCCGGGCAGACAGGGCCCGGTAAAGAGCCCTGCTCCAGCCCTCTCGTACTCAGACCAGAGGTATTTTTTTGTAACCCCAAAATCCACGATATCCCAGGGCAGAACCTCGTCCCTACCCCACTCTCTGTAAACAGAGCGCTCCATAAAGGTCTGTCTTTTTTTTACAGAGCGCCTTAGGCCTATTTCCGCGGCCTCAGCTATTATCTCCCCTGCACGCGCGTCTGCGCGCGCCATATAAGCCTGAAAAAAGGCCGCCTTCAGGGGCATGGACTTAAGCCTTACTGCCTTAAGGGGGCGCAGCCCTTTTTTGATAATCCCAAGCCGTCTCTTAAGCACGACCTCGGACTCAAAGGCGCACCACTGAAAGGGCGTAAAGGGTTTTGGTATAAAAGGATTAAGGCTAATGGTAATCTCGGCGCGGCCTGAGAGCTCGTGTATGCCCGTTACAAGGTCCACTATGGCAGAGGCGTCCTCATCGGTCTCCGCAGGCAGCCCGAATAAAAAATATAACTTCAGCTTTCCAAAACCCGCCTCGCGCACCATCTCCACAGACCCGAGAATATCAGCCTCGGTAAGCCCCTTATTGATAACATCCCTCATCCTCTCTGAACCTGCCTCCGGTGCAAGGGTTACTGTTCTGTACCCTGACTGTTTAAGGAGCGCCAGTTTTTCCTTATCAAGCACATCAAGGCGAAGTGAGCTAAGGGTTACGGTGGCCCCTGCCTTTACTCCCTCTTCAACAACGGCGTTAAGACAGGAGTAATCCGAGACCGCTGTTCCAACGAGCCCCACCTTGCCTCTTGAGGCCCCTGCGCGCACCGCCTCCATAACCCGCTCCGATTCTCGCTCTCTCTCCGGTAGACATACAAAACCCGCAGCGCAGAACCTGCACCCCCTGCCGCATCCACGCTCTATCTCTATAAGCGAGGCATCCTTAAAGGCACCAAGGGGAGTGCGGATAAAGTTCTCCGGTATGACGAAATTGCTGAGGTCCATGTTTTTTTTAGCCCTTACCACGGGCTTCACGCCTTTACCCGGATTAATGGCCTTTAAGCCCTTCTCGCTGTACTCCGTCTCATAGAGAGTGGGGATAAAGGTAAACTCCAAGGCATCAAGGGTCTTTAAGAGCGCCTCTTTTACGGTACCCTCCTCTGCTGCACGCTTGTATAAACCCATACACTCCTCAAGAGCGCCCTCGGCCTCTCCAAGGAGAAATAGATCCATAAAGTTCGAGATGGGCCACGGGTTCAGCGATGGCGCGATGCCGCCTGCAAGTATTAAGGGCGAACCCTCACCGCGCTCTGCGGAGAACAGAGGGATACCCCCGAGACGCAGTATAAGAGGGATATTAAGATAATCCTCCTCAAAAGAGAGTGAGAAGGCGATGATATCAAAGTCCCTTAAGGGCCGCTCTGATTCCAGGGTAAAGAGCAGAGTGCGGGAGTCTTCGTACTCGCGTAAATCTTCTTTTTCAGGCAAGAAGGCACGCTCCGCCAGCACCCCGTCCATGGAGTTAAGGAGCCTGTAAATAGTCTGAAAGCCAAGGTTGCTCATGGCAGGTGAGTAGAGATTTGGGTATACCAGGGCCACGCTTATACGCCCGCCCGGGTCTTTTCTCACGCCTCCCTCTTCAAGGGCAAGCAGCTTTCTTGTCTTTTCCTTTAGTTTCCAGCTTATTATGGCCCTCTACTCCTTTATTTTTTACGCTATTCACAAGAGACGCGCACCGCCGCGGCCCGGACAAATGGCCCGGTCCAACGCCTCAAGGATATAACCGTACACATATATATATTATCACATAAAACAAAAAGACTTATCAAGGCAGAGACCCCCTTTCGGGGGTCTCTCTGGAAAAAACAAAAGGCCAGGTTTGTTACCTGATTGGAAGGTTTTTAATCCGGCGGGCCGACTCTGCCTCTGGGGTAGAGCGCGGCGGGTTCAGGGAAGGAAACAAATCGTCCCATGGGGGGTCTCTGCCTTGAAAACGACAAGAAGGCGAAGCGCTTGTATTGACTGCCCTCCTGCCAAGCCTGTAATACCAATCTCCTTATATAATAAACTCTCTTAAGCGGCCCGTAACTTGAGACCGCTTTTTAAGTACCGAAACGTCCTTCGCCCTAAAAGGCCTAATCCGCCTGTTTACGAAGGAACGTGGGGGTATCGTAGATATCCTCATCATCGGTCTTATGCCCGGCGTACTGGCCAAGCCTCTTTATCTCACCTGAGTTAAAGCTGATGGACTTTACCTTGTCCTGACGTATTACTGTTGGCACATCAAGGTTCTCGGCAATTACACGCGCCGCCGGGATATGGTCAACCGGTGTGGGCAGGGCCTCTTCCGCGGCCTCGCCAAACCCTGTGGCAATAACCGTAACGCGTACCTCATCGCCCATGGTGTCGTCTATAACAGCGCCGAAGATGATGTGAGCGTCCTCATGGGCCTCTTCGTGTATAAGGCTTGAGGCCTCGTTTACATCATGGATACTGAGATCAGACGAGCCTGTAATATTCAGCAGCACGCCTTTGGCGCCGCTAATGGAGATGTCCTCAAGGAGCGGTGATGAGATGGCCTTTCTCGCCGCGTCCTGCGCACGAGCCTCGCCGCTGCCTGTGCCGCTGCCCATAAGGGCCTGGCCCATATCACACATAATGGTGCGCACATCGGCAAAGTCCACGTTCACAAGGCCCGGTACTGTAATGACATCGGAGATGCCCTTTACGGCCTGAAGCAGCACCTCATCGGCCTTCTTAAAGGCATCGGCAAGGGTGGTGTTCTTGCACGATACGGAGAGCAGCCTCTGGTTGGGTATGGTTATCACCGTATCCACCATCTCCGTGAGTTTGGCAAGCCCTTCCTCTGCCTGACGCATCTTTTTTGTACCCTCAAAGGCAAAGGGTTTTGTAACTACGGCTACGGTTAAGGCCCCTGTCTCCCTTGCTATCTCTGCGATAACCGGGCTTGCACCCGTGCCTGTACCCCCGCCCATGCCCGCGGTGATAAAGACCATGTCCGCGCCTGTGAGGCTGTCAAGCAAGGTATCGCGGGACTCAATGGCCGCGTTTCTCCCAACATCGGGGCTTGCACCTGCGCCAAGCCCTTTTGTAAGGGTAGTGCCTATCTGTATCTTCACCCCTGCCCCGGATTTATCAAGGGCCTGAGCGTCTGTATTGGCCGCCAGAAACTCAACGCCCTGCAGCCCAAAGTCAATCATGGTATTTACGGCGTTGCCGCCGCACCCCCCCACGCCTATGACTTTGAGTTTAGCGCCGGCGTTAAACCCCTCATCAAAACTGATATCCATCTGCCCGTCCTTTGTAAAAGTCATCTCCGCCTCCTCGTTATCTAAGATAAAACCCTCTATCTAATAAACCTTTGCGCACTTCATCACGAGTCTCATAACCAGTATTAAAAAAATCTACGCTAAAAAAACTCCTTTACCCAGCCCCGCATCCTTGAGGTAAGTTTATTAAAGACATTGTCTCCCTTCTGGGGAAAATGCGGGCTGCTCACCTTTCTCGTACCAAACTGCACAAGGCCCACGCCTGTTGAGTACATGGGGTTCTTCACAATATCGGCAAGGCCCAGCACGCCCCTTGGGGTGCCTTTTCTTACGGGCAGGTTAAATACCTGCTCCGCCAGCTCCACTGCCCCCTCCATGGCGGAGGTGCCCCCTGTTATGACAATGCCCGATGAGATAAGGGCATCGTACCCGGACTTTACGATCTCTCTATTTACAAGCTCGAATAACTCCTCCATGCGGGGCTCTAAAATCTCACAGAGCATGAACCTTGAGACGCGTTTCGCCTTACCGCCGCCCACGGTAGGCACCTCTATGGTCTCGTCTTTTCCTACCATCGCGGTCATGGCGCAGCCGTACTCTTTTTTAATACCCTCGGCCACACTCACCGGTGTGCGCAGACCCACGGAGATATCTCCTGTGGCCTGATTGCCTCCAAGGGAGATTACGGTGGTGTATTTAATGGTTCCGTTATGATAAAGAGCGATATCCGTTGTGCCGCCCCCTATGTCCACAAGGACAACGCCTATCTCCTTCTCATCGGGAAGAAGCACGGCCTCGCTGCTCGCAAGCTGCTGCAGGACAATATCATCAACATCTAGCCCTGCCTTATTGGCGCATTTAATAATATTCTGAGCGGATGTGACCGCGGCCGTTACAATATGGACCTTTACCTCCAGCCTTGTGCCTATCATGCCCAGCGGGTCCTCTATACCGCACTGGTCATCTACGATGTACTCCTGCGGTATAACGTGTATGACCTCTCTATCTGGGGGAATAACTACGGCCTGAGCCGCCTCTATAACGCGGTCTATATCGGCGCGGGTAATTTCGCGGCTCTTAACGGCGATTACGCCGTGGCTGTTAAAGGCGCGGATATGTCCCCCGGCTATGCCGCAGAAGACCTTGTTTATCTCGCACCCGGCCATGAGCTCCGTCTCTTTGATGGTCTCCTTTATAGACTGTACGGTGCTCTCGATATTTACCACCACACCCTTTCTAAGCCCCTTTGAGGGCTGGGTGCCGATGCCGATTATCTCAAGACCATCGGCGGTCTTTTCTCCGGCTATGGCGCATATCTTTGTAGTGCCTATATCAAGGCCCACGATTATATTCTCATTCTTAGCCATCTAAACTCGTCTCCCCCTCTTTGCCACATCGTGATCATACTTCACAAGCGCCTCTCCGGCCCTTCGCACATCCACGGCCACCGCGCCCCGTAAGGTCTCCTTCTTCATGCTCCGTACTCTATCAAAAAGCCTGAGACCGGCCTCAAATCGAGAGCTGCCCAGCTCTACCTTAAGGCCGCTGCCAAGAGTATGAAGGGTAAAACCATAGGTGGCGTCGCAGTGAATCTCCGATACATTATCAAGATTAAAGCCTTTCCTCTCCTCCAGAAGGGTAAAAAGCCTCATAAATGAGCTCATGAGAGCGCCCTCGTTCTCCACCATCTCTTTGCTGAGCCCGGTTACAAGAGGCAGGTCAAGCCTCTCTCCTGAATCGAGTTTCTTAAATACCGTGCCCTCGCTATCCATAACAAAGAGGTCTCTCATCTGAACAATGGCCACGGGCCGCCTCTCCTTAATCACAATCTTTACCGTGCCCGGCAGTCTCCGTTTTACGGCCGCGCTGAGCACCCAGGGATTCTCTTCTATCATCCGCTCTACCTCTCCCGCGGAAAAGGAGTATATATTCTGCCCCTCTCTAATACCCGATAGCCTTATAATCTCACGGGGCTGAGTGCGGAGCGCCCCTGTTACGGCAAGGTGCCTCACGGCCAGCTCCTCTGTTGTAATGGCCTTGCCGTATAACCACCACGAGCCGTATCCGATAAAGACCACAAGGACCATCGCTACCACCACCTTTGCGGCTACGGCTACGCGGCGCGCTGCCCTTTTGACAAAAGGCTCCCTGCGCCTCCTGTTGCTTCTCTTTTTTTTCTTAACAGCACTCTTTCTCATCAGAGGCGCTCTCCGTGGAGGCCCCTTCGAGCATCTCCACTATAAGGTCCCTGTAAGTAAGCCCGGCCTCGGAGGCGGCCATTGGCAGCAGACTCCTCTCCGTAAGCCCGGGACAAGTATTAACCTCAAGTACAAAGGGATTATTCTCCCTGTCTATTAATATATCCACACGCGCCCCGCCCCTGCACCCAAGAGTAGAGTAGCTTTTTAGGGCAATAGAGGTTACGCGCTGGCGCAGGTCATCGGTAAGGGCTGCCGGTACCTGAAACGCCGCACCGCCGGCCGTGTACTTGGCCTCATAATCATAAAGCCCGCCCTCTGTGAATATCTCCACTATGGGCAGCGCCGCGGCGTTAAGTATGGATACGCTAACTTCTCTGCCTGTAATGCGCTCCTCAGCAAGCACGGCGCCGCCAAACTTCGCGGCCCTTAAACGCGCCTCCTCAAGGCCGGCCTCATCTACTACAAGAGTAAGCCCCAGAGTAGAGCCCCCGGCAGCCGGTTTTACAATAAGGGGGTATCTAAGCCCCTTTACTCCTCCGGGCGTAACCTCGGCGCTAAATGCCGGCGTTGGCACTCCGTTTAAGAGCAGGAGCTTCTTGGCGGTTATCTTATCCATACAGAGCGCGCTTGCCAGTACCCCGGAACCTGTATAGGGCAGCCCCATAACCTCAAGACCTCCCTGAATCGAGCCGTTCTCGCCGTCCCCGCCGTGAAGGGCGATAAAGACGGCCTCAACGCCTGCGGCGCGAAGCTCCGTAAAAACATCCTTACCTGCGTCTATTTCCATGGCATTATAACCCGCCTCCAGAAGTGCCTTTAATACAACGGCGCCGCTTCGAAGCGATATCTCACGCTCGGCAGATTTGCCGCCCATAAGCACGGCTATCTTCTTGCCAATAAAAGCGCTCATCTATCCACCAACAGGGCTCCGTACATTATCCATCCTCTCCAACTACTTTTATCTCCGGCTCAAGCAGAACTCCGGACCTGCTGTATACACTGTCGCGCACAAGGGCCATAAGTCTCAAGACATCAGAGGCCCTTGCGCGGCCGTTATTAACTATATAATTAGCGTGTATCTCCGAGACCTCCGCCCCACCCTCACGCCTCCCCTTTAGACCCGCCTCCTCGATTAACCTGCCCGCGGCCACGCCCTCGGGGTTTCTGAATATGGAGCCTGCGTTAGCGGGAGCGATTGTAGCCGTTGTCTTTTTTCTTCTCTCCACAAACTCTTTTATCCTGCTCTTAATATTAGCGGGCTCGTCTCTTCCAAGCCTGACGTGAACCTTTGTAACAACAGTATCAGCGCTTATATTTGAGGATCTGTAGGCAAGGTCCATCTTTGTTGCGGGCAGAAACTTCTTCGCCCCCTTACGGCTCATCACCTCAACGCCGTCCATGACATAACTCATGTCCCTGCCATAGGCCCCGGAGTTCATCACCGCCGCCCCGCCCATGGAGCCGGGTATGGAAGCGGCAAACTCCATGCCCGTAAGGCCGTGCTCAGCGCACTGCGCCGCGAACACAGGGGTTCTAACACCTGCGCCCACTATGGCCGTGGCATTGCCGTCCTGCCAGATAATATCCTTTAACCCTTCCCGCATATTAATAACTATCCCTCGATACCCACCGTCCCTTACAAGCAGGTTCGTACCAAGCCCCATTATGATAAAGGGAAACTTCTTGGATACGGCAAAACTCAGTATCTCCTTGAGATCATTCTCGTCCACTGGAAAGGCCATAACATCAGCGGGCCCGCCTATGCCAAAAGAGGTATAATCCGCCATTGGGGTCTTAAAGAGAATTCTGCCCTTAAAACGCTCAACAAATATGAGCGGATACTGCCGTGATAAGTTCTTGTTCTTCATTCACAGTACCTTGAGATGCCTTTTGTCGTCCTCGCTCTTGAGCAGCTCCAAAAATCCGGTGCCGGCCTTCCAGACATCGCCTGCGCCAAGGGTTAAGACAAGGTCGCCGCTTTTAACAACACTCAGCAGGTGCGCCGGCACATCGGAAACGTCTTTGATATATGTAATATCCTTGTGCCCGTGCTCCCTGATGGCCTCATAAAGGGTGTGGCCGTTTATGCCCTCTATGGGTTCTTCTCCAGCGGCATAGATATCAGTAACAACGAGTTTATCCACATCATTAAAGGCAGATAAAAAATCCTTAAATAGATCAGAAGTCCTTGAGTACCTGTGGGGCTGAAATACAGCGACTATCCTTTTTTTAAAACTCTCCTTGGCACCGCGAAGCACGGCCTTTACCTCCTCGGGGTGGTGACCGTAATCGTCTATTACCGTAACACCGCCAATAATTCCCCGTACATGGAACCTGCGCTCAACGCCGGAAAAAGACTGAAGGCCCTTTCTGATAACCTCAAAATCTATATCAAGCTCCAGGGCCACGGCAGCGGCGGCAAGGGCGTTCTGTACATTATGTGCTCCCGGAAGCTGCAGGGTTAGATGCCCCAGCTCTTTACCGCGGAAAAATAGATCAAAAGAAGTACACATGCCCTCGTAAGTGAGGTTCGCGCCTCGCACATCAGCCTGGGCCGCAAGCCCGTAGGTAGTGACCCGTCTTGATACAGAGGGCAGCAGCCCCTGAATCACCGGGTGATCAAGGCATAATATATTTACGCCGTAAAAAGGCACCTTGTTCATAAAACCGATATATGTATCATAGACATCTTCCATGCTCTGGTAATGGTTCATGTGCTCACGGTCAATGCTTGTGACAACAGCCATGGTTGGCGTAAGTTTAAGAAAACTCCCGTCGCTCTCATCTGCCTCGGCTACGAGTATATCGCCCTTGCCGAGACGGGCGTTGGCCCCAATGCTGTTAAGCTTGCCACCTGTTACCACGGTGGGGTCCACATCTGTAAGGGCAAGTATGGCGGCTATGAGCGAGGTAGTGGTTGTCTTGCCGTGCGTGCCTGCTATGGCAATGCCGTACTTCATGCGCATGAGCTCTGCGAGCATCTCCGCACGGGGAATTATGGGGATATTAAGCTCAGAGGCCGCAACAAGCTCGGGGTTACTCTTATTAATGGCCGATGAGTACACAACGCACTGCACAGCGCTGACGTTTTCTTTTCTGTGCCCGATATGCACTGAGGCGCCAAGCTCAATGAGCCTCTTTACCGCGGCGGAACCTGCGATATCAGAGCCAGTAACCTCATACCCCATATTCAGGAGCACCTCGGCTATACCGTTCATGCCGGACCCGCCAATGCCTACAAAATGAATTCTCTTTATTCTTCCCCTGTACATCTATGGAGCCTCGCTTGCGTATTAAAGTTAAGTTGTTTCCTGGAGGTTAAAAGCACCCTTTACCCTGAGAAGATTCATAAAATCATCTACAATAACCGTTGCCGCGTTCACTCTTCCAAAACCAAGCGCCTTTTTCTTGGCCTCTCCAAGTTCACCGGGGTTCTCGTAAAAAGACCTGATACTATCTGCAAGAGACCTGCCTGTAAGCTTCTCCTGCGGTATCATCACCGCCCCGCCAGAGCGCACCAGACATCGTGCGTTCACCTCCTGATGATTATCAGAGGCAAAGGGATAGGGCACGAGAATGGATACCAGCCCGAATGCCGTTATCTCCGCTATGGACGTGGCCCCGGCCCTGCAGACCACAAGGTCCGCAGAGGCATACGCCTCTGCCATTGAGTCTATAAACCTGTAAAGGCGCACGTTAAGTTTTTTTCTCTCATATGCCTTCCTTACAAAGGAGTAACCCTTATCCCCTGTCTGGTGAATAACCTCCAGGTTCTCCCAGATATCCGTAAGGTACTCCGTGGCATCTAGAAAGGCCGCGTTTATGGCTGTCGCGCCCTGACTGCCGCCAAATATAAGTACGGTGAATTTTTTGCCATTGCCGCATGGCCTTACCCTCTTAGCGGAACCGCGTACAAGGGCGGCCCTCTCAAGTATCTCCCCTCTCATGGGGTTACCTGCGAGAAGTATCTTTTTCTGCGGAAAAAACTCTCCTGCCTCTGGAAAGGCCGTATACACCCTGTCAACTACATGGCCCAGTATCCTGTTCGTAAGGCCCGCCATGGCGTTCTGCTCCATTATGGCCGTCTTTATCCCAAGAAGCCTTGCCGCCGCCACAACCGGGGCCGATGAGTATGCCCCGCTGCCTATAACACCATCGGGACGAAGCCTTCTAAGTATCTTTATGGCGCGAAGAGTTGCCGCTGCGGCCTTAAATATGGCCAGACCCCGCTTAAGACCCCGCGCCCCCTTCAGCCCCTCTACATTAAGAAGAGTAAGACCGTACCCGTACCTGGGGATTACCTTCTCCTCAAGGCCGCCTTTTGCGCCGATAAACTCCACCTCAACGGAAGCGCTCCGTCTTTTGAGCTCCTCGGCAAGGGCTATGGCAGGGAACAGATGCCCACCTGTGCCGCCGCCTGTCATGACAAACTTCAATCCTTCACCTTTATTGTTTTATCAATCATGACGCCTCCTCGGCGTTTTTTATATATATGTTCAGCAAGATGCCTACGGCTATCATGTTTATTATAAGAGAGCTTCCGCCGTAACTGATAAAGGGCAGCGTAAGGCCCTTTGGGGGCAGCAAGCCCATTACAACGGCCATATTTACTGCCGCCTGCATGGAGACCATTACAGTCAGCCCAAGGGCAAGGTAAGTGCCGAATAAATCCTTTGCCTTAAGCGTTATATTTATCCCCGATACAAGAAAGACCACATAAAAAACAATAACAAGCCCCACGCCTGCAAGGCCAAGCTCCTCGCCGATAACCGAGAGAATGAAGTCCGTATGCGCCTCCGGCAGGAAAAAAAGCTTCTGCATACCCTCGCCAAGACCCACGCCCGTTACCCCGCCTGAGCCAAAGGCAAGAAAAGATTGCACCATCTGAAAACCCGCCCCAAGAGAATCCTTCCAGGGGTCCATGAATATGAGAAGCCTTTTGAGCATATAGGGATGCTTTTCCACTACATAAATCAAGACCGGTACAGCGGGCACAAAGAGCCCCAGCAGGTAGCGAAGCCTTACGCCTCCGGCAAAACTCATGATAAGCACAAGGGCAGAGAGAGTAAGGGCCGTGCCAAGGTCGGGCTCCATGAGTATGAGGGCGATAAAGACACCCGGAATAATAACGTTAGGCAAAAATCCAAAATAAAAATCCTTTATCCTCTCGGCCTTCCTTGAGAGTGAGTAGGCAAGAAAGACAACTACGGCAAGTTTGACGGGCTCAGAGGGCTGAAAGGCCAGAGGGCCAAGATGAACCCACCGCCGCGCACCCCCTGCCTTAAAGCCAAAACCCGGAACATATATAAAAAGTATGAGTACAAGAGCAAGGAGAAGAATAGGGTATACGAGCTTGCCGTAAATTGTATAAGGTATTCTTGAGGCCGCCACAAACATGACAAGCCCTATAAAGGCATAGGTGAGATGCTTTTTAATGAAGAAAAACTCGTCACCAAATCGGTTTATGGCCACGATATAACTTGTGGAATATACCATCACCACACCCATTACAAAGAGCGCCAGCGCTGATAGCACAAGAAACCTGTCCGTATCACCTATCTTAAGCACCGCCATATTCTGCTTCCTCTGTACCTTAATCCAGTGCGCGCACAAGGGCCGTAAAGCGTGCGCCCCGTTCTTTATAATCCCTGAACATATCAAAGCTCGAGCACGCCGGTGAGAGCAGCACTGTCTCGCCGGAGCGGGCCTCACAGGCAGCCGTCTCTACGGCCTCTTCCATGGAAGAGACAAGCCTTACCTCCGTAATACCCGAAAAAGCCTCCCTGAGCCTCTCCCCGGCCTCGCCAAGTCCGATTAAAAGGCGGACTTTCTCTGCCACAATCTGAGAGAGCACGCCGTAATCACCGCCCTTGTCCCTGCCCCCCGCGATAAGAACCACAGGACCCTCGGTGCTGCGTAGAGCCATCATAAGGGCCCCGGTATTGGTGCCCTTTGAGTCATTTACAAAAGTAACGCCGCGAAGGACGCGCACAAACTCCATCCTGTGCCTTAAGCCGCTAAAGCTTCGAAGCCCCTTTAATATGTCCTCAGGACTTACGTCCAGGAGGCGCAGCGCGGTGACGGCGGCCATGGCGTTCTCCATGTTATGAACCCCTCTAAGGCCCCTACCTTCCACGGCATAGGTCTCGGAGAGTCCCTTGAAGTTTAATCTTATATTCTGCCCCTCAGAGTACACCCCCTCCTCTGCGCCTGCGGGGCAGTTAAAGGGTATGCGAAGTGCATCGCCGTGCCTGCGCGCCGCGCCGTAGAGCACCTCGCTGCCGATAAGAGGGTCGGCTGCATTCACTACGGCATAATCACCGCTGCTCTGATTATCAAAGACCCTGAATTTTACGGCGGCGTACTCATCAAAACCGCTGTATCTCTCAAGGTGGTCAGCCGTAATATTTAAAAGCAGGGCTATATGCGGCCTGAACTCAACAATGGTCTCAAGCTGAAAACTGCTTACCTCAAGTACGCATATATCGGCCTGCGGGACGCTTAAAAAATAATCAACAACGGGTGTGCCGATATTACCGCCCACAAAGACACTTCGTCCCGACGCCTCAAGGACCTCGCCTATAAGAGAGGTTACCGTTGATTTTCCGTTTGTTCCCACTACCGCTATTATGGGTACATGTATAAAGCGGGACGCAAGCTCCAGCCCGCCGATGACCTCTATGCCGCGCTCCCTTGCACCGGCAAGCAGAGGGTGTGAGGCAGGTACACCGGGGCTTATGACAATGAGATCAGCGCTTAAAAAATCCTCGCACCTGAGACCTCCGGCGCGTATATCAACACCCATCTCAGTAAGGGCCTCTGTGCCTGTAAGCACTTCTTTCTCTCTACTATCCGTGGCCTTTACAATAGCGCCGTGTCCGGCAAGAAAGCGGGCTACGGAGCGGCCCGTAAGGCCAAGGCCCACGACAAGGGCCTTTCGTCCGGCAAGGGCCTCTGAGGGGCCCGAACCATGACCAACAACCCTGCTCTGTCTCCTGCCAGAGCCGCTCTCCATCATCCCTGTATCCCCGCTGCTCTCAATCACAACATCTACCTTAACTTCAGTGTACTTACGGCTATAAGCGCCAGTATTATGGATATTATCCAGAACCTTACAATGATTTTGGGCTCTGCCCAGCCCTTTAACTCGTAGTGGTGGTGTATGGGGGCCATGGCAAAGACCCTTTTGCCCGTAAGTTTAAATGAACCCACCTGAAACATTACCGAGAGGGCCTCTACTACGAATATACCTCCAACGATAAGAAGCAGGGCCTCCTGTTTTGTCATCACCGCTATTGTGCCAAGGGCTCCGCCAAGGGACAAGGAACCCACATCCCCCATAAAGACCTGCGCGGGGTATGTGTTGAACCACAAGAAACCAAGGCTTGCCCCAACAATAGCCCCTGCAAATACGGTAATCTCAGCAGCGCTGGAGACATGAATAATCTGCAGATATGAGGCTATCTTCACATGACCCGTTATGTAGGCAAGGAGCATGTACGTGGCCATGGATATAATCATTGGCCCTATTGCAAGCCCGTCAAGGCCGTCCGTAAGGTTAACGGCGTTTGAGGTGCCCACGATTACCAGCATGACAAAGGGTATGTACAAAAAGCCCATATCAAAGCCCGCGTACTTAAAAAACGGTATGGTCACAACCGTATCAAAACCCGCAGCGTATAAAAATACGGCTACGCAGAGGGCCACAATTAACTGCGACCCGAACTTAACCCTGCCGCTCAGTCCTTTTTTGTTCCTCTGTCTAACCTTTTTAAGGTCATCAATAAAACCAATTACCCCCATGGCCACGGTAACAAAGAGCAGCAGCCATACGAATGAGTTCGAAAAATTACCCCAGAGCACTACGCTGATAAGTACCACAAGAAGTATTATGGCCCCTCCCATTGTAGGGGTACCCTCCTTGCAGGCGTGTGTGGGGGGGCCGTCAGTTCGAACAACGTCCTCAACTTTTAGGACCTTAAGTTTTCTTATCAGATAAGGCCAAAGCACAAAACTAAGTACCAGAGAAGTTACGGCGGCGTATATTGTACGGAACGTAATGTATTGAAATACATTAAATATCGTATGGTACTCTGCAAGAGGAAATAAAAAATGATAGAACATGTCTTCTTAACCTATTGCCTCGCAAGAGGCGTCTCTCTCAGATTTTAGCCCCCTGGCTATAAACTCAAGCCCAGCTGACCTTGAGCCCTTTACAAGCACCAGGTCTCCTTCTCTAAGTATCTGAGTACGAAGCGCCGAGAGTGCCGCGTTTTTTTCTTCAAAAACAAATATACTCTTATCCGCCATGCCCGCGCCTATGGCCCCAAGGACAAGATCCGCCGCATGACCTCCAACGCCTACAAGCACATCTATGCCGAGGTTCGCCACAAGGGCCCCTGCCTCGCGGTGGGCGCGGACCGCGGCCTCGCCAAGCTCACACATCTCTCCGATTACGGCTACCTTTCTCCCGCCTGTGCCCTCAAGGGTCTCTAATGCCGCTGAGAGAGAATCAGGGTTCGCGTTGTAAGTATCGTCAATAAGAGTAATAAACCCCGTATCCGTCACCTCCATCCTGCCGCCAAGACCACTGAAAGACTCAAGCCCCTCGCGGATATCATCAAGGTAAACACCAAGCGGCAGTACCGCGGCTATGGCGGCAAGGGCGTTTACCACGTTAAAGAGCCCGGGTACCCCAAGGCGTACGTCAAAGACCTGTCCGCGCACATCAAAGGTTACGAGCACGCCGTCAAGGCCGCCGATTTTTTTCTCCTCAACAAGACGCACATCAGCCACGCGGCCGGTGCTGAAGGTAACGAACTCACGGCCCGAGCGTCTGAGAGCAGGCAGGTCCGCGGCCCTTACGGCCAGAGGGTCGTCTATGTTAACTACCTTTACGCATGCAGGCCCTGCCAGCTTGTATAATAATCCCTTTTCCGCGGCTATGGCCTCAATACTGCCGAAGTTCTCAAGATGAGCCCTGCCGATATTGGTAATTACCGCTACATCAGGCGCGGCTATACCGGCAAGCCTCTCCATCTCCCCGGGCCCGCTTATGCCAAGCTCCACCACAGCGGCGCTCTGCCCGCCGTTAAGCCCCGTAAGCGTAAGGGGCAGACCTATGAGGTTGTTCTTATTGCCCTCTGTCTTAAGTATTGAGCGGTCACGGGCAAGTATGGCGCCTATCATCTCTTTTGTCGTTGTCTTGCCTGTGCTGCCGGCAACGGCCACAAGGGGGGTCTTGAATTTACGCCTCATAAAGGCACCAATGTCTCCAAGGGCCCTTACCGTATCCTTTACCATGAATACCAGACCAAGACCGTGGCTGATGGCCATGCGCCCCTGCTGCACCATGACGGCAGAGGCCCCTTTGCTGAAAGCCTCCTCACAGAACCTGGAGCCATCGTAATTGGCTCCTTTTATGGCTATGTAAAGATCCCCGGGCTTCAGGGTCCTTGTATCAATGGATATGCCTGAGGCGCTGCCTACGGGGGGCCTGGAGATAAGACCGTCTGTTGCCTCGATTATCTCGGAAAAAGTAATCATAAGACCCCCTCCATAGCCCTCTTTATCTCAAGAGAATCCTCAAAGTGGGCCTTTACCCCGGCTGTTATCTGATAATCCTCATGGCCCTTTCCGGCTACAAGAATTATATCGCCGCGGCGCGCCCGGGCTACGGCCTCTCCTATGGCCTCTCTTCTATCAACACAGACCATATACGCCTTCTCACCGGAGACAGACCCTGCACCGGCTCCGCGCTCTATCTTCTTAAGCCCACTCAGGCCCTCTTCTATATCTTTAAGTATTAACTCGGGGTTCTCATCACGGGGATTATCAGATGTAAGTATAATCAGGTCTGCGTACCTTGCCGCAGCCTCTCCCATGGCGGCTCGCTTTGTCCTGTCCCTGTTGCCGCCGCACCCGAAGACAAGGACAATCCTGCCTCCGCTCATCTCTGATACGGTTGAGAGCAGGCGTTCAAGGGCATCAGGCGTATGGGCGTAATCCACGTAAACCCTGTACGGCAGCTCCGCTCCACCCGGCGGCATAATCCTCTCCAGCCTTCCCGGCACTCCGCTGAGCTCTCTTATGCCCTTCTCTATTTTAGTGCGCCCTATGCCAAGGCCAACACATACGCCTATGGCAGAGAGGATATTATAGACGTTGAACCTGCCGCTCATGGCTGTTGTCACAGAGACAGAGCCCGCCGGTGTCTGCACAAGTGCGTCAATGCCGTCAGGGGTTACGCTGAGCCCGCGCGGGTGTATATCCGCTTCTTTTTCCATGCCCGTTGTAATAAGCCCCGGA